>CAMLNA010000169.1 GCA_946481025.1 uncultured Rivibacter sp.
AGGGCTGCTGAAGGCCTGAGTCGTAGTCGCGCCACGGGCCGCCGCGCCGGGCCGCTCCCAAGCCAGGCCCGTCCCCTCCTGGAGGGGTGGACGGCGTACCTGTGGGCCGGGGTGCCGACATGTCCGGGCCGCCGCGCCGGGCCGCCCCAAGCAAGGCCCGTCCCCTCCTGGAGGGGTGGACGGCGTACTCGCCGGCCGGGGTGCCGACATGTCCGGGCCGCCGCGCCGGGCCGCCCCAAGCAAGGCCCGCCCCTCACGGAGGGGTGGACGGCGTACCCGCCGGCCGGGGTGCCGACATCAAACCCAGGGAAGCGGCAGGCGCTCGGCCTCGAAGGCGCGGTGGATCGCCGGCCGCTTGAGCAGGCGCTGCAGATAGGGCCCGAGCTGCGTGAGGCTGCGCGCCGGCCGCTCGAAGCCCCGTGTCCAGCGGCACAGCATGAGCGCGAACGGGTCGAGCGCGGTGTAGTGCTCGCCCATGAACCAGGGGCCGCCATGGCGGGCGATTTCGGCATCCAGCTGGTCGAGCATGGTGCCGATCCTGGTTTCGGCATGCGCCTTCACCGCCCGGGCGCCGGCTTCGTCGCCGGACCAGCGCTCCGGATAGAAGTACAGGATGAGCGCGGCCTGCAGCGTGTTGGTGAGCCACATGAGCCACTTGTAGAAGTGGGCGCGCTCCGGCGTGCCCAGGGCCGGCGCCATGCGGGCCTTCGGGAACCTGTCCGCCAGGTGCAGGCAGATCGCGGCGGCTTCGTAGAGCACGAGGTCGCCGTCCTGCAGCACCGGGATCAGCCCGTTCGGGTTGAGCTTGAGGTACTCGGGCGACTTGTGCGCGCCCTTCGTGCGGTCCACCAGCAACAGCTCGAAGGGCTCGCCGATTTCCTCGAGCAGCATGTGCGGTGCCATGCTGGCGTTGCTGGGGTAGTAGTGGAGCTTGAGCATCGGGGGGTGGGGTGCGGTCATGTCCTTGCCATCGAGAGTGAGGGCGCCCAGCGGCTGGCCAGCACGTTGAGCGACAGGCCGGCCAGCACCAGCGCGGCGGCCACGAGTTTCCATCCGGGCAGCGGCTCGCCCAGTAGCCAGGCCGAGGCGCCCATGCCGAACACCGGCACCAGCAGCGCCATCGGCGCGACCGTGGCCGCGGCATGGCGTGCGAGCAGCCAGTTCCAGGCGCCATAGCCGAACAGGGTGTTGCCCAGCGCCTGCCAGAGCACCGCGGCCCAGGCGACCCAGCCCGCGTGGACGAGGCCTTGCGCCATGGCCGGCGGGCCGTCGAACACCAGGCTCAGCATCGCCAGCGGCGGCACGGCGAACACGCTGCTCCACACCATGAAGCCGAGCATGTCCACGCGGCCGGCCGACTTGGCCACCATGTTGGCGCCGGCCCAGTGCGCCGCGGCCAGCGTCACCAGCGCCAGGCCCCACAGCGTGACGGCGTCGCTCAGGTGGGCGGCGATCACCGCCATGCCCGCGACGGCAAGCGCCAGCGCCAGGCCTTGTGCCGCCCGCGGCCGCTCGCGATGCAACAGCATCGACAGGCCGATGGTGAAGAACACCTGCGTCTGCACCACCAGCGACGCGAGGCCGGGCGAGATGTCGGCGCGCATCGCGTAGAACAGCAGCCCGAACTGGCCCGCGCCCAGCAGCACGCCGAACAACGCCAGCTTGTGCCAGGGCACGGCCGGGCGGCGGATGAACAGCACGAAGGGAAAGGCCGAGAGCAGGAAGCGCAGCGTCGCGAACAGGAAGGGCGGCAGCTCGGCCAGCCCCAGCTTGATGACGACGAAGTTGGTGCCCCAGACGAAGACCACCGCCAGGGCCAGCAGCAGGTGCGCAGCGGGCATGGGCGGCAGTGTAGGTCCGCCGGATGTGTCAGGCCGGGGGGCGGGGGTTTGCGGTGGAGGCCTCGGTGGCCGAAGGGCGTTCCCACTCCGCCCGCGAGGCCTCATGTTCACGGAACAGGTCGGCCAGGGTCTTGCCGGGCTCGTCGCGGAAGCGCTCGTCCAGCACCGTGAGTTCGCGGATGCGGTCGATGCGGAAGCTGCGGAAGGCCTGGCGGGTCTCGCACCAGGTGGAGAGCGTCCACACGGCGCTCCAGTAGAAGCAGCCCAGCGGGCGCACGGTGCGTTCGCTGCTGCGCTCCTGCAGGTCGAGGTATTGCAGCCGGACCTTGCGGCGCGATTCGGTGGCCTCGCGCAGCTGCTGCAGGCGCCAGCGGGTGGCATCGTCGGGGCCGACCGGCGGCGCGTACACCGCGAGGCTTTCGGCCGCGGCGCGCGAGGCGGCCGGCAGCACCGCGAGGATCTTGCCCAGCGCCAGCTCGGCCTGCTGCGCCAGCGCCACGTCGAGACGCGACTGCGCGAGGCGCACGGCGGCGACCAGGGCCTGGGCTTCGTCGCGCGTGAACATCAGCGGCGGCAGGTCGAAGCCCGCGCGCATGCGGTAGCCCACGCCGGCTTCGCCTTCGATGGGCACGCCCTGCTGCTGCAGGTCGGCGATGTCGCGGTAGACGGTGCGCTCGGAGATCTCGAGCCGCTCGGCCAGCCACGCGGCCGTGGAAAGCCGGCGGCTGCGCACGAGCTGCACGAGTTGGAAGAGGCGGTCGGCACGGCGCATGCAATCGGTTCGGTTCGATTCGGGTCGATCAGTCCATGGCCGTGCACAGCTCGACCAGCAGGCCGTCGGGGCAACGCAGGTAGGCCACCGTCTGGCCCCAGGGCTTGCGCTGCGGCGCCTTCAGCGCGGTGGCCCCGGCGGCCACCGCATGACGCCAGGCCGCCTCCACGTCGTCGGTCACCAGGCCGATCTCCATGCCGAGCGGTTGCGGCGATCGCTGCGCATCGACGTAGTCGTGCCCGAGGTTGTCGCGGGCGATGCCGTGCTGCGCGAACGCCAGCCGGGTGCTGCCGGTGAGCAGCTCGCCGTATTCGCCGCTCTCGTGCACGAAGCCGCGCTCGAGGCCGAAGGCCCGTTCACAGAACTCGATGGAGGCCGGCACGTCGGCCACATAGAGGATGGTGTAGGCGAGCTTCATGTCAGGAATTTCCAGCGGGCGCAACGGAAAGGGCACGGCCCGCAGACGCGCCAGCGGCGCGGCCGCGAAGCCGGTGGTTCGCATCCATGCCAGCGGCGAGCAGGCCAGGCGCAGCATCTGCGGCACGAACAGCAGGAGCAGCAGGACAAGCGGCTGGACCATGCTACGCCATCGCGTGCAGGCCGACGCGGTTGCCGTCGAGGTCGGTCAGCAGCGCGAAGCAGCCCATGCCGTCGGGCAGCTCGGTGCGCGGCGTGGCGATCCTGCCGCCGGCGGCTTCCACGCGCGACAGCGCGGCGTCGAGCGAGGGTTCGGCGTTCAGGTAGACCACGGTGCCGGCGTCGGCCGGCTTGTAGGCCGCGCTGCCTGCGAACAGCGCGCCGGACACGGCGTCCTTGTCGGCCGGAAACACGGCCAGGTGCGCGCCGTCCATCGTTTCGCGCCGCAGCGCCTTGCCGAGCACGCGCTCGTAGAAGGCCTGGGCGCGGTCGATGTCGGTGACGGGGATCTCGAACCAGTTGATGGCGTGGGTCGGTACGGCGGTTTGGGTGGTCATGGCGGGGCTCCTGAGGGGTTGGTTGCAGGGAGCCGCCATGGTGCGCGGGGGCTACTGACAGCGTGTTGGCAGGAGTCCTGCCGGTGGCGCCGATGGGGCGCTTGCCCCGATTCCAGTGCCTGCGTCAATCCGCAGCGGCATGCACGGCTTCGCTTGAACGCGCCCGCTTTCGCATGCCGGCCGCGCCCGGGCCGGGGGCTTCTCTACCGTGGCTCCATCAAGGAGTACCCGCCATGCCTGAATGGCTCAACGCGCGCCCGGTGAGCGCAACCCTCGTCGTCCCGGGCACCGAGCGCACGCGCGAACACCCCGAGCGACCTGCCGCCCCCCAGGTGCTGGGAGACCCCGACCACCCGCTGCGTCCTCGCGCCGAGCGCGAGCCCGATGTGGCGGAGGTCCTGAGGGTCTCGGGCCGGGCCATGGCCGATGCACCGTCGAACATGGAGCGTCCGGGCGCCTCGCAGCTGCGCCGCCGCCTGGCCCCTCATTCGCCGGCGGGGCTGATGCCCTCGCCGTTCGCCGCGCCCATGTCGAGCCTCCTCACCGGCGAAGTCGGTGGGGCCGTGGTGCCGTTGGGCCCCACGCAGCCGCAAGGCGGCATGCATCCCATCAACCACAGCCGCGAAGCCGAGGTGATGCAGGCGCCCGTGGACCCGGGCTTCGGCGAACGCCTGGATGCCGCCAAGAACGCCCTCGACGCCGCCAGGCGAGAGCACGGTGCCGCGCCTGATGGGCAGGTGCCGGCGGCGCTGCGCGCCGCCGCGAACGAACTCGATGCGGTGTTGTCGGCTTCACAGCTGCGCAACCTGGGCGCCGCGGCGCGCATGCACACCGCCACGCGGGTGCGGCTGGATTTCGCGGTCGGCGAACTCGAGCGCATCGATGGGCGGCTGCCGATGGACAGCTCGCTGCGCCAGCAGGTGGCCGACGAAGCAGGCCGCCAGCGGCCGTTGGTGCAAGCCGCGGCCGAAGGTGCGCAGCGGATCCAGAACCGTCACGACGAGGCCTTGGGTGCCGCCGAAGACCGCCTGCTGGGGCTGATGCAGGAGCATCCGCCGGGCTTTGCAGCCGTTGCGCCGGTGCCGGTTCTGGGTGCTCGGCTGCAGGCCCTGGCCGGCCGGTTGCCCAGGCAGCCCTTGAAGGAAGCGATCTCGCGCGCTTCGATGGTGGAGGCGACTTCACGCATGCTGGCGCACGTGACCGGCGGTGACCCGTCGAGGGCGGCCGATGCGCTGCAGGCGCTGATGGACTCGCCCACGTCGAAATGGATGTCGGGCGACGCAGGCTCGGCCGCCACCTCGCAGGCCGATGCCGATGTGAAGGCGCTGTTCCGCATGATGAGCGGCGTGCACCGGGGCACCGAAGTGCTCATGCTGGCAGCGCGCCACCAGGCCTCGGTGGCGGAAGTGACGCCGCAGTCGCTGGACGTGCGGGCTTTCTGGCGGGCCGACCGGGCCTTGCAGCAGGAGTCTTCGGAAACCGTGCGCGCCTGGCTCGAAGGGGCGAAGCGCGCCGCGGCGGCCGCCGTCGATTCCGGCCCGCAAGCCGTGACCAGCCAGCGCGACCTCGCGGCCCTGCGCGCCGTGCGCATGGGCTTCGTCGCCAATGCGCCGGACTCGCACTACGGCCGCATCAACAAGCGCCTGACCAAGATGGTCACGCAGTGGGTCGATCGCGCTCAGGCACCCGACGTCGGCATCGCGGGCCGGCTGCAGCAGGCGCTGGGCTTCGGCGCCGCTGGGGCCCCGGACGTCGAGCAGGGGGTGGCGCGCCGTCGGCAGGAACTCGACCCCCCGACCTTGAACCCGCTGGGCAAGAAGACGCCGTTGCGCGCCGGGGTGCTGGAGCGGCTCGACGCGGTGGGTGCTTCGGTGGGGCTGCGCACGCCCTCGGTGCAGGGGCGCGAGCACTGGAATGCCGCTGTGCAGGCGCTGGAGCAGGCGGGCGGCCAGCTGATCGACCAGGCTTTCGCGCGGCGCGAAGCACCGTCGCCCAGCGCCGCCGTGGCCCAGGCGCTCGGGGCCTTCATCAAGGCGCACCCGGACCGGGCGCCGACCGACACGCCGTCTGCCGCCGAGTTGGCGAGCATCCGGGCCCACGCACGCGAAGCGCTGCAGGGTGCGCCGGTGCCCATGCTGCCGGCCGAGCCGCTTCTGGCGATGGCACAGCGGTCTGCCTCGATGCTGGAGGCGATCTCGGCACGGGGCCCGCAGCCTGCGTCGCGTGACGAGGCGCAGACCGCGGCACTGGCCGCCGGTGCGAGCGAGCATGCCGCCGCTGCCACGCGGCTGCTGTCTCCCGCCGAAGAAGGCCGGCAGCGCTTCGTCGACGACCTGTGCGCCAAGCTCGACACCTGGGACCTGCGCACGCGCCTGCGCGCCTCGGAGGGGGGCGTGGCCGGGCTGGGGTGGCCGTCGAACCTGTCGATCTCGGCGCCTGCGGCAGGCGACCCGCTGATCACGCCGGTGGCCAATGCGCAGGTGCGGCGCGAGGCCTTCATCGACATCTTCCACCCCATGCAGGGGCTGCAGATCACGGCCGGCTCCATCCGCCAGACCGGCGGCGAGCTGGGCCTGAGCGCCGGGCCGACCTTCAAGCTGGCGGAAGACGTGCTCGGGCTGCGCCTGTCCGGCGGGCTGAAGGGCGGGCTCAGCAACACGCACGTCGAAGGCGCGACCCTGCGCATCCGCCGCGAGCCGGGCCGCCTGCCCGAGATGATCGAGAACCTGAAGAACGTCGTGCGCGACCTCGGCAAATGGGAAACGCTGCGCGACGAGCAGGGCCAGCCGTTCGACGACGCCTTGTCGGCCCTGCTGGCGCGCAACGAGAAGCTCATCATTTCCGACATGACGCAGGACACGGGCAGCCTCGTGGTGGAGGCGTCGGCCTCGGTGGGCCTCAACGTCGGGGATCCCCGCAAGGGCGAGCGCAACACGACCTTCGGCCCCAACGCTTCGGTGCAGTTGTCCAACGAGCGGCAGCAGCAGGTGTATGCGGACCATTCGGGCAACGTGCGGGTGCTCAACGAGCAGGTGTCCGTCGCGCACAGCAAGTTCCGCGCGTCGGCCGGCCTCGCGGCCAACATGGGCGATCCGCGCAACTACCCGAGGACGGCGGATGCGGCGCCGGCTGCACCGCCCGCCGCTGCACCGGCTCCTGCACCGCAGGCGCCCGCCGGGACCACGCAGCTGACGGGTGCCAAGGCGCCGCTCAACCTGTCAGGCACACGCGAGTTCGGCCAGGACTACGAAAAGGTCTCGGTGACGGTGCTCGACTTCGCCGGCACCATCGACGCCGACCACGACCGCTTCTACAACTCACCTCAACCGCTGGCGGCCGAGGTGGAGCTCAACCGCGAGCAGTGGATCCAGCGCTACCTCGAGACGCTGAGCGGCTGGACCGAGGAGCAGAAGCAGACGCAAGGCCGGGACCTCGCCCACCGCGACCTCGATCGCTTCCTCCGGCAGGCCCAGGCCCTCGAGAGCAGCAACTTCGCGCTCTACAACATCCACGACACGATGATGCCGCAGGCTTCGGGCCACTTCGAGATGCTGTACATGCTCGACGACGTGGCGAAGGAGACGGGCAACGACGCGATGAGCCAGGCGGTGAAGGCCGACCGCGACCAGCTGCTCAACGAGCCTTCGACCTGGCGCCGTTCGACGATGAACCTCTTCGAGCGCGGCAAGTCTTCTGCGACGGACGGCGTCAACTTCGTGGCGCGCCTGGGCCGTACACAAGGGGCGGACGCGCAGCTGCAGATCGCGGAGTACCCGTCACGCAACCCGGCGCCACCGCCGCAGGAATGACGGTGCTACTCCAGCGTCGCCTGCTTCACCGCATGCTCCCAGCGCCCCATCAGCGCCGCGGCACGCTCGCGCGGCATGGTGGGCAGGAAGCGGCGCTCCACCTTCCATTGCGCGGCCAGCTCATCGAGGTTCTTGTAGACACCGCATGAAAGCCCCGCGAGATACGCCGCGCCGAGCGCAGTGGTCTCGATGACCTGCGGGCGCACGACCGGGATGCCCAGCAGGTCGGCCTGGAACTGCATGAGCAGGTTGTTGACGCAGGCGCCGCCGTCCACTCGCAACTCGGTGACGCCGCTGGTGGGGACCGCTGCGGGCCGAGCGCCCGGCCGCTCCGAAGCCGGCCCGTGTCCCCCCGGGGGACCGGCCGGCGTACTCGCCGGGCGAGGGGTAGACAGATCACGGCTCATGGCCTGCAGCAGCGCGGCGCTCTGGAACGCGATGCTCTCCAGCGCGGCGCGGGCGATGTGGGCGGCCGTGCTGCCGCGGGTGAGGCCGACGATGGCGCCGGTGGCGTTGGGCTTCCAGTAGGGCGCGCCCAGGCCGGTGAAGGCCGGCACGAACAT
>CAMLNA010000170.1 GCA_946481025.1 uncultured Rivibacter sp.
GTGGTGGGGGTGGGGGTGGGGGCGGCGGAGGGACCTGATAACGAACGTAGCCACCACCATCTGCGATCAACATGAGAACCTCCTGGCGTTCAATGGCTTTCGCCCTGCGCCCAGCGCAGCAGCTTGGCCACGGGTGCGTAGAGCGAGCGCGGTATCGCCTGGTCCTGCGGCACCTCTTCGTAGAGGCGCTCGGCCAGGCCGGGCTCGAATTCGGTGGGGATCAGCGCCTCGCTCGAGATGCGCCGGATCTGGGCGGCGATGTCGCCCTCGCCTCGCGCGATGACCCGCGGCAGGTCGTTTTCGCCCAGGTATTGCAGCGCCACCGCGGTGCGGGCCGAATGGATCACCGCCGAGGCCATGCGCACGCGGTCGGCCAGCGTGAAATACACCGCCTCGAAGTGGGCCGAGCGGCGCCGCGAGCGATTGATCGGGTCGCCTTCGACCTCCTTGTGCTCCTGGCGGAGGTCTTCGATCGACATGCGCTGCTGCTTCATGAACTCGTAGTGCTCGTGCGCATAGTCGAGCAGCGCCATCACCACGTAGATCACGACCGCCCAGCCGAACATGGTGAGCACCATCTGCGCTCCCGCCGAAAGCATGGCCGCGGGCCGGGCGTACCCGAGCTTCATCGCCGGGTCCACGTAGGCGCGCACCACCACGTACATGAGCGCCGCCAGCAGCGTGGTCTTGAGCAGCATCTTCAGCAGGTTGACGAGGCTGCGCGTCGAGAAAATGCGCTTGAGCCCCTCGCCCGGATTCATGCGGTTCACGTCCGGCTTGATGCGTTCCCATGCGGCCACGCCGCCCACCTGGAACAGCGAGCCCAGGATGCCCGCCACGGCCACCACGACCATGATGGGCAGGGTGGCCCACAGCAGCGTCTCGGTGGTGTGCAGCAGCAGCTCGCCGAAGCGGTCGTCGGGCCGGGTGAGCAGCGTGGTGCTGGTGGCATGCAGCCACAGCTCCCGCAGCAGCGTGAAGACGAGCCCGCCCCCCAGCCACAGCATGATCACGCCGACCGCGAACACCGTGGTCGAGGCGACGTCGGAGCTGAACACGACCTCGCCCTTCTTGCGCGCGTCGCGCAGGCGCTTGGGGGTCGGGTCCTGGTTCTTTTCTGCCATGGCTACAAGGTGGCCCGCAGGAAGTCGAGCACGCCGTTCTCGGGCCGCAGGAACTGCTGCAGCGACTCGTAGACGAAAAACAGCAGCAGCACCATCATCAACGTGGCCAGCAGGCTCTTGAGCGGCTGCGAGAACACGAACACGTTGAGCTGCGGTGCCACGCGGCTGATGAGGCCCATGCCGAGTTCCACCAGCATGAGCACGAACACCACCGGCGCGGCGAGCTTCACGATCCACAGGAAGAGCGTGTCGCCCTGGCGGACGGCGAACTGCTCCAGCACCGCCCCCACGCTCGGGAAGAACGAGCCCACCGGCCAGATGCGGTAGGAGTCGACCACCACGCCGAGCATCGCCAGCAGGCCGCCGGCCGAGACGAACAGCGTGATGACCATCCAGCCGAGGAATTCGCCGGTCGGGCCGTTCTCGTGGCCGGCCACCGGGTCGAAGAACGACGCGTTGCTGGAGCCGGTCTGGAAGTCGATGAGGTCGCCCACGCTCTGGATGGCCCAGATGAAGATGCCGAACCCCAGGCCCAGCAGCAGCCCGATGAAGGCTTCCTTGCTCGCGATGAGCACCCAGGTGCCGATGTTCACCTCGGGCAGGTTGCCGGCCACCGGCGACATGAAGATCGCCAGCATGAGCAGCAGGCCGTTGCGCACGATGCCGGTGATCATGCTGCCCGACAGGAACGGCACCACGGCGAAGATGGCGAACAGCCGCGGCAGCGTGAGCACCACGGCCGAGAACATGCGTTCCAGCGCTTCGAGTTCGATGGTGGTTTCCACGGCGGCAGCCCCCGGCGCTACGAAAACCGCCTTGACGACCAGGTCACCGACGCGACTTCCTCGGCCACGTCTTCCTGCCGGGCCTCGTGCAGGCGTCGCTGCTGCTGCAGCCTGCGCTGCTGCATCTGCTGGGCCTTTTCCACCTCGCCCGCCGCGGCGCGCATGCGCTGCCGGCTTTCCTGCAACACCTGCTCGCGCTGCTGGTGCAGCCCTTGCGCCTGCGCAACGCCGGTGGCCGCCGTGGCGATGTGCCCGTCGAGCGCACCGCTCCAGGCGCTGGCCTGGCGCAGCTGCGCCACGCTGCAGGCGCCGCCCGACAAGGCCCCGGTGGTGGCCTGCCAGTGCGCGGCCTTAGCATCGATCTGCTGCTGCAGCTGGGCATGTGCCTGCTGCAGCAACGCCAGGCTTTGGTCGGCCGCGGCACGGTCGCGCGCCACCGCCTCCATGGCGGTGCGCTTCTGCCGTTCGCGCACTTCGATCAGGAGCTTCCAGTCCACGGCCATCGCTCAACCCCCGAAACCCTGCAACTGCGCCACGGTCCTGTCGAACGGCTGCGCAGACTCGGGCGCCTGGCGCAGGAAGTCCAGCATCGCCGGACGCAGTCCGATGGCCCGGTCGGCCTGCGCGTCGCTGCCGGCGCGGTATTCGCCGATCTGCACCAGCAGCTCCATCTCCTGGAACTTGGCCAGGAGGCTGCGGAAGGCGGCCGCCGCGTCGCGATGCGAGCGCGACGTCACCAGCGGCATCACACGGCTGATGCTGGCCAGCACGTCGATGGCCGGGTAGTGGTTGCCGGAAGCCAGCTTGCGCGACAGCACGATGTGCCCGTCGAGGATGGAGCGCACTTCCTCGGCGATCGGGTCGTTCTCCTCGTCGCCTTCGGTCAGCACCGAGTAGATGGCCGTGATGGAGCCGGTCTTGCCCTGCCCCGCCCGCTCGAGCAGTTGCGGCAGCATCGAGAAGATCGACGGCGGATAGCTGCGCCGCGTGGGCGGCTCGCCGCTGGCCAGCCCGATCTCGCGCTGTGCCCGCGCAAACCGGGTGAGCGAATCCACCAGCAGCAGGACCTTCTTGCCCTGGTCGCGGAAGTGCTCCGCGATGGTGGTGGCCACGTAGGCCGACTTGATGCGTTCCATCGGCGGACGATCGGAGGTGGACACCACCAGCACCGACTTCGCCAGCCCCTGCGGCCCCAGGCTGTGCTCGATGAATTCCTTCACCTCGCGGCCGCGCTCGCCGATGAGCGCGATCACGTTCACGTCGGCCTGCGAGCCGCGCGCCAGCATGCCCAGCAGCGTGCTCTTGCCCACGCCCGGTGGTGAGAAGACACCCACCCGCTGGCCTTCGCCCAGGGTGAGCAGGCCGTCGACGGCGCGGATGCCGGTGGCCAGGGGCGCGTCGATCATGCGGCGCGCCAGCGGGCTCACCGGGTCGCGATGCACCGGCATCTGCGCCAGGGTCGAGAGCGGCCCGCGCTCGTCGATGGGTTCGCCCAGGGCGTTGAGCACCCGGCCCAACAGCCCCACGCCCACCGGGCATGCATGGCCGCGGCCTGTGGGCACCACCTCGGTCAGCGCCGAGATGCCGGTGGTGGGCCCGAGCGGCGTGAGGATGGCGGTGTTGTGGTGGAAGCCCACCACTTCGGCCAGCAGCGGCGGCTCGCCGGGCGTGACCAGCTCGCAGAGTTCACCCACGTGGGCCTGGATGCCGGAGGCGTCGATCAGCATGCCGACCGCCTTGCTCACCCGGCCGCGCATGCCCACCGGCGTGATCCGTCCGAAGGCCTGCTCCAGGTCGGCAACGATGTTGAGCGCGGCGTCGGAGACAGGCTGGTTCATGCGGACTCCAATCCCGAGCGCTGAACGGCGCGGCGGAAGGCCTCGAGCTGTGCGTCGATGCCCAGTTCGAGGGTGCCTGAAGCGGTGTGCACCACGCAGCTGCCCTCGGCCAGCGTCGCATCGGGTTGCACGGCCACGTTCATCTGCCAGTTGGCCTCGTCGCGCAGGCGGGCCAGCACCTGCTGCATGGCCTGCTCCTGCGCGGGCGCCACCCGCACGGTGATGAAAGGCTCGGTGCGCACCAGCGTGTCGACGCGGCGCAGCGCGGCCTCGAACAGCTTCGCGGGTTCGGCCTCGGCGATGAACTGGCCGACCGCCCGCACGACGATCTGCGCCATCGATGCCCGCAGCGCATGCAGCTGCCGCTCGGAGGCCAGGGTTTCGGACACGAGGCGCTGCGCGTATTCGACGCGCGCACGCTCGAGGCCTTCTTCGTAGCCCTGCCGGCGGCTCGCCTCGGCCTGCTGCGCCGCCTGCTGCACGATGCGCCGGGCCTCGCCCCGCGCGGTCTCGACCACCGCGGTGGCGTCGAGCAGCGCCGCGTACTCGGCTTCCTTGAGCACCTTGCGCTCGGACAGCAGCTGCAGGTTCTCGGTGGTGATCAGAAAAGCCAGTCCCATTGCGGCAATCTTTCGGGAACGATGCACGACAACACCAGCTCCCCGAGCTGGCGCTGCTGGCGCGACTCGAGCGCCGGCACGCGGTAGGTGGACATGCGGCGCGGCAGCTTGTGCTGCACCCGCTGCAGGACGGATTCGCCTTCGGCGGCCATGAGGCCCAGCAACAGGCGGTAGCCGCGGGTGGCGACCACGTGGCCGGCGCCCACCGGCCGGTCCTTCAGGACCTTGGCATCCATGCGGATCTCGGTCAGCTCGGGCACGCGCTCCAGCACGAAATCGAGAGCGTCGTCGCCGAGCCTGCGGGCCTGGCGGCGCAGCTGTGCGCTCAAGGCGCCGCGCTGCCGCAGCAGCGGCAGGTGGGCGCACAAGCCGCAGTACAGGGCCAGCCGCCGCAGCGAGCCGGCATCCAGCAAGGCCAGGCGCTTGCCGCGCGAGTCGAAATTGAAGTCGCCTGGCGCGCCGCTGGCCGAAGAACGCATCAGCAGCTGCGACAGCACCGCGCGCCCGCGCTGGCCCAGCCTCGCCGGCACACGGTGGCGAACCGGCCAGTCGGCCGGCAGCCAGCTCGGGTGCAGCTCGGCCTCCGGGTGCAGGTTGAAATGCGTCACCAGCCGCACCAGGTCCATCGGGCCTGGTCCGCTGGCGAGAGGCGCTGCTGCCGTGGACGCCATGGCGTGCGGCCCGCCGTGTCAGCGTCGCAGCACCTGGCGCCGTGCCCAGGTGCGCCAATCCAGCCCCTGCCGGCGCAGCAGCGTGGGCAGCACCATGAGGCACACCGCGGCCAGCAGCAGCAGCCCCAGCAGCACCGCCGCCGCACCGGGCGACAGCATGCCGAGGATCATCTGACCGCCGTTGCGCCCCTCCGCCTCGCCGTTGCCTGCCGTGGCGCGGCGCGCCTCGAACAGCGACAGCGACACCTGGTCGTGCGTGAGCCCTTCGATGCTGTGCGCCACCATGTCCTTCACCGCCGGCGCCAGCAGGCGCAGGTCCACGTCGGGCCGGTGCTTGATGAACACCGCCGCCGACGACGGGCGGATGCGATCGCTCAGCGGGTCGTTGGCCGGGATGACGACGTGCACCCGCGCCGCGACCACGCCGTCGACGGTGCGCAGCGTCTGAGACAGCTCCTGCGACACCGCATAGATGTAGCGCATGCGCTCCTCGGAGGGCGTGGACACCAGGCCCTGCTTCTGGAACACGTCGCCCATGCTGGCATAGCGATCGTGCGGCAGGCCCTGGGCCCGCAGCACGTCGAGCGCGGCGCCGAGCCGGGCTTCGTCCACCTGGACCTGCCAGTTGCTGCCTTCGATGCGTTCCTTCGCGGCATCGATGCCTTCGGCCGACAGCGCCGCGACGATCTCGTTGGCCTCCTGTTCGTTGAGGCCGGAATACAGGCCCACCTTGCAGCCCGCCAGCGCAAGCGCCAGCGACAGTGCAAAGAGCGGCTTCAGCCAGCTGTGTGCGTTCATGAGGGGCCTCACTGCTGGTTCTTCAGCAAGGTGCCGAACAGGCCGGTCGCCGCGCTGGCGAGGCCGGTGGAGATGTGCAACTTGGCGAACATGGTGTGCGCCTCCATCGAATGGTCGGTCAGCGCGAACATGGTCTTGATCGGGTCCGACAGGTCCATCGACTCGAGCATGCTGCGGCGCATCTCGTCATACGAGCGCACGTTGCCCGACAGCTGCGCGGCGAGCGCCTTGGCGGCGTCGCCCAGCGTGCTGGGGCCGCCCGCCACCGAAGGCGGCGGCACCTGCATGCCCTGCATCATGTTGGCGAACAGCTTGGTGTCGGCCGGGTCGAAACGCTGCGAAGCCGCTGCGGACGGCGGCTGCTGTTGCGTCGCTGAGATCTCTGCCGGCTTGGCTGCGGCCAGTGCAACGGGGTCGGTCATGGTTCACCTCTTCACTGCGCTTCACTGCACTTCACTTCTTTGCGAAAAGGCGGCGGGCGCCCAGGCCGGGCGCCGCCGCTGCACGCGTCAGGACGACTTGGCGGCCTGGCGGATGTCGTTGCCGGTGGACTTGGCCACTTCGCCGCCGGCGGCGGCGGCACCGTTCACCGTGTGGGCGGTGGACGCGGCGCCCTGGATGCTGGTGGACGCAGCCATGCTGGCGGCCATCAGGCGGGCGTTGTCGGCCGCGGCCTTGTTCATTTGCTCGATGGATGTGTCGACGCTTGCCATGTGTTTCTCCTAGCGATGTTGGTTGGGTAAGTGCCTGAGGGTCTCCCTGCCGGCCCTGCGCGAGCCGCCGGGGAATTCCACGCGGCGGATGCACCGCCGCATGAAATGGGGGGAGCAGGCCGGCGCGGACGTGCTGTGCTGCTGCATGCCGTCACCTCGCCTGCTGCTGTTGTTGTTGCTGCTGCTGAACCTGTTGCTGCTGCGCCTGCTTTGTGTCGGGCGCGCCGCTCACCACCAGGCCGTCGGGGTCGATGCGCTTGAGCTCGGCGCCCGAGCGCAGCACCGAGCCTTCGTAGTAGCGGCTGCCGTTGGACAGCTGGATGTGCCGAAGCCCGTTGCCGTCGTCGGTGATGCTCACCATGCGGCCCGGCAGCACGCTCTGCCAGGCGCCCCATTGCGCCTGCAGGTCGGTGGTGCGTTCGCCTTCGGGCTTGGGCCGGTAGGCGACCTTGTCCGACACCAGCACGGCGGGGTGCAGGTCCTCGCCCAGGCGGCGGATCTTCTGCCGCACGGATTCGTCTTCGACCGTGCCCGACAGGACGAGCCGTCCCTGGCCCGCATAGGTGACGGCCACGCCGGGGTCGCTCACATAGCGGCGGGCGTGCTCGACCATTTCTTCGGCGGCGTGCACGTTGACGCTGACCTTGCGGCCGAACGGCGCCATGGCCTGCTGCAACGCCTGGCGCCGCTGGCGAGACTCCACGTAACCCTTCACCGAGAACTGCCCGCCCGGTGCGGCCAGCACCTCGACTTCGGGGTACGGAGCCAGCGCCTTCTCCACCTCGGCCAGGTTCACGCTGCCGAAGCCGTTGCCCGGCGGGCTGCCCGCGCCCACCGCCACCGCCGCCAGGCCGGCCAGGGCCAGCGCCGCCAGCGCGCCGCCGGCCCAGTAGCGGTACCGCGGCGTCGGAGCGGCAGGTTGCGGCGCCTGCGCCTCGGCGCCCGGCAGCACGCTTTCCGGCCCGGCGAACATGCGGTCGTCGGGCTCGGCGGCGGCGGCATAGGTGCGGTCGAGCTGGAAGTCGATGCTGCCCAGCGAGACGATGTCGCCGGCCACCACGCTCTTGCGCTGCTGCTTCATCTCCTCGCCGTTGAGCCGCGCCGACGCGGTGCCGACCTTCTGCATCGTGACGACGAGTTCCCCCACGGTGAACACGAGGTGGCGCGGCAGCACGTCGCCGCCGGGCAGCATCACTTCGCATTCGCCGCCGGAGCCCAGCACGTTGGCGCCGGGCTTGAGCGCGATGGTGCGGCCCTTCACCGCGCCGCTCAGGAAGCGCAGGCACCAGCC
>CAMLNA010000171.1 GCA_946481025.1 uncultured Rivibacter sp.
CTATTCCTCGATCTTCACGCCCCGCCCGAACGCCAGGCGCCCCTTGATCTGCGCCGCGGCCTCCTTCGGCTCGGGGTAGTACCACACCGCATCGGGCGCCACGTCGCCGTCGACGAACAGGTTGTAGTAGCGCGCCTCGCCCTTCCAGGCGCACATGCTCTTGGTGTTGCTGGGCAGCAGGTAGTCGCGCGGCACCGCGCTTTCGGGGAAGTAGTGGTTGCCTTCGACCACCACGGTGTCGTCGCTCTCGGCCACCACGGTGCCGTTCCAGATCGCTTTCATTCAACGGATTCCTTCTTCAATCGTTCGGGGCGACCAGCCAGTGCACGCTGAACATCCGGTCGCGGTCACACCATACCGGCCCCGCCTCGAAGCCCGCCTCGAGCGCGAGCGCCTGGAAGCCTTCGACGGTGAACTTGTACGAGTTCTCGGTGTGCAGGGTCTCGCCGTCGGCGAACTCGAAGCGCCGCCCGCACAGCACCACGCTCTGCCGGCGCCGGCTCACCAGGTGCATCTCGATGCGCTGCAGGCGCGGCTCGTAGAACGCGTAATGCGCGAACTGCGCCGGCTCGAAGTCGGCGCCCAGCTCGCGGTTGGCGCGCACCAGCAGGTTGCGGTTGAACGCGGCGGTCACCCCGGCCGCGTCGTTGTAGGCGGCGTGCAGCACCGCCGGGTCCTTCACCAGGTCGACGCCGATCAGCAGCCCGCCGCCCTTGAGCCATTGCGCCGCATTGCGCAGGAAATGCGCCGCCTCGCCCGGCGAGAAGTTGCCGATCGAGGAGCCGGGAAAGAAACCGACGCGGCGGCTGCCCGGCAGCGCGGGCGGAAGTTGCAGCTCGCGGGTGAAGTCGGCGGCGATGGGCGTGACGGCCAGGCCGGGGTAGTCGCGCGCCAGCGGCTGCACCGCGGCCTGCAGGTGATCGCCGGAGATGTCGATCGGCACGAAGCGCCGCGGCGCGCGCAGGGCATCGAGCAGCAGCCGCACCTTCACGCTGGAGCCGGCGCCGAACTCGACGATGTCGGCCCCCGGCCCGACGCACAGCGCCATCTCGTCGGCGTGCCGCGCCAGCAGCGCGAGCTCGGTGCGCGTGGGGTAGTACTCGGGCAGCTCGCAGATGGCGTCGAACAGGGCCGAGCCCTGCGCGTCATAGAAGTACTTCGGCGAGATCACCCGCGGGCTGCGCGACAGCGCGGCGACGAGGTCGCGCGCGAACCCGGCATGGTCCTGGCCGGCGTCGAGTTCGGCGAAGTCGGAGTCGTTGGCGCGTTGCAGGCCCGCCGCGGCATCGAGCAGCATGTGTGCACGCAGGTCGGGCGTGATGCGCAGCAGGTGGTGGTTGTGGCTCACAGGTCCCTCGCCAGGCGCAGGCCCGAGAACTGCCAGCGCGCTCCCGGTGGAAAGAAATTGCGGTAGCTGGCCCGCAGGTGGCCGGCCGGCGTGGCGCAGCTGCCGCCGCGCAGTACCAGCTGCCCCACCATGAACTTGCCGTTGTATTCGCCCACCGCGCCGGCCAGCGGCCGGAAGCCCGGGTAGGGGTCGTAGGACGAACGCGTCCACTCCCACACCTCGCCCAGCATCTGCTGCAGCTGCGGCACGGCCGCGCCTGCCGCGGGCCTGGGGTGCGGGTGCGCCGGCTCGAAGCGATGCGCCGGCAGCGGCTGCGCCTGCGACGCCGCCGCCTCCCACTCGAACTCGGTGGGCAGGCGCGCGCCGGCCCAGGCGGCATAGGCGCAGGCCTCGTAGAAGCTCAGGTGGCACACCGGCTCGGCCGGGTTCAACGGGAGCCGGCCGAACAGCGTGAAGACGCTCGGGACGTCGGCGTCCACGTCGCTCCAGTACAGCGGCGCCTCCCACCCGCCGTGCTGCACGGCGGCCCAGCCGTCCGACAGCCACAGTTCGGGGCGCCGGTAGCCCCCGTCATGCACGAAGGCCAGGTATTCGCCGTTGGTGACCGGCCGGCTGGCCAGCTGGTAGGGCGCCAGCAGCACCGCATGGCGCGGGGTCTCGTTGTCGAAGGCAAACCCGTCGCGCGCATCGTGGCCGATCTGGACGTGCCCGCCCGCGCAGTCCCACCAGGCCAGCGGCGGCGCCTCACGCGGCGGCGCCTCGTGAGGCGCGGGCACATAGGCCGGTGCCAGCGGGTTCAGCGACAGCAGGTGCTTGATGTCGGTGAGCAGCAACTCCTGGTGCTGCTGCTCGTGGTGCAGGCCCAGGGTGAGCAGCGGCTCGGCCCGGGCCCACGTGGCAGCGTCGGCTTCGCGCACCAGGCGCGCCACCCCTTCATCGACGAAGCGCCGGTAAGCCGCCACCTCGTCGCACGAGGGCCGGGTCAGCAGACCGCGCTGCGGGCGCGGGTGGCGCGGACCGAGCGACTCGTAGTACGAATTGAAGAGGAACGCATGGCGCACGTCGAAAGCCCGCCAGCCCTGCTGCAAGGGCTGCAGCACCAGCGTTTCGAAGAACCAGCTCGTGTGCGCGAGGTGCCATTTGGTGGGGCTGGCGTCGGGCATCGACTGCACGCACCGGTCTTCGGCCGATAGCGGCGCCGCCAGCGCCTCCGACGTCGCACGCACCGCCGCGTAGTGCCGCAGCAGCGCGCCACGGGCCTCGCCGTCGCCACACGCGGACTCGTCCGCGGGCTCCTCACGCTGGATCAAGGCTGTCTCCTTTTATGTCGGGCCTTGCTGCGCAGCCGGCCCGAAAAGAGGGGGTCGAGGGTAGCACCGGCTTCCTTACAGCGCAGGCCGCATGGGCATCGGCACACCGCATGCCCGCGGGCTCCGAAAGGCCTGTAGGAGTGTGCGCACGGCACGCCGTGGAGCCTGCCTACATCGGCTGCCCGGTGCCCGACCCAAACTCGAAAGGCCATGACCGCAAGCCTCAACCCCAGCACGTCCGTGCCGGCCGCTGCCGCAGCACCGGCTGCGGCGTTGTCGTCGCGCACGTTCAAGGTGCTCACGGTGAACACCCACAAGGGCTTCACCTTCTTCAACCGCAAGTTCATCCTGCATGAGCTGCGCGAGGCCGTGCGCAGCGTGAGCGCCGACATCGTGTTCCTGCAGGAAGTGCTGGGCGCCCACGCCGGCCATTCGCTGCGCTACGTGGACTGGCCCGAGACGCCGCAGTACGAGTTCCTCGCCGACAGCATCTGGCCGCAGTTCGCCTACGGCCGCAACGCGGTGTACCCCGACGGCGACCACGGCAATGCGGTGCTGTCGAAGTTTCCGATCGAGCGCTACGAGAACCACGACATCAGCGTGGGCCGGGGCGACGAACGGCGCGGACTGCTGCACTGCGTGCTGCGCCCGCCGGTCGACGACGAAGTGCACGTCATCTGCGTGCACCTGAGCCTGCGCGAGTCGCAGCGGGCCCAGCAGCTCGACCTGCTGTGCCGCCAGATCGACACGCGCGTGCCGGCCGACGCGCCGCTGGTCGTGGCCGGTGACTTCAACGACTGGCGCATGAAGGCGCACGATCGCCTGCAGCGCTGCGCCGGCTTGCACGAGGTGTTCGTCACGCAGCGCGGCGAAGCGGTGAAGACGTTTCCGGCGCGCTGGCCGCTGCTGCGGCTCGACCGCATCTACGTACGCAATGCCGAATCGCATCAGCCGGTGGTGCTGCCCAACAAGCCGTGGTCGCACCTGTCGGACCATGCGCCGCTGGCGGCGGAGATTTCGCTATGAAGGCGAGTGGGGTGTCGACATGAACACGCCGCCCAAGTCCTCCAGGTGGGTGGGCGGCAACCACTTCGAGCTCCTCGAAAACGGGGAGGAGTTCTTCCCGCGCGTGTTCGAAGCCATCGCGCAGGCGCAGCGTGAGGTGCTGCTGGAGACCTTCATCCTGTTCGACGACAAGGTCGGCCGCCAGCTGCATGCCACCCTGCTGGCCGCGGCGAAGCGCGGCGTCAGCATCGACGTGACCATCGACGGCTACGGCTCGCCCGACCTGCCGCCCCGGTTCACCGGCGCGCTCATCGAGGCGGGCGTGCGCCTGCACGTGTTCGAACCGTGCCGCCGGCTCTTCGGGCTGCGCACGAAGTGGTTCCGTCGCATGCACCGCAAGCTGGTGGTGGTGGACGGCCAACGCGCCTTCGTCGGCGGCATCAACTATTCGGCCGACCACCTGGCCGACTTCGGCCCCCAGGCCAAGCAGGACTACGCAGTGGAGGTCGAAGGCCCGCTGGTGGCCCACATCCACCGCTTCGCCACCCAGGCCCTCGGTGAGCGCCGCCCGCCGCGGGCGCACTGGTGGCAGCGCCGCGGCCTGCGCGAAGGCGCCTCGCCGGTGCCGCCGGCCGCAGGCGAGGCGCAGGCCATGCTGGTCACCCGCGACAACCATGAACACCGCGACGACATCGAGCGGCACTACCGCGCGGCCATCCGCTCGGCCCGCCGCGAGGTGATCATCGCCAACGCCTATTTCTTCCCCGGCTACCGCCTGCTGCGCGAGCTGCGGCGCGCCGCGCAGCGGGGCGTGGACGTGAAGCTCGTGCTGCAGGGCCAGCCCGACATGCCCATCGTCAAGTGGGCCGCCGAACTGCTGCACGGTCCGCTGCTGCGTGCGGGCGTTCAGATCCATGAATACTGCCGCCGCCCGCTGCACGGCAAGGTGGCAGTGGTGGACGACGAGTGGGCCACCGTGGGATCGAGCAACCTGGATCCGCTCAGCCTCGCGCTCAATCTCGAGGCCAATGTCGTGATCCTCGACGCAGGCTTCAACCGCCAGTTGCGAGAACGCCTGCATGCGCTCATCGAAAAGGACTGCCGGCAGCTCGACGCGAGCAGCGCCCCGCCTCGCACCGCCTGGCGGCTGGTGCTCGACTTCGCGGCCTACCACTTCACGCGCAAGTTCCCCGCCTGGGCCGGCTGGCTGCCGGCGCACACGCCACGGCTCGCGTCGCCGGACGAGGTCGAAGGTCGCGAACAGCCGGCCGTGGGCCACCGGGCGCACCATGAGACACCCTGAGTCAACCTGGATTTCGCGGGCCGCCCCCAAGCCGGTCCCGGCCCATGCACACCCGGGCGGGAGCCGCCGTGCGTGGCCGGTGCTGCGCCGCATCGGCATCGCGGCCTTCGCCGTGGTGGTGGTGTCGCTGCTGGTGTGGCAGGCCCGGCGCATCGACTGGAGCCAGGTGTTCGATGCCTTGCGCGGCTACGGCACGCCCACGCTGCTGGCGGCGGTGGCGCTGGCCGCCCTGAGCCACGGCCTGTACAGCTGCTTCGACCTGGTGGGCCGCCACTACGTGGGCCATGAAGTGCCCGCCCGCCACGTGATGCGCGCGGCCTTCGTGAGCTATGCCTTCAACCTCAACATGGGCACGCTCGTCGGGGCGGTCGGCATGCGGATGCGCCTGTATTCGCGGCTGGGACTCGACGCGCCGGACATCGCCCGCATCGTGGGCCTGAGCCTCGTGACCAACTGGTCGGGCTACCTGCTGCTGGCCGGCGGCGTGTTCGCCAGCGGCCTGGTGGACCTGCCCGAGCAGTGGCGCATCGGCAACGACGCGCTGCAGGTGCTGGGCTTCGTGCTGGTGGGCACCGCAGCGGGGTACCTCTGGCTGTGCCACGGCTCCAGCACCCGCTCCTGGAGCGTGCGCGGGCACGAGATCATGCTGCCCGGCCCCGGCGTCGCGGCGTTGCAGATCGTGCTGTCGATGGCGAACTGGAGCGTCATGGCCGCCATCGTGTGGCTGCTGCTGCGGTCGCAAGGCGACACGCCGCCGGGTTACGGGGCCGTCCTGGCCACCTTGCTGGTGGGCTGCGTGGCCGGCGTGCTGGCCAAGGTGCCGGCCGGGCTGGGCGTGCTCGAGGCGGTGTTCATCGCCATGCTGGGTCACCGGCTGGCCGAGCACCAGCTGCTCGCCGGGCTGCTGGTGTACCGCGCGGTGTACTACCTGCTGCCGCTCGCGGTGGCCGCCCTCACGTATGCCGTGCTCGAGTGGCGGACCCGGCATCCGCGCAAGACCGCCGCACCATGAAGGCCGCCCACACCGCCGCGCGCCCGGCACCGGCCTCGTCGCTGGCCGCGCTGCGCGAGGCGGCAAGGGACTGCCGCGAATGCCCCATCGGCTACAACGGCACGCGCATGGTGTGGGGCGAGGGGGCGCCCCATGCGCGCCTCATGCTGGTCGGCGAACAGCCGGGCGACCAGGAAGAGCAGCAGGGCCGACCCTTCGTGGGCCCGGCCGGCCGCCTGCTCGGCGAGGCACTCGCGCAGCTGGGCTGGCCGCGCGAGACCCTGTACGTCACCAACGCGGTCAAGCATTTCAAGTTCGAGCTGCGCGGCAAGCGCCGCATGCACAAGACGCCGGGGCAGCGGGAAGCCCTGGCATGCGCCGGCCACTGGCTCGAAAGCGAGATCGCCGCGGTCCGGCCCGAGGCCGCCGTGGCGCTGGGCGGCACCGCAGCGCGGGCGCTGTTGCGCCGGCCGGTCGCCGTGCTCCGCGAACGCGGCCAATGGCAGACGCGAGAAACCGACGGCCTGCCGGTGCTGGTGACCCTGCACCCCTCGGCGCTGCTGCGCCTGCGCGGCGGCGAACGCGACGCCGCCTTCGACGCCTGGCTGCACGACCTGTCGCAAGCCGCCGAGTACGTGTCCACCACGCAGGACGGTGCACGGGCACGTCGATTGCGCCTGCATGGGTGAACCCCGCAGTACGAAGGAGATCACCATGGGCACCAGCCCCCTGCTCGGCAGCGAACGCGTGCCGGAACGCCCCGAAGGCACCGGCACCGACCGCCTCGGCCCCAGCGACAGCTCCGACTCCGGCAGCGACATCGTCGGCGCCGATGGTGCGGTGGACACCGACGAACTGGGCCTGTCCGCCGAGGACATCCGCCGTGAACGGGGTGCGGGCGCCGACATCGGCGATGCCAACCTCGACAGCGACACCGACGCTTCGGGCACCGGCGAACGCGCCGAGGCCGGACGAGACACGCTGCGCCGCGAAGCGCCCGACATCGCCCCGGACCATGTGGAAGGCGGCAGCGCCGACGAACTGCTCGACGACGAGCTCGACAGCGCCACCGACCTCGGCGGTGACAACGAAGACGACCGCGACGATGCTTGAACACAACACCTGCGCGCCCACGCGCAGGCCGGCGCGGCCCGTAAAGCTTGCGGTCAATGACGCGCATCCGCCCTTCCCGGTGGACTGGCCCGACGTCGAACCGGATGAAGACCTGCCCGAAGGCATTCCACCGCCCGCCCAGCGGCGGCGCGGCCCGCCGCCCTTCAAGCCCGCGCCGGTGATGCAGTTCCCCGGGCCGGACGGGCCGGTGCTTCCGCTGCACTGAGCGCCCCGAACGGGAACGCCGCGGATACATCCTGAAGCATCTTCCACCCGCCTCGGCGGGTGTTACGCCGCGTCGGCGTGGCTGAAAATCGCCCGCGACCTGGTAGCGAGCGAGCGGCGTGCCGGGTCCACAAAACAAGCGCCCGGCACCGGGTGCGGATCGCATCGCAGGGAGTTCCGATGTCCACCGTCCTCAACGGCCTGGCTACCTTGGCCACCGGCCGCGCCGAACTGACCGCGCTGGCC
>CAMLNA010000172.1 GCA_946481025.1 uncultured Rivibacter sp.
GCCCGACCCTCTCGGAGGGTCGATCGCCGTACTCGGCGAGCGGGGTGCCGTCATGACTTGCTCACCTTCGTTGCACGCTTTTCCAGGAAGGCGCGCACCCGCTCCTTGGCGGCATCGTCGCCCTGCGCGATCGACGACATCAGCGACTCCACGAAGAGTCCGTCGGCCTGCGGCATGGCCGCGATGCGCGGCAACGCCTGCGTGATGGCGAAGTTGGAGAGCGGCGCGTTGGAGGCGATGCGGTCGGCCAGCTCGAAAGCCTTGGCCAGCCCTCCGCCCTCGGGCACCAGGTAGTTCGACAGCCCGATCGCCTGGCCCTCCTGCGCATCGAACACGCGGCCGGTCAGCATCATGTCGGTCATGCGCGACGCACCGACGAGCCGCGGGATGCGTGCCGAGCCGCCGCCGCCGACGAAGATCCCGCGCTGGCCCTCGGGCAGGCCGTAGAAGCTGCTCGCCTCGGCCACGCGCAGGTGAGCGGCGCTGGCAAGCTCGAGCCCGCCGCCGACCACGGCGCCGTGCAGCACCGCGATCACCGGCACCGGGCCGAACTGGATCGCGTCGAAGGCGGCATGCCAGGCGCGCGAATGCAGCACGCCTTCGGCCACGCTGCGCTCGCTCAGGTCGGAAAGGTCGAGGCCCGCGCAGAAATGCTCGCCGCTGCCGCTGACCACCACCACGCGTGCATCGCGCGGCAGGTTCACGAAGGCGGTGTGGATCTGCGCGATCAGCTCGTCGTTGATGGCATTGCGCTTGGCCGGCCGTTCCAGGCGGATGTGCACCACGGGCCCACGCAGCTCGATGTCCAGCATCGAAGGCGCGCCGGCGGGTGAGAGGTCTGTCTTCATCGTGTCGTTCTGTTCAAACCATGATCACGCCCGCACCGGGCGTGGCGGCATACAAGGCCGCCACGTCGGCGGCGCGGCGCTCGAGCACCGCGCGCTGGTTGACGTAGCCCTTGTCGGTGATTTCGCCCGCATCGGCATTCGGCGGCTCGGCCAGCAGCAGCGCACGCGTGGGGCACTGCGACGAACCGGCGCCCTCGCCGCGCAGCGCCAACAACGCCTCGCGCACGCGCGCGGCCAGGGCCTGCGCCGGCAGCTCCTTGGCCTGCGCGCTCGGGAAGACGAGCGCCCCGACTTCGTCGCGGTCGTGCCCGGTGATCACCACGTCCTGCGCCAAAGGGGCCAGCGCGGACACCAGCTTCACCCGCAGCGTGCCCACCGAGACCCAGGTGCCGGTGGTGAGCTTGAAGTCCTCGGCCACGCGGCCGTCGAACACCACGCCCGACTCGGGACGGGCCTCGTCGAGCAGGTAGCCGGCGTCGCCGATCTTGTAGAAGCCGTCCTCGTCGAAGGCCGACGCGGTGAGCTGCGGCTCGTTGCGGTAGCCCGGAAACACCGACACGCCGCGCACCCGCATCTCCAGCTTCTGGCCGCTGGGCAGGAACTTGAGTTCGGTGCCCGGCAGCGGCAGGCCGATCACGCCGGCACGGTCGAGCTGCCAGTGCGCGCTCGTCACCGCCGGCGCCGTTTCGGTGGCGCCCCACGAGGTGGTGAACCACACCGGCTCGCCGCGCACGTGGCGGGCCACCGCCTCCAGCCGTTCCCAGGTGGCCTGCGGCAGGGCGGCGCCCGCATAGAACACGAGCCGCAGCTTCGAGAAGAAGTGGCGCGCCAGGTCGTCGTCCTGCTCCAGGTGCGGCAGCAGCATGTCGAAGCCGCGCGGCACGTTGAAGTACAGCGTGGGCTGCATCTCGCGCAGGTTGCGCACGGTCTTGTCGATGAGCCCCGGCGCCGGGCGGCCCTCGTCGATGACCAGCGTGCCGCCGTTGCGCAGCACCATGTTCATGTTGTGGTTGCCGCCGAAGGTGTGGCTCCAGGGCAGCCAGTCCACCAGCACCGGCTTCTCGGCCGCGAGGAAGCGCCAGGTCTGCGCCATCATCTGCTGGTTGGCACACAGCATGCGGTGCGTGTTGATCACCACCTTGGGCTGTCCGGTGGAGCCCGAGGTCAGCAGGTACTTGGCATGGTCGTCCGGCGCGATGGCCGCGAAGGCCTGCTGCACCGCCGGGCTTTCGGCCACCGCGAGCAGCTCGTCGAACGAGCGGCCTCCTGGAACAAGGCCGGCATTGGCGCTGAACACCACCTCGGCGCCCACGTCGGCCGCCGCCACCGCCGGGCCGTACACCTGTGCATCAGCGGCGTAGATCAAAGCCGGCTGCAGCGTGCGCAGGATGCCGGCGATCTTGGTGTGGTCCTTCGCGAGGCGGCTGTAGGCGCTGGAGACGGTGCAGACCGCGCGGCCCACGTGCATGGCGCCCAGGATGAGCAGGGCATGGTCGATCGAGTTGTCGGACAGCACCACCACCGGCCGGCCGGCCGGCAGTTCCAGGTCGAGCAGCGCCTGCCCGATGGCACCGACCGCCTGCCGCACTTCGCGGTAGCTCAGGCGGCGCCATTGGTCGCCGGGGCCACGCTCGACCAGTGCCAGCGCCTGCGGCGTCTCGCGCGACCAGCGCTCCACCCATTCGCCGATGCAGCGCTCATAGGGCTGCAGGGGCTCGGGCGAACGCAGCAGGAATGCGCCGCCGCCCAGGTCGACCCGCTCGGTGCGCGGCGGTGCCAGCCAGTTCGGGTCCTGGAAAGACAGCCCGGTCATGTTTTCGTCTCCGTCCATACACATGTGTATGTGTATGGCTCAGATGGTAGTGCTCCCTTTGCTGACGCAGATCAAGGGATTCCACCTAGGACCATACAATTCCGTATGTCAGTTCGCACAACCGGAGGCACACTGCACGCCATGCCACAGACCACGCCGCACAAGACCAGCCGATCATCGGGCCGCGCGCCTTCGCCACGAGCCAATGGCACCGAGCCCCGCAGCTCGCTCACGCCTTCGGACTGGATCTCGGCCGCGATCGAGGTGCTGGTGGACCACGGCGTGGATGCGGTGCGGGTCGACGTGCTGGCGCGCCAGCTGGGCGTGACGCGAGGCAGCTTCTACTGGCACTTCAAGGACCGCGACGATCTGCTGAGCAACATGCTCAACACCTGGCGCGACGCAGCCACCGAGCAGATCATCACGCGCTTCGACAAGCAACATTCGGATCCGCGCGAGCTGGTGCGCGAGCTGCTCTCGCTGCCCTTCCGCGGCGAGCGCGCGCAACGCGCGGCCAGCATCGAACTCGCGATCCGGGGCTGGGCGCGCCGCGACCCCATGGCGCGCCAGGCGGTGGACGAAGTGGACGAGCGCCGCATCTCCTACCACGCCCAGGTCTTCTCGACGCTCGGCTTCTCGATCGCCGAAGCGCGCGCCCGCGCGTTCGTGATGTACGCCTACGAGGTGGCCGAGTCGATGCTCACCAACCAGGGCACGCAGAAGCAGAAGGCCGAGAGGCGCGCGCTGGTGGAACAGCTCATCGTTTCGTCCTTGAGCAGTGAGCAGTGAGCGGTGGCTGGTGAGCGGTGACTGCTCACTGTTCACCCGTCACCACCCCGCCCACCAGGCGCCGCAACGACTGGAAGGTCTCGGCGAGGTCGGCGGCGCTGGTGTCGAGCCGGAACTGCGCCTTCGAATAGAACGGCGTCCGCCCGGCGAGGATGCCCTTGAGGTCTTCCATGGCTTCCTGGCTGTGCGCCATGGGGCGCATGTCGCCCTGTGCGATCACGCGGCTCATATGGTCTTCGGGCGCGGCCTGCAGCCACACGGTGGTGCAGTGCGACAGCAGCAGGTTGAGCGTGGCCGGGTCCGACACGAGGCCGCCGGGCGTGGCGATCACCGCCTCCTGGTAGAGCTGCACCACGTCCTCGACCGCGCGCCGTTCGTAGCGGCGATAGGCGTTCTGCCCGTACAGCCCCTGGATCTCCGAGACGCTGCACCCGGCCAGCTTCTCGATTTCGCGGCTCAGCTCCACGAACGGGAAGCCCAGGTCCTCGGCCAGCATGCGTCCCAGCGTGGACTTGCCGGCGCCGCGCAGGCCGATGAGGGCGATGCGTGCATGGCGCCGGGCCGGCTGGCCGTCGCTGCCGAGCAGGTCGCCGATGGCCTCGCGCACGCGGCGCAAGGTCTCGTCGTCGCGGCCCTGCAGCAGGTCGCGGATCAGCAGCCACTCGGGAGACGACGCGGTCACGTCGCCGGTCAGCTCGGCCAGTGAACACTGCAGCGCCTGCGCCACCTGCAGCAGCACCAGGATGGAGGCATTGCCGATGCCGTACTCGAGGTTGGCGAGGTGCCTCTCGGAAACGTCCGCCGCGGCGGCCAGCGACTTGCGCGTCATGCCGCGCCGCGCGCGCAGGGTGCGCACCCGCTCGCCCAGCGTCACCAGGAACGGGTGCTTGTCGGCCTCCTGCGCGGGCGCTTGCAAGGCGGTGTCGGGCTCGGCGGGCTTGGCGGCAACTCGATTCATGGCGTGCAGAAGACGAAGGGCTCGGGGCGCAATGTCCCGGATTCTGCCTGCCGCCTCCGGCGCGTTCGCCCGGTGCCGGCCGCGAGGCGGGCATGGGCAGCGAGCGTCACGCCGCGCCGAAGCGGGCCGGGCGGCGTTCGTTCAGCGCGGCAAAGCCTTCGCGCGCGTCGGCGCCGGCGAATCCCAGCAGCTCCAGCGCCAGCGAGTGCTCGAACGCCGGCCATGCGGCGCGCAACCAGTGGTTGAGCGCGCGCTTGGTGAAGGCCAGCGCCGTGGGGCTGCCCGCGGCCAGCTGCAACGCCACTTCGCGCGCCCGGGCATGCAGCTCTTCGTCGGGGACCGCCAGGCTCACGAGGCCGATGCGTTCGGCCTCCACGCCGTCGATGCTGTTGCACAGCAGCAGGTGGTACTTGGCCTTGGCCATGCCGCACAGCAGCGGCCAGATCACCGCGGCATGGTCGCCGGCCGCCACGCCGAGCCGGGTGTGGCCGTCGATGATCTTCGCCTTGTGGCCGGCAATGGACACGTCGGCCAGCAGCGCGATGGCGGCCCCGGCGCCCACGGCCGCGCCGTTGATGGCCGAGACGATGGGCAGGTCGCAATCCATCATGCCCTGCACGATGCCGCGCGCCTCGTGCATCACCCGCAGCCGCGCCGCGTCGCTGTCGAGCATGCCCTGCACCACCTCGGGCGTGCCGCCGGCGCAGAAGCCCTTGCCCACGCTGCGCACGAGGACCACCCGCACGCCCGGCTCCGCCTGCAGGCGCTGCCACACGGTGGCCAGCCCGGCATGCCCGCGGGCGTCGGTGAAGGGCATGCCGCCCTCGGGGCCGAACACCAGTTCGGCCACACCGTCGGTGCCGATCAAGCACTGCAGGTGCGCTCCGAGGTCGAAGGCTTGTTCATGCATGGCGGATCTCCTGAAGCAGCAGCGATTGCCGGCGCAGCCACGGGCTCGCGCGATAGCGTTCACCGCGGTAGTGGGCGTCCAGCGCGTCGAGCAGCGCCACCACCCCGGCCGCCGATGCGGCAGGCGTTGCGTCCCACGCGGCGAGCCACTCGAAGGGACCTTGCGGATAGTTCACGCCGAGCTTCATCGCATCGTCGGCGCCTTGTGCCGTGCACACGCCCTGCGCCACCGCATCGGCTGCTTCGTTGACGAGCATGGCCAGGGTGCGCGCGACGACCAGCCCCGGCAGGTCCGCCAGCCGCGTCGGCACGAAGCCCAGCCTGGCGAGCCACTGCGCGGCGAGCGCCTGCCATTCAGCGGCCGCGCCTTCGGCGACCGCATAGGCCAGCGCCGCACCGCGCTCGACGCACCGCGGGTCGAAGCGGTCGAACACGGCCACCTTCGCATTGCCCCACACGGCCGCGAGCTCGGTGGCCGGGCGGCCATCGGTGAGCACGAGGCGGGCGCCATCGATCGACAGGCCGGTCCAGTGGTCGGGCCTGGCGTCGCGCCCGAGGGCCTTCGCCAGCCAGTCGGCCACCGGCCCGCTGCCATGCACCGCGATCTCCGCCGGCGACCCCGGCGCATCGAAGGCGACCGCGGCCACCGCCGGCACCACGCGGACGCCGGCCTCGTAGCGGTAGAAGCCCTGCCCGCTCTTGCGCCCCAGCAAGCCGCCGTCGACCAGCTCGCGCTGCACGAGGCTGGGCACGAAACGCTTGTCGCAGAAGTTCGCTTCGTAGACCGAGCGCGTCACCGCGAAGTTGGTGTCGTGGCCGATCAGGTCCATCAGCTCGCACGGCCCCATGCGGAAGCCGGCTGCCATGAGGCAGGCGTCCAGCGCATGCGGCTGCGCCGCCTGTTCCTGCAGCAGCGCCAGCGTCTCGGCGTAGTAAGGCCTGGCAATGCGGTTGACGATGAAGCCGGGCGTGCTCTTCGCAGACACCGGGACCTTGCCCCAGGCCTTGGCCAGCTCGAAGGTCGCCTCGGCCACGCCGGGGTCGGTCTGCAGGCCGTGCACCACCTCCACCAGCTTCATCAGCGGCACCGGGTTGAAGAAGTGCATGCCGACCACGCGGCCCGGCTGGCGCAGCCCGTTGGCGATGGCGGTCACGCTGATGGACGAGGTGTTGGTGGCCAGCACCGCGTCGTCGCCCACGACGCCCTCGAGCTGCCGGAAGAGGCCCTGCTTGGCCAGCAGGTCTTCGACGATGGCCTCGACCACGATGCGGGCAGAAGCCGCCGCCTGGAGTGTGGCCACCGGTTCGATGCGCATCAGCGTCGCATCGGCAGCGTTTGCGTCGAGCTTGCCCTTGGCGACCAGTCTCGCCAGCGTTTCGCCGAGCTGCCCCCTGGCGGCTCGGGCCGCGCCCTCGCGCATGTCGAAGAGGAACACCGGGTGGCCGGCTTGTGCCGCCACCTGCGCGATGCCCGCGCCCATCACACCGGCCCCCACCACCAGCAGCGGTGCGCCGCGAAGATCGAGGCCGATCATGACCCGGGCCCCCACGACGGCGGACGCTTGGCCAGGAAGGCAGCGAAGCCCTCGCGCGCCTCCTCGGTGCCGCGCACACGCGCAATCGTGGCCGCCGTCAACTCGCGCACGCGAGGCGTGACGGGGCCGACTTCGAGTTGCGAGAACAGCGCCTTGATCTCGCGCTGCGCCGCCGGGCCTCCCAGCAGCAGATCGCTCACGACGGCGTCCACCGCGCCGTCGAGCTCCGCCGCCGGCACCACCTGCTGCACCAGGCCGATGGCCAGGGCCTCGGCCGCGGCGATGCGCGCGGTCGTCAACGCGAGCCGCCTGGCCTGCCGCCTGCCCACGGCATTGGTCACGTAAGGGCCGATGACCGCGGGCAGGATGCCGAACTTCGCTTCACTGACCGCAAAGCTGGCGTTGTCCGCCGCCACGGCCACGTCGCAAGCCGCCACCAGGCCCACGCCGCCGCCCAGTGCCGCGCCCTGCACCCGCGCCACCGTGGGCTTGGGGCAGGACTCGATGCACGCCAGCATCGCCGCGAAGCGCCGTGCGTCCTCGAGGTTCCAGGCTTCGCTGGCCTGGCTGGCGCGCTGCATCCATTGCAGGTCGGCTCC
>CAMLNA010000173.1 GCA_946481025.1 uncultured Rivibacter sp.
GGCTGGGCCCTGCCTAGAATGACCGCCACCATGAGCGAGATCACCGTGTTGCTGGAGAAGTGCCAGGCGGGCGACGATGCCGCGAAGGACCGCCTGTTCACACTGCTCTACGCCGACCTCAAGCGCCTGGCCCGCAGTCATCTCGCGAAGGCCGGCCCGATCACGCTCGATCCCTCGTCCATCGTCCACGAGGCCTGGCTGCGTTGCGGCGATGCCCCGTCCGGCCGCAGCCGGCGCCAGTTCTTCGCCTACGCCAGCACCGTGATGCGCAGCGTGATCGTCGACCATGTGCGCGAACGTGCAGCGCAAAAGCGCGGCGGCGGCGTGGCCGAGGTGACGCTCAGCACCGCGGCCTTCGAAGAGCTGCCGAATCAACCCGACGCCGTGGCGGTTGACGAAGCGCTGCGAGCCCTGGAGCGCGTCGACGAGCGCGGCCACAAGCTCGTGGAAATGCGCTACTTCGGCGGCATGACGATGGAAGAGATCGCCGAGGTGATGGACCTCTCCGTGCCCACCCTCAAGCGCGACTGGCGCCGCGCCCGCGCCTTCCTGTTCGACTACCTCAGCGCCTGATGACGTCCACGGCACGATCGACCGCCGCCTGGCGCGAGGTGCTGGCCCTGTTCGACCGCTGGGCTGCCGCAGATCCAGCGCGGCGCGCCGCCGAGTTGCAGCGCGCGCAGGCCGAGCACCCCGCGCTCTACCCGCGCCTGTTGGCCATGATCGAGGCCGACCGCGCCGCGGAGGCGGGCAACTTTCTCGGCGAGGCCGCCGCACCCCTGCCCGCCGAGCCGCTCCAGACCGACTGGTCCGGCACCCGCCTGGGCGCCTGGGAACTGCGCGAGCCCATCGGCAGCGGAGGCATGGGTCAGGTGTGGCGCGCCACGCGCAGCGATGGCCTCTACAGCGGCCGCGCCGCCGTCAAGCTGCTGCACGCCGCGCGCATGGACCCGCAGGCGCAGGCCCGCTTCGCGCACGAGGGCGAGTTCCTCGCGCGGCTCTCGCACCCGCACATCGCCCAGCTGCTCGATGCCGGCCTCACCGCCGACCGCACGCGCTACCTGGTGCTCGAGTACGTGCCCGGCGAACGTATCGACCAATGGTGCGATGCACGCAAGCTCGGCATCGAGGCGCGCCTGCGCCTCTTCATGCAGGTGTGCGAGGCGGTGGCCTACGCGCACGCCCACCTCGTGGTGCACCGCGACCTGAAGCCGGCCAACATCCTGGTCACCGAAGACGGCCACGTGAAGCTGCTCGACTTCGGCGTGGCCAAGCTGCTGGCCGAGGGCGACACGGGCGACGAGCTCACCGAGCTCACCCATGCCGGTCCGGCCGGGCTCACGCCGGAATACGCCGCGCCGGAGCAGATCGAAGGCCAGCCCGTCACCACGGCCACCGACGTGTACGCGCTGGGCGTGGTGCTGTTCGGCCTGCTGAGCGGCGCACGCCCCTACGCCGGCAGCTCGCGCGGCATGGCCGCACTGGCACGCGCCATCGTCGAGGAGCCGCCGCGCAGCCTGACCGCCGCGCTGCGCGAATCGCCCGACGCCGCGCCCTCGCGCGGCAGCAGCCTGCCGGCGCTGCAGCAGGCCCTGCGCGGCGACCTGGAGACCATCGTCGCCAAGGCCTTGAAGAAGGCTCCGGCCGAGCGCTATGCGACGGTGCAGGAGCTGCGCGACGACCTGCAGCGCCACCTGGCGCACGAGCCGGTGATCGCTCGGCCCGACACCTTCGGCTACCGCACGGCCAAGTTCGTGCAGCGCAACCGCGCCCAGGTGGCCGTGGTGGCCGCGCTGATGCTCACGCTGGTGGCCGGCATCGCCGCCACCACCTGGCAGTGGCGCACCGCCCTGCAGGAGGCCGAGCGCACGCACTCGGTGGTGCAGTTGCTCACGGGCATCTTCACCGAGCTGAACCCCGAGCACTCGGGCGCCGCCAAGGTGCCTGTGGTCGACCTGCTGCGCCGCGGCTGGAGCGAGTCGCAGAAGACGCTCCACCACGACCCGGCGCTGCAGGCCGAAGTGGCCCAGCCGCTGGGGCTGATGCTGTCGGCCGCCGGCGACCCGGCGCAGGCCCATGCCGCCCTTTCTCTGAGCCACGCGCACCTGCGCAACGCCGGGCGCATGCGCAGCCACGACTACCTGCAGGTGACCTTCGAACTCGGCTTCGCGGCCGGGCTGCTGGGTCGCAACGACGAGGCACGCCGGCACTACCAGGATGTCATCGACACGGCCGCCACGATGGACGCGACTGGCATGGTCGAACCCGTCCACGCGCGCACGCGCCTGGGCACGCTCGCGCTCACCGAAGGACGGCTTGACGACGCCACGCGCGAGCTGCGCCTGGCCGCAAGCCAGGCCGAGGCGCGCTTCGGACGCGGCCACCCGAGCCATCACCTGGCGCTCTCAGAGCTGGCCGAGGTGAAGAAGGAGACCGGCCACTGGGACGAGGCCAGGCAACTTTTCGCGGCCGTCTACGCCGGGCACGCCGACAAGCGCACGCCCACCGCGGCCCGGGCCCGCTACGGCATGGCCGAGCTCGACGTGGAGCTGGGCCAGTACGCACGCGCCGAGGCGGCGATGCCCGAGCTGATCGACCTGCTCGTCGAGCTGTGGGGCGACGATGACAACTACACGGTCTATGCACGCGTGTGGCATGCCATGGCGCTGCACCACCTCGGCCGGTACGCCGAGAGCGACCGGGCGATCGCGCTGGCGATGCAATCGGCGCCCGGCAGCGGCAATCCGGCGGCCCCGCGGGTGGTGAAGTTCGTTGCCGCCCGCCAGCTGTTGCGCCGTGGCGAGGTCGACCAGGCCGAGCCGCTGCTGCGCGCTGCCCTGCGCGATGACGAGGCGGCCGGCCCCTCGGCGCGCGGACGCGCCGCGCGCACCCGCGCCTTGCTCGGTGAATGCCAGCTGCGGCGAGGCGATGCCGCCGGTGCCGTCGCCACGCTCACCCGCACCCTGGCAGAACAGCGTGCGCTGTTCGGCACCCAGCACAAGGACATGTGGCCCACGCTGATGCTGCTGGCCCTGGCGACCGATGCCGCGCACGGCGCAGCGCAGGCGGCACCGTTCTACGACGAGGCGCGTCAGGTCGCCACCGGCCGTCTGCCTGCGGGGCACCCGCAGCGGGCGCTCGCGGAGCTGCTGCTGGCCCAATCGGCCTGGCGGCAATCACCCGACGAGGCGACCCGTCGCGCGCTGACACTGGCCAGCGAGTCGTTCCGCGCTGCGTTGCCTGCGCGACCCGATCTCGGCGCCATTTCCGTCTATTCTCGAAAGCTGCTGACGCAGCCGCCTCAGCCCCGGTTGCAAGTGGCCGAGTTGTGGCCCTTGCTGATGTTCTGACCTGCGACCCAAGGAGAGCATGGATGAAGACGACCCTTCTCAAGAGCGGCATCGGCGCCCTGGCGGCCCTCGTGGCCTGGGCCGCGGCGCCCGCAGCAGTCGCCGCGCCCGCCGCGCCTGATGCCGCGGCATCGGCGCCCGCCAAGCCCAGACCCAAGCTCAAGCCGAAGCTGGCGGCCCCGGCCCCGGCCGGGGCGAAGGCGCCTGGCAACATCAGCAGCACCGACGGCGGCGGGGGCTCCAAGATGCCAACGCGACCCACGGACGCTGCGGCCTCGGCAGGGACCCGTTAAGGCACGCATCGCGCACGTTTGCGAGGGCCAGGGTGACCTGGCCCTCGGTGCTTTGCGCCGTGCGCCGATGCCTCAGGCGCCGAAGCCCGCGTCGACGGTCGGCGAATTGACCGACACCGGTGCGCCGGAGACGGTCACGCGGGCATAGACCTCGTCCTTGCGCGGAATGCCGGGCGGCGGCGGGTCGATATTGATGCTGATGACCCCGCCATCCTCATCGAGCAGGCCGACGTCGATGGTGCGTACTTCGGAGTAGTTCACCGTTCCCGCGGCGGCCACGGCGAGCACCTTGTACGGCCGCGGCAAGAGGCTCGCGCCCGCGAACGAGTACGTGTAGAGCTCGTCGTCGAACAACGAGTCGCCGGATGGCAGCTTGTCGCCGGCGAAGTCGTCGCCGAACAGCTTGATCTCCAGGCGGTAGGTCTTGCCGACATCGCCGGCATCGAAGCTGACGCTGCCGGCAACGGTCACGTTGCGCTTGTTGTTGACGGTATTGCCCAGGGTGAGGGTGGGCGTGCTGAGCGTTGGCATGAGAGGTCTCCTGAAAGCTGGTGAGGTAGACGGGATGGAGCGCCGCGAGGCGCTTCCACTGAGACAGACGCAAGCTGGCGGTGCCGCGGATCGCGCAACCGCCCCCCTCATGCGAGGGGCGCGCGACGCCTGCTCACGGCCGCGCCTGCTCGAAGGGGTCGGGCAGTTCGACCACACCTGCGCCGGCCGCGGGAGCCTGCCGGGCAAAGGCGCGCAGCTCGTCGTCGAAGGCCTGGCGGAAGGCGGCAAGCGCGTCCGAGGACGCCGGTGCGGGTGGGGTGGCCATTGGAGACTGGCACGGGGCGGTGGCCGGCGCATGCGTCGCCGGCAGTGCGGCGACCGTCGGCGCATCGGTAGACCGCACGGCCGGCGGCGATGGCACGCTGCCGGCCCCGCCACCGCCGCACGAGATCAGGCCCCACCCCACCGCCAGCGCGAGCGTGGACGCCCGCCATGCCGCAACGGACAGGTGGTCGCGCATGGCTCACTCCCGGATCGGGATCTCGCGCAGCTCGGCGCGGTCCACGAAGAAGGTGCCCCCGTTGGGCGCCTGGTTGTAGATGACCAGCATGTCGGTGTTGGCCAGTGAGTTGGTGCACACGCGAAGCTGCTCCCACTCGCCGATCTTCGAGGACCACGACACCGGGCCGCCGGTCATTCCGCGCGACTGGATGGCCACCTGGCCGCTGCGCACCATCACCCACACCGAGAACATGTACGCCTTCTTCGGGTCGAGCGCGTGGCTCTGGTAGACGCCGCCTTCGTTGCCGCCGGCCTGGAAGGCCAGCAGGCGGCTGCCGCCGGGCCCGGGTGCGCTGCCGTTCACGAGCGTCGAGCACACGGTGGCGCCGGCGTTGCTGCTGTGCATCTGCCAGTTGGCCGCGGCGGAATCGACCGGCGAGGGGTTGCCGTTCTGCCAGCACTTGGTGGCGCCCAGCGGCACGCCGGGGGCGGGCACCTCGAAGTTGGGGTTGAGCGCGAGGTTGCCGCTCAGGAAGAGGTAGTCGGGGCAGGCGCTCGCAGCCGGTGATGCCGCCTGAGCCGAGGTGGCAAAGGCCACCGAGAGCGCAGTGGCCAGGGCCGCAGTGCGGGAAAGGATGCGTGTCATGAGAGTCCTCCGTGCATGAAGAAAGCGATCGCGGCATCGAGGGCCGCGGCGCTGCCTGCGCCACCTCGCCATCAAGGCGGCTTGCTTGGAAAGACGCGAACCGGTGCGAGCCGGGATCACGCCCCCCTCGTTGTGGGGGGCCTCTCCCGAGCTGCCGGCGCTGGCGATCTCAGGCCTCTTCCGCCAGGATCAGTTCATGGTGCCCGAGCGCCTGTTCATACATCTCGATCTGCGTCGAAATGAGATCGGGCGTTGCCAGCAGGTTGCCGCCGTGGGTGGTGTCGTCCGGGTCCAGCAGATGGTCGCCGGAGCGGCCGCGCAGCTCAGCCGGCTCGGCGACGCTGTTGGCCAGGGTCAGCGCCTCGGCATGGACTCTTGCGATCTCCTTGTCGCCGGCCATGCCCCGGGCGGCCATCAGCGCGAACAAGGCGCTGTCTTCGTGGGGCTGCTGTGCCGACACGCTCAGATGAGTCAGCCATAGCTTGCCGGCAGCTGCAGCCCCATCGGCGCCTGCGGGCTGGGCGTGCATCCGATCGAGCAGCTGTTCGACCACCGGCTTCCAGTCCTGGAGCTGCATCTTCGAGCCCGCATCCACCATCACCACGAGCGACACGTGCGAGGGGTTGTCGGCATCGTGCCGAGCGTCCAGCGCGACGTGGTGGCCCTCGACCTCCAGCATCGCGCGCCAGTCGTTGCCGGTGCGCATGCCTTCGGCGATGGAGCCCCAGAGGCTTTCCGTCGCGGCCGGGTCGCCCGCCAGCAGGCCGGCGGTGTCCAGCCGGTGCGCGCCGAGGCGCAGCGACGGGTCCTGGGCGTTCTCGGCCTGCATCAGCATGCCGATGAACTGAGCGTCTCGCGCAGCCGGCCGGTGGGCCTCGCCGTTGCCCGCGAGGCGCAGGCCGTCGAGGTGGGCCCTCATGGCGTCGAGCTGCGGCGCGAGCTTCGACTCGACGTGCTCGATGGCACGCTCGTACATGCGCAGCCGCTTTTCCTCGTAGGCGGTGTTGTAGCGGTGGGGCATGCCGAACGGCGGTGTGCGCGATTCCGTGTGGTCGGCCTGGTAGGCGGCAAGTGTCTGCCCCTTCTTGTTGACCGCCGCCTGCCTCAGCTCGGGTCGTGCGCCCAGCAGGTCTTCCATGGTCTGCGGGTGGGTCATCAGCTTGAAGAGCCGTGCGCCGCCGACGCTGTTGTCGTTGATCACGCGGACCGCTGTCGGTGCTTCGGTGCGGCGCTGCTGGGTCATGACCCGCTTGTGCAGGACCATCATGTCTCCGTCGGCCGGCATCTTGCGCGCGGCGGCCAGCGCGAAGATGTCGCTGCCCGAGCATGTAGCGGTCTGCAGCGTGGAGGTGTTCAGGGCATTGAGCCACACCTGGGCATCCGGGGCCTTGCCTTCCTGCTTCAAGGCGCGGTTGGCATGCTCGCGCAGCGCTTCGGCAATGCGCAGCCATTCGGTGTTCTCGATGTCCGACCGGAGGCTGTCGACCACGGCCAACGACACGCGTGAGGGGTGCTTGGGGTCGTGCCGTGCCTCGACTGCCACGTGGTGGTCGTCGATCTTCAGCACGGCACGCCAGTCTTCGCCCCGTTGCATGCCCCGGACCAGCGCATCGGCGAGGCCTGACACCGTCTCCAGGGCATTCGCCGGCTGGCTTCGCACGGCTGCGATGTCGATCGTCTGGAGGCTCAGGTTGAGCGATGGATTGCGGGCGTTCTCAGCGGCGACCAGCAGGTCGAGGAACTGGCCTTCGAGGGGCTGGGGCAGTTCGCGGCCGGAGGCACGGTGTGTCTGCAGGATGGCGAGATGCTCCTTCATCGCGGACAGGCGAGGCCACAGATCGCCTTGGCCGGCAAACGGGGCCGCCGGCGCATTCGCTCCGGAAGGCGTGGGCACCCGCGTACGCGGAGCGATCCCTGTGTGTGATGACTGGCGAACTTGCGGGCCATCGGCAGGCCACGCAGGGGATGGGAGGGCAGTGCCGCTCGGCGAAGCGGTCTCGGCCGACGTGGAGGCCTGCAGCGGCTGCGTTGGCGAAGCGCCCAGGGCGGCGCGAGTATTCAGCATAGGAACTCCCCAATGGATCAGCTCGCATGCTGGAGAACGAGCCGGGCGACGGCTCCCCGGCTCGCGAATCCATCGCCTGGGGCGCGAAGCCACGCCGC
>CAMLNA010000174.1 GCA_946481025.1 uncultured Rivibacter sp.
GCTGTCCCACATCGTGGTGGCAATGGAGGTGCCGAACGAGCCGGCCGTGATGCGCCCGAAGCAGAGGCCGTGCGCTCCGGTGCCAGGCCGGAGAGCGTGATGCTCATCAGCGGGATGAAGAAGAACGCCACCGCGACGCCCTGCACCAGCGTGGGAAGCAGGATGGTCCACTCGTCGGCCTGCGTGGTGAAGCGCGAGCGCATCCACAGCACTAGCGCGAACACGAGGAAGGCGAAGGTGGTGAGCCGGCGCGGGTCCACCTTGCCCAGCATGCGCCCCACGAAGGGCGAGAGCACGATGGCGAGCAGCCCCACCGGCGCCAGCGCCATGCCGGCGGCCGTGGCGGTGTAGCCCATGTACTGCTGCAGCCACAGCGGCAGCAGCACCACGTTGCCGAAGAAGAGCGCGTAGGCCACCGACAGGGTGACGGCACCGAAGGCGAAATTGCGCCCCGCGAAGAGGCGCAGGTCCACCACCGGGTGCCTCTCGGTGAGCTCCCAGATCAGGAACACCACGAAGCCGATCACCGCCACGAGCGTGAGCACGATGATCTGCGTGGAGTGGAACCAGTCGAGCTCCTTGCCCTTGTCGAGCATCACCTGCAGCGCGCCGACCCACAGCACCAGCAGGCCCAGGCCCACGGTGTCGATGGGCAGCTTGCGGGTCGGGGTCTCCCGCTTGCGGTAGATGGCCCAGGTGGCTGCCGCGGCGGCCAGGCCCACCGGTACGTTGATGTAGAAGATCCACGGCCACGAGATGTTGTCGGTGATCCAGCCGCCCAGCAGCGGCCCGACCACGGGCGCCACCAGCGTGGTCATCGACCACATGGCCAGCGCCATGCCCGACTTCGCCTTCGGGTAGCTCGACAGCAGCAGCGTCTGCGACAGCGGGATCATCGGCCCGGCCACCAGCCCCTGCAGCACGCGGAAGAAGATGAGCGCTTCCAGCGTGGGTGCAAAGCCGCACAGCCACGAGGTGAGCACGAACAGCAGCACGCTCGCCGTGAACAGCTTCACCGCGCCGAAGCGCTGCGTGAGCCAGCCGGTGAGCGGCACCGAGATGGCATTGGCCACGCCGAAGCTGGTGATGACCCAGGTGCCCTGGTTCGGGCTCACGCCCAGGTCGCCTGCGATGGCCGGCAGCGACACGTTGGCGATCGACGTGTCGAGCACGTTCATGAACGTGGCGAGCGACAGCGCCACGGTGCCCAGCACGAGCGCCGGTCCCTGCAGCGGCGGCAGCTCGGCGGGCCGGCTGGTGGTGGTGTCTGAAGACATGGAGGCCTTGCTTCGGGTCGGCTTTTCAGAGGGCCGGCTTGTGCTGCGCGGCCACCTGCTGCGTGACCCGTGCGCCGCGGCCCAGGTTGGCGGCGATGATGCGGCGCACCTCGCCGTCGGCGTCGCGGTCGAGTTCATCGAACACGGTGGTCTGCGCCACGGGCTGCGTGCGCGGCGCATCGGCCAGCATGCGGCCGCCCTGCTCGCTCACGTCGACCTTCACTTCCATCGACAGGCCCACGCGCAGCGGGTGCTCGGCCAGCTGCCTGGGGTCGAGCGTGACGCGCACCGGCACGCGCTGCACCACCTTGATCCAGTTGCCGGTGGCGTTCTGTGCCGGCAGCAACGCGAAGGCCGCGCCGGTGCCCGCGCCCAGGCCGGCCACGGTGCCGTGGTATTCGACCTTCCGGCCGTACACGTCGGCCACCAGGCTCACCGGCTGGCCGATGCGCAGCTTCTGCAGCTGGCTTTCCTTGAAGTTGGCATCGACCCACAGCTGGTCGAGCGCCACCACGGTGAGCAGCGGCGAGCCGGCCTGCACGCGCTGACCCACCTGCACGTTGCGCCTGGCCACGTAGCCGTCCACCGGCGCAGGCAGCGCCGCTCGCTTGAGCGCGAGGTACGCCTCGCGCACGCGGGCCGACGCGCGCTGCACGTTGGGATGCTGCTCGACGCTCGTGCCGTCGGTGAGCGTCTGGTTGGCGGCGAGCTGTTCGCGCGCCGCCTGCAGCGCCGACTGGGCGCCGGCCACCGCGCTCTTCGCCGCGGTGAGCTGCGCGTCCGCGTGGTTGAACTCTTCCTGGCCGACCGCGCCGCTGGCCACCAGCGGGGCACGGCGGTTCACGTCGTCCTGCGCACGCACGAGGTCGCTGCGGGCCCGCGCGACGTCGGCCTCGCGCAGCGCGATCTGCGCCTTCAGCGCCGCGTTGTTGGCGAACAGCGTGCGCACTTCGCGCACGGTTTGCGCGAGCTGGGCTTCGGCCTGGTCGAGCGCCACGCGCGCGTCGGCAGTGTCGAGCGTCACCAGCGGCTGGCCGGCCTTCACGAAGTCGGTGTCGTCGGCGTTGATGGCCAGCACCGTGCCGCCGACCTGCGGCGTGATCTGCACGACGTTGCCCTGCACGTAGGCGTTGTCGGTGCTTTCGTAGTGGCTGAGCACCAGTGCGTAGCAGGCGCCCCAGGCGGCCGCCCCCAGGGCGACGACGGCGGCCACGGCCGCGAGGGCCTTCTTGCGGACGCCGTTGCCTGCGGGGTGGGCAACGGTTGGTGTTTGCGGAGCATTCATGGCGGGACTCTCCTGGGTGTTCGATGAGGTGGCTCAGTGCGCGGCGACCTGGACGACGGAGGTGGCGGCGGCGTCGACATAACCGCCGCCGAGCGCGCGGACCAGCGCGACCTGCGCATCGAGCGCGCGGGCCTTCAGGTCGATGGCCTGGCGGCGTTGCGCCAGCACGTTGCCTTCGGCGCTGAGCACGGTGAGGTAGGTGCCGAGGCCGGCCTTGTAGCGCTGCATGGCCAGCGTGTAGGCGCCTTCGGCGCTGGCCTGCGCGCGCGCCTGCTCGGCCTGCTGGCGCGCCAGCGACTGCAGCGAAGCGATCTGGTCGGCCACATCGCGCACCGCATCGATCACGCTGGCGTTGTAGGACTCGACCGCGGCATCGAGGTCGGCGGTCTTGCCGCGCAGGTTGGCGCGCAGGCGGCCGCCGTCGAGGATGGGCAGGCTCACCGCCGGGCCGAGCCCGTATTGCCGGCTGCCGGCCTTGAGCAGCTGGTCGAGCCCGATGGCACTGAAGCCGGCGAACGCAACGAGGTTGACGTTGGGATAGAACCCGGCTCGCGCCGCCGCCACTTCCCGGGTGGCCGCTTCGACGCGCCAGCGCGCGGCTGCCACGTCGGCGCGCCGGCCCAGCAGGTCTGCCGGCACGGCGGCCGGCGGCGGCGCGGCCTGCACCTGCTGCAGGCGCGGTGCCAGCGAGCCGGTGGCCGCGGGCGGCTGCACCGTCAACGCGGCCAAGGCATTGCGCGTGAGGGCGATCTGCTCGTCGAGTGCTTCGATCTGCTGGCGCGTTTCGGGCAGCGCGCCCTCGCCCTGCTGCAGCTCGACGCGGGTGTCGATGCCAGCCGCCACGCGCCGGCGAATGAGATCGAGCGTCTCTTCGCGCTGCGTCAGCGTGCGCCGCGCGACCTCGCGCTGCTCCACCAGCCGGGCGAGCTGGAAGTAGCTGTGTGCCACGTTGGCGGCCAACAGCACGCGCGCGGCTTCGGCATCGGCCCGGGCGGCGCGTTGCGTGCCCAGGGCAGCGTCGAGCGCCGAGCGGTTGCGGCCGAAGAAGTCGAGTTCCCAGCTGGCCGACGCCTGCAGCGTGGCCGAGGTCTGCGTGGAGCCGGCCAGCGGCGGCGGCACGAGGCCGTTTTCGGTATAGCGCTGGCGCGTCGCATCGAAGCTGCCGTTGAGCTGCAGGCCGCTCGCGGCGTCGGCTCCTTCCACGGCTGCCTGGGCGCGCTCGATGCGGGCCTGCGCGGCCTTGAGGCTGGGACTGTCAGCCAGTGCCCGGTCCACCAGTTGCGCCAGCGTGTCGTCGTCGAAGTCGCGCCACCAAGCCTGGCGTACGGCCGGCGCAGCGGTGGTGGCGTCCACGCCGGCCGTTGCAGGCTCGATCGCCGTGGCGTGAGGCCTGATGTTGCCGGTGCTGGCACAGCCGGCCAGCAGCAGCGCAGCCGCCAGCGCGGCAAGCAGCGTCAGCGTGGTGAGCCACGTGCCCTGCACAGGCGCCGGCTTCACCGCGGGCCGGATCCGCTTGCGGATGGAGGTTGCGTCCATGTTTGTCACGTCTTTTATTGACTAGGCAATTGTTTGCCCGAAAAAAAGGCCCCATCGCCAGGGCCGTTTCCAGCGGGGTCCTCAGGTGTTGTTGCGCAGGGCCTCGCCGTTGTCGATCATGCGGCGCAGGTAGGTCTTGAGCGCCTGCCACTCCGTCTTGGAAAAGCCGGCGAGGTGGCCGTTGAGGACTTCGGCCAGCACCGCCGGCACCGGCGCGACGGACGCCTCCCCTTCGGGCGTGAGTTCCACGTTGACCACACGCCGGTCTTCGGTGGAACGCACGCGCCGGCACAAGCCCTTTTTCTCGAGGCGGTCGAGCAGGCGCGTCATCGCGCCGACATCGGTTTGCAGCTCGCGCGCCAGCGCCGCCACGGTGGCCGTGCCGCCTTGCTTGTGGATCTTGAAAAGCGGGGTCCATTGCGCGCTGGTGAGGCCGTGCGCGGCCAGCCGCTGGTCGGCCACCTGGATGATGGACTGCGTGACGCGGCGCATCAGCCACCCCACGCTTTCGTCGGCGCCGTAGGCGCCGGGCACATAGAAATCGGCAGGGGCGGAACGTCGGCTCATGCCCCGCAATTTATTTGCCCAGGCAAATAATGTCAAGGCTTCATCTTTTGAAAAACTGCTTCACGCGAACCCAAAGGACCGCCACCTACACTGCCGCCATGAGTTCCTCGACTTCACGCGCCCTCGGCACCCGGCACGTTGCCGACGACGCCGGCGCCGGACAAAAGCCTTCACGTTCGGTGCGCCCGCTGCACGGGCTGCTGCCCTTCCTGCAGCCCTATCGCTGGCGCATCGCGCTGGCGGGCGCGTTCCTGGTGCTGGCCGCCGCGAGCACGCTGGTCTTTCCGGTCGCGCTCAAGTCGCTGATCGACCAGGGCCTGGTGGCAGCCGACCCCGGCGCCCGGGTGATGGCGTTGCGCGAGCACTTCTTCGCGCTGTTCCTCGTGGGTGCGGCTCTCGGCTTGTTTTCGGCCGCGCGCTTCTACATGGTCACCTGGCTGGGCGAACGGGTCACCGCCGACCTGCGCAACGCCGTCTACGCCCACGTGGTGACGCAAAGCCCGGAATTCTTCGAGACCACGCAGACCGGCGAGGTGCTCAGCCGCCTCACCACCGACACGACGCTGGTGCAGACGGTGGTGGGCTCCAGCCTGTCGATGGGCCTGCGCAACTCGCTCATGGGCATCGGCGCGCTGGTGATGCTGGTCATCACCAACCCCTACGTGATGATGCAGGTCATCGGCGTGCTGGTGCTGGTGGTGGCACCGGTGCTGCTGATCGGGCGGCGCGTGCGCAAGCTGAGCCGCGCCAGCCAGGACCGCGTGGCCGACTCCAGCGCGATCGCCGGCGAGGTGCTCAACGCGATCCCGGTGGTGCAGAGCTACACCGCCGAGCCGCGGGAGGCGCGGCGTTTCGGCGAAGCCACCGAACGGGCCTTCGCCACCGCGCTCAAGCGCACCGCCACCCGCTCGGTGCTGATCGTCTTCATCATCGTGGCCAATTTCGCGACGCTGCTGTGGGGCCTCTACCAGGGCACGCAGGCGGTGCTGCAGGGCCACATCAGCGCGGGCCACCTGGGGCAGACCGTGGTGTACGCGGTCATCCTCATCGGCTCGGTGGCGGTGCTGGCCGAGGTGTACGGCGACCTGCTGCGTGCCGCCGGCGCCACCGAGCGGCTGATGGAACTGCTGGCCACCCGTTCGCCGATCGCCGGGCCGGCACGGCCGCAGGCCCTGCCCCCGCCGCAGGGCGGCTCGTCGGCCACCTTCGAGCAGGTGAGCTTTCACTACCCTTCACGGCCGCAGACGGCGGCGCTGCGTGACTTCTCGCTCGACATCCGCAGCGGCGAGATGGTGGCGCTGGTGGGGCCGAGCGGCGCGGGCAAGAGCACCGTGTTCCAGCTGCTGCTGCGCTTCTATGACGCGCAACACGGCCGGGTGCAGGTCGACGGCGTGCCGGTCACCGACGTGTCGCTCGAGGCCCTTCGCGGGCGCATCGGCATCGTGCCGCAGGACAGCGTCATCTTTTCCACCAGCGCGATGGAGAACATCCGCTACGGCCGGCCCGGCGCGAGCGACGACGAAGTGGTGGAGGCGGCCCGTGCCGCCTACGCCGACGACTTCATCCGCGCGTTGCCCGAGGGCTACCAGAGCTTCCTCGGCGAACGCGGTGTGCGCCTGTCGGGCGGCCAGCGCCAGCGCATCTCGATCGCGCGCGCCATCCTCAAGAACGCGCCGCTGCTGCTGCTCGACGAGGCCACCAGCGCGCTCGATGCCGAAAGCGAACGCGCCGTGCAGGCCGCGCTCGCGGCCGCGATGGCCGGGCGCACGACGCTGGTCATCGCGCACCGCCTGGCCACCGTGCGCCATGCCGACCGGATCGTCGTGATGGACCACGGCGAGGTGGTGGACATCGGCAGCCACGAGGAACTGCTGGCGCGCGGCGGGCTCTATGCCCGACTGGCCGCCGCGCAGTTTTCGAATTGAACGTGAACGCCGCCGGTGCGCGCGGCGTGCTGTCGGTACAGACGGACACGATTTTGGCCATCCGGCCGACGCACTTGTTAACACAGGGCGCAGATACTCGGGCCGCCCGGGTCGTTGGGACCCGGGTTCGTCGTGCACAAGGAGTTTGACCATGAATAAAAGAATTGCTGCGCCGCACCGCTATGCACTGCCTGCCACGCTGCTCGTGAGCCTCACGCTGGGCGCGTGCTCCAACATGGACCAGCGTCAACAGGACACTGCCAAGGGCGCCGGCATCGGCGCGATCGCCGGTGCCGTGATCGGCGCCGCGGTGGACGGCAAGAGCGGTGCTGCCAAGGGCGCGGTGATCGGCGGAGCCGCCGGCGCGATCGGCGGCAACATCTGGTCGCGCAAGATGGAAGAGAAGCGTCGCGCGATGGAACAGGCCACCCAGGGCACCGGCATCGACGTCTCGCGCACCGCCGACAACCAGCTCAAGCTCAACATCCCCAGCGACGCCGGCTTCGACGTGGGCCGCTCGGCCATCAAGCCCAGCCTGCGCACCGTGCTCGACTCGTTCTCGAGCGGCCTGGGCAACGACCACAACACCCGCATCCGCGTGATCGGCCACACCGACAGCACGGGCAGCGACGCCATCAACAACCCGCTGTCGCTCGACCGGGCCCAGAGCGTGCGCGATTACCTGGCCGGCAAGGGCGTGAGCCCGACCCGCGTGGAAACCGTGGGCCGCGGCTCGCACGAGCCGGTGGCCGACAACGGCAGCGAAGCCGGCCGCGCGCAGAACCGCCGCGTGGAAATCTTCCTGCGCGAGCCCGAGCAGCAGCAGGGCTGA
>CAMLNA010000175.1 GCA_946481025.1 uncultured Rivibacter sp.
CATGCCCCTGCGCATGGCCGTCGCGCGCGACATGGACCACCGGCACCGGCACCTCGGACTCCAGCGTGTCGATGATGGGACAGTCCGGCCGGTCGTCGCCATGACAGCACTGCACCAGGTGCTCCAGCGTGGCCTTCATCGACTGGAGCTCCTTCAGCTTGGCATCTAGTTCCTCGATGTGGGCCTGCGCCAGCGCCTTGACCTGCCGGCTCGGGCGCCTGCGGTTCTGCCACAGCCCCAGCAGCTCGCGGATCTGCTCGATCGAAAAGCCGAGATCGCGCGACTGGCGGATGAAGCGCAGCGTGCCGACGTCCTTGTCGGTGTACTGGCGGTAGCCGGCGTCGGTGCGCGCGGCTTCGGGGAACAGGCCGACGCTTTCGTAGTGGCGGATCATCTTGGCCGACACGCCGGAGGCCTTGGCGGCTTCGCCGATGTTCATGAACTGGTTCATGTGTCTGCTTCCATCAATTCAACGACGGGTTGCCGGCGGCGCCGCGCCAGCGCCGCAGCGTCAGCGCGTTGGCGACGACGCTTACGCTGCTGAAGGCCATGGCCGCCCCGGCGATGACCGGGTTCAGCAGGCCCAGCGCGGCCAGCGGGATGCCGAGCACGTTGTAGGCGAACGCCCAGAACAGGCCCTGCTTGATCTTGGAATAGGTGCGCCGCGAGACATCCAGCGAATCGGCCACCAGCCGCAGGTCGCCGCGCATCAGCGTGATGCCGGCGGTTTCGGTGGCCACGTCGGCGCCGCTGGCCATGGCGAAGCCGACCGAAGCCGCCGCCAGCGCCGGCCCGTCGTTCAGGCCGTCGCCCACGAACGCGACCACCGCGCCGGGCTGGCGCAGCTGCTGCACGACGGCCGCCTTGTCGCCGGGCAGCACCTGGGCGTGCACCTCGTCGATGCCGAGTTCACCGGCCACCGCCCGGGCGGCGCCCTGGTTGTCACCGGTCAGCATGACCGTCCTGATGCCCAGCCCGTGCAGCCGGCCCACCGCCTCGCGCGCTGTCGCCTTGAGCGTGTCGCCGAAGGCCAGCAGGCCGAGCAGTTCCGCCCGCTCGCCGGCCTGGCGCATCAGCCAGGAGACGGTCCTGCCCTGCCGCTCCAGCCGCTCGGCCTCGGCCAGCAGGGCGCCGGCCTCGACGCTGCGCTCCTGCAGCAGCCGCGTACTGCCCAGCGACAGCGTGCTCCCGTCCACCACGCCTTCCACGCCGCGGCCCGGCAAGGCCTTGAAGCCCTTTGCTTCGGGCACCGCCAGGGCCTCCGCCTGCACCGCGCCATGCACCGCCAGCGCCAGCGGGTGGCTGCTGTGCTTCTGCAGGGCGGCGGCCAGGCGCAGCACCTGGGTGCGCTCGAAGTCCGGCGCGGCTTCCACCGCCGCCAGAGACGGCTTGCCTTCGGTCAGGGTGCCGGTCTTGTCGAACGCCACCACGCCCACCGAATGGGCCACCTCCAGCGCTTCGGCGTCCTTGATGAGGATGCCGTGCCGGGCGGCCACGCCGGTGCCCACCATGATGGCCGTGGGCGTGGCCAGCCCGAGCGCACACGGGCAGGCGATGACCAGCACGGCCACCGCATTGACGAGCCCCTGCTCCCAGCTGCCGGTGAGCGCCACCCAGCCCAGCAAGGTGAGCAGCGCGATGCCCAGCACCACCGGCACGAACACCGCGCTCACCCGGTCGACGATGCGCTGGATGGGCGCCTTGGCGGCCTGCGCCGACTCGACCATTCGGATGATGCGGGCCAGGGTCGTCTCGGCCCCGATGGCCAGCGTGGTGACCAGCAGCGCGCCTTCGGCATTGATGGAGCCGCCGGTCACCTTGTCGCCGGCGCCCTTGGCCACCGGCAGGCTCTCGCCGGTGATGAGCGATTCGTCGATGTGGCTGCGCCCTTCCACCACCGCGCCATCGACCGGCACCCGGTCGCCCGGCCGCACCACCACGAGGTCGCCCACCGCCACCTGCGCGATGGGCACGTCCGCCTCCGCGCCGTCGCTGCGCCGCACGCGGGCCGTGGTGGGCCGCAGGGCGTTGAGGGCGCGGATGGCGTCGGCGGTCTGGCGCTTGGCGCGGCCTTCGAGCCACTTGCCCAGCAGCACCAGCGTGATGACTGCCGCCGACGCCTCGAAGTACAGGTGCGGCATGCCGTGTCCGGCATGTTCGTAGAGCAGGTAGACCGAGAGCCCGTAGGCGGCCGAGGTGCCCAGGGCGACCAGCAAGTCCATGTTGCCGGTCCGGGCCCGCACCGCCTTCCAGCCGGCGCGGTAGAAGCGCCAGCCCAGCCAGAACTGCACCGGTGTCGCGAGCGCGAGCTGCCACGCGCCGCCGAGCATCCAGTCGATGCCCAGCAGCTGCAGCAGCATCGGCAGCACCAGCGGCAGCGTGAGCAGGCTGCTCGCCGCCACCGGCCACCAGTCCGGCAGTTGCCGCCCGGGCCCGGCAGGCGCTGCGGCGGCCGCTTCCTTCACGGCATAGCCGGCCTTCTCGATGGCCGACCTGAGTGCCGCCGCCGGCACGGTGGACAGCGCCTCGACCGTGGCGGTTTCGGTGGCGAGGTTGACCGTGACCGAGGCCACGCCCGGCACCTGCCTCAGCGCCTTCTCGATGCGCGCGACGCACGATGCGCAGGTCATGCCTTCGACCTGCAGCCGGGTCTCGGCGGTGGCCACGTCGTAGCCGGCCTTGCGGACGGCCGCGGCCAGTTGCCCGAGGTTCACGCCCGGGCCGGTGGTGACCGACGCCTCCTCGGTGGCCAGGTTGACGCTGGCCGCCTGCACGCCCGGCACCGCCTTGAGCGTTCTCTCGACCCTCATGACACAGGACGCGCAGGTCATGCCGGTGACCTGCAACCTGATGCCGGGAGCGCCGGCGGGTGGCGCGACGGTGATGCTCATGCTGGTTCCTCGAAGGCCGCGGGGCCGCACATCTTGTGGAGAGGGCGTCAGCTTCAGGCTTCCTACCGTGGCAAGGTCAAGACCCGGCTGCCTTATTCAACCCACCACAGGGGTTTTTCGGAATCACCCGCTTGACCTTCCCATATTGGCAAGGCCGACAGTATGCTCGTCAGCAACTCTTGCGACCGGAGAAAGCGATGATCACCTTCGAAGTGAACGACATGACCTGCGGGCATTGCGTCAGCACCATCACCCGGGCCCTCAAGGCCACCGACCCGAAGGCCAGGGTGGAGATCGACCTGGCCGCCCACCGGGTGCAGGTGGAGCCCGCCTCGACCGATGCGGACGAGCTGGCCGATGCCATCAAGGAGGCGGGCTACACGCCGGTGCCGGTGTAGCCCGCGGCGCGGGGGCCGGCCTTCAGCGCCTGGCCTCGGCCAGCGTCCTTTCCATGACCTGGTGGCGCAGCCGCTCGAGCTCGCCGCGCGACTGCATGTCGCGGATCACCTGCCCCACCTTGGGAACCAGGTCGCGGTGCCGCTCGTGCAGGAAGTGGTACAGCGGGATGTGCTCCAGCGGCGGCTCCACCGGCTGAAGCTTGTGCTCGAGGCCGAGCCGGCGGATCACCAGCAGGCCGCTGAAGCGGTCGTTCACCGCGACGTCGAAGCGGCCGGCCTCCAGCGACTGCATCAGGTGCTCCATCGTCGTCACCGCCTCCACCGCAGGCATGCCCTGGGTGCCGCGCTCCGACGAGCCGACCCCGCGCACGATGCCCAGCGAATGCGGCGCCAGCGACTTCCAGCCGTTCAGCCGCGGGCTCATGCCCTTGCGCACGAAGGCCGCCGGCTCGATGAAGTTGATGGTGGGGTGCACCGCCAGCAGCGTCGGGTATTGGTCCTGCACGGCGAGGATGCGCTGCACCTCGCCGTCGACACGGCCCTCGCTCGACTCGATGAGCGATCGCTTGGCCGGCATGTCGACGAACTGCACGGTGATGCCGAGCCGCTTGTACACCTCGACCAGGATCTCGCCGCCCACGTACTGGTCAGGCACGCTTTCCAGCCGCGAGAACCGCAGCACGGTCTGCGCACCCGCAACCCCCGTCGCCACACCCAGGCAGGCGACCGCACAGGCTTCGAGCCAGCGGCGCCGGCTCGCGATGTTTCGGTACTGCAGCATTTCGACCTCCTATCGGGCCGTGCCGGCCGCTTCGTGCGGCAGGGCCGCGGCCCACGATTCCAAGCCTTCGAGGATCGGTGTCATCCGGGCTGCCACGGCTTGCAGGCACGACAGCACCACTTCCGCCGTCTCGTCGATGCAGGCGCGCTCGAGCCTGATGGCGTCTTCGCGCAGCTCGTGCATGCCCAGCGTGCCGGCCAGGGATTGCAGGTCATGCGCCATGCGCCGCGCGTCGCTGCGCTCACCCTTCGCCCACACGTCGCGGAAGCGGGCCGCGAAGTCGCGCTCGCCCTCGAGGAATCGCAACAGCGTGCGGGTGAGCATGCCCTCGTTGGCACGCATGCGCGCCAACGCGGCGCGGGCGTCCACGCCCGGCAGCGAGCCCAGGTCGGGCGTGCTGCCCCGCGCCGCAGCCGCCGACCGCGCCTCGGCGCCGCGTCCGGGGGCTATCCACCGCGCCAGCGTGGAGAACATGTCGTCGACGTTGATCGGTTTGGCGATGTGGTCGTTCATGCCGGCGGCCAGGGCCTTCTCGCGGTCGCCGACCATGGCATTGGCCGTCATCGCGATGACAGGCAGGTCGCGCAGCCGGGGCCGCTCGCGCAGCGCGCGGGTGGCCTCGAAGCCGTCCATCACCGGCATCTGGCAGTCCATCAGCACGCAGTCGAAGGGCTCCTGCTGCGCGCGCTCCAGCGCCTCGCGGCCATTGGTCGCCACCTCGACCACGATGCCTTCCCCTGTGAGCAGCTCCAGGGCGACCTCGCGGTTGATTTCGTTGTCTTCCACGAGCAGGATGCGTGCGCCCTTCAACTTCGACTGGTGCTCCATGCGCGCTCCCTTTCGCCGCTCGGCGCGCGCGGTGGCCACCACGGCCACGCCCAGCGCCTGGCAGCAGGCATCGAACAATGCGGACGGCGTGACCGGCTTGGTCAACAAGGCCGCGACCTGCACACGCTGCTCTTCCAGGCGCCGCTGCACCTCGTCACGCGAGAAGGCGGTGAGCATCATGACGGTGGGCGCCTGCCGGGGGTGCTGCTGGTACTGCTGGTGCTGCGAACTGGCCAGCGCCTGGATGTTGCGGGCGACCTCGACGCCGTCCATGCGCGGCATCTGCCAGTCGACAAGGACGAGGTCGTAGGCGGAACCGGCGGCAAGCGCCTTGCGAAAGCGATGCAGCCCCTCCTCGCCGTCGCGCGCCATGTCGGCATGCAGGCCCATCGACAGCAGCATCTGCGCGAGCAGCTCGCGCGCCGGTGCGTTGTCGTCGATCACCAGGACGCGGCAGCCGGCCAGCCCCTGCTGGCGCGGCGGCACCGCCGGCGCGAACGACGGCTGCAGCGGGAAGCGCAACGAGAAGAAGAAGCGGCTGCCGTGCCCCGGGTCGCTGCGCACCCCCAGCTCGCCGCCCATGAGCCGCACCAGCTGCCGGCTGATCGCGAGGCCGAGCCCGGAGCCGCCATGGCGCCGGCTGGTGGAAGCGTCGGCCTGCTCGAAGGGCTGGAACAGCCGTTCGCACAGCGCCGGATCGATGCCGATGCCGGTGTCGCGCACCTCGAACCGCAGCTCCACCCAGCCCGCGCCGCGGGCCGCGATCTCCAGAACGAGGAACACCTCGCCATGCTCGGTGAACTTCACCGCGTTGTTGCCCAGGTTCATGAGCACCTGGCTCAGGCGCAGCGGGTCGCCCACCAGCGCCAGCGGCAGGTCGGGCGGCGCCACGTACAACAGCTCCAGCCCCTTTTCCTCGGCCTTCATGCCGAGCACGCTGGCCAGGTTGTCGAGCACGTCTCCGAGATGGAACTCCACGTGCTCGATGTCGAGCTTGCCGGCCTCGATCTTGGAGAAGTCGAGGATGTCGTTGACGATGCCCAGCAGCGACTCGGCCGCCACGTCGATCTTCTGCACGTAGTTCTGCTGCCGCGGATTCAGGTCGCTCTGCAGCGCGAGGTGGGTCATGCCGATGATGGCGTTCATCGGCGTGCGGATCTCGTGGCTCATGTTGGCCAGGAAGTCGCTCTTGGCACGGTTGGCCTCCTCGGCGCGGCGCTTCGCCTCCTCGAGCTGCGCGGTGCGTTCCCGCACCGCGTGCTCGAGTTCGTCGCGGTGGCGGCGCAGGTCCTGAACTGCCTGCTCGCGCGCGGTGATGTCGGTCAGCAGGCCTTCGAGCTCCGCGCGGGCGCCGCCGGGCGCGCCGGGCTCGTGCGGGCGAGCGTTGAGCAGCACCCAGATGCGTGCGCCGTCGACGCGCGTGAGCTGATGCGCCGCGCCGACGATCTGGCCTTGCTCGTCCAGGCTGCGGAAGAGCGCCTGCACCTGCTCTTGCGAGAAGAAGGGGGCCGGATCGCGGGCGGGTGCGTGCGCGGCGTTGGCAGCGTCCATCAGCGCCTGCGGCGAGGGGTAGCCCAGCAACCAGGCGAGGGCGGGGTTGGCATCGTGCAGCCGCCCTTCGCGGTCGAGCCGGAAGATGCCCTCGGCGGCGTTCTCGAAGATGCCGCGGTATTTGGCCTCGCCCAGGCGCAGCTGGCAGGTGGATTGGTCGAGCGTGTCGGCCATCGCGTTCACGCGCACGGCCAGCCTGCCCAGCTCGTCGTGGCTGTGCACGGCACAGCGCGCAGCGAAATCGCCCGACGCAATGCGGTCGACGGTCTCTTCCATCTGCACGATGCGCCGGCTCACCAGGCGGCGCAGGAGCACGAAGGTCACCGCGTACAGCACCACCATCACCGTGGCGATCAGCGTGGTGATGGTGTTCTGCGCATTGCGTATCGCCTGCTCGGCGACCGCCCGGGTGAAGGCCACCTCCACCTGCCCCACCTCCTGCGGCGCGCCGCCGCGCGGGGTGTAGACGATCGGCCGCCTGAGCACCACCGCCTTCGACAGGTCGGCAGCCGGCTGCCGCACCACTGCGCCGACCGTGCCCTGCCCCGGGGTGGTGACGCGAAAATGCACCACCTCCGGATTGGGCGCCAGGGCCTCCAGCTGGCCCTGCACGGCCCCCAGGTCCACCGTCCACAGCGTGGGAGCGAGGGAGCGGCTGAACAGGCTGGCAATGCGGTCGGCCCGCGCCTCCAGCTCACGCATGCGGCGCTCCCGCTCCTGGTTGGTGAGCACCGTGACCGACACGGCGGCGGTGGCGAGCACCACGACCGCGAGAGCGAGCATTAGCTTGGTGTGAAGGCTGGCCGTGCGCACATCGATCTCGTGAAGGGAGACTCAGGACACAGGCGGCAGCCAGGCTGGACACAGACAACCGCCGGCGGCTTCGATCATGGAACGCCGGTGGCGCGGCCGTCCAGCAGGACTAACGCGTAG
>CAMLNA010000176.1 GCA_946481025.1 uncultured Rivibacter sp.
CCGCAACAGTTCGGCGTAACGCAACAGGTCGACGTTGCCGCCGCTCACCATCACGCCCACCCGCTTGCCCTCGACCGGCCGCAACTTCTGAAGCAGTGCCGCCGCGCCCAGGCAGCCGGTCGGTTCGACCACCAGCTTCAGCCTTTCTGCGAAGAGGCGCATGGCCTGCACGAGCTGTGCATCGCTCACCGTGAGCACGCCCTTGACCAGCTGCTGGATCACCGGGAAGGTCAGCGCGCCGACGAGATGGGTCTGGGCCGCGTCGGCGATGGTGCGCGGCACGTCGATGGCCACCCGCTCGCCCCGCTGCAGCGAACGCTGCACGTCGTTGCCGGCCTCCGGCTCCACGCCCCACACCTCGCACGCGGGCGCCAGCTGGTTGGCAGCCGTGGCGCTGCCGCTGATGAGCCCGCCGCCGCCGATGCCCACGAACAGCAGGTCGAGCGGCCCCACGTCCTCGATCAGCTCCTTGACCGCCGTGCCCTGCCCCGCCATCACGTGCGGATGGTCGTAGGGCGGCACCACCGCCATGCCCCGCTCGGCGGCGATGCCGCGGCCGATCAGCTCGCGGTCCCCCTTGTAGCGGTCGTACAGCACCACCTCGGCGCCGTAGCCGCGGGTGGCGGCCAGCTTGATGGGCGGCGAGTCATCCGGCATCACGATCACCGCCGGCATGCCCAGCAGCTGCGCGGCCAGGGCCACCGCCTGGCCATGGTTGCCCGATGACCAGGCGATCACGCCGCAGCGGCGCTGCTCGGCCGACAGCTGCGACAGCGTGTTGTACGCGCCGCGGAACTTGAAGGCACCCACCCGCTGCAGGTTCTCGCACTTGAAGAACACCCGTGCGCCGGTGAGCTGGTCGACGTGGCGCGACGTGACCACCGGCGTGCGGTGAGCCACGCCCTGCAGGCGTTCGGCGGCGGCTTCGACATCTGGCCAGGTGATGGGCAGGTCCATGGAGCATCCTCTGTCGGTGGCGGTCGATGGCCCGACGATAGCCCCTGCGCGCGCCTTTGAAACTGTCGGCCCCGGCGCATTGATACAGCGCTCAGCGCCCTGCGTCCCTGCGGCACTGCGCCTGCAGCTCGGCCCAGCCCCGCGCGCCCAGCGCCTCGAGCGTGCGCATGTTGGCCTCGTAGATCGCATCCGGGTCGGGGAACGCGGCCACCGCACGGTCGATGCTTTCCTCGCGCAACAGATGCAATGTTGGGTAAGGCGAACGGTTGGTCGCGTTGGTCACGTCGTCGCTCGACGTGCCGGCGAACCGGTACTGCGGGTGGAAGCTGGCCACCTGCAGCACGCCCTCGCAGCCGAGCTCCGACACGGCCGAGTCGGCCACGTCGAGGAAGTCGTTGTAGTCGGCGAAGTCGGTGAGCACATGCGGGTGGATCAGCAGCGTGGTGTCCACCACCGCCGGGTCGGCCTCGGCGAGCAAGCGCAGCTCTTCCCGCAGCGTGGCCAGCAGCGTCTGGGCATCGCGCGTGTTGCACACCACGTAGCGCACCTGCTGCTTCACGTGCACCGCCTTCGCGAACGGACACAGGTTCAGCCCGATCACGGCCCGCACCAGCCAGGCGCGGGTTTCGGCGATGACCTCGTCGTCGGTCTCTTGGATGTTCATGGCCGCAACTGTATGGCCACCGGCATTGACACAGTGCAGCGCCGCTGTGGCTTCACGGCAGCCGCGGCGCCGGGGAAGCTCACGGCCCATCCACGAAAGCCGCGCATGACCGAACTGCTGCCCCTGGCCACCTACTCGCTCGTGATGTCGAGCACGCCCGGCCCCAACAACCTGCTGCTCACCACCTCGGGTGCCAACTTCGGCTATCGCCGCACGCTGCCGCACATCCTGGGCATCGGCGCGGGACACGGCGTGCAGGTCTGGCTCACCTGCCTGGGCCTGGGCGCGCTGTTCGCACGCTACCCGCTGCTGCACACCGGCCTGCAGGCAGCCGGCGCCGCCTACCTGGCGTGGCTGGCCTGGAAGCTGACCGGCAGCGCCATCGGCCGCGCGGAGCTGCCGCGGCCGGTGAGCTTCTGGCAGGCGGCGGGCTTCCAGTTCGTGAACCCGAAGAACTGGGTCAAGTCGGTGACGGTGGCTTCGGTGTTCCTTCCGCCCGCGCTCGGCACGGGCACGGCGGCACTGGTGGCCACGGCCATCACGGTGGCCATCAACTTCCCTTGCGTGTCGATGTGGGCCCTGTTCGGCGTGGCCATCCGGCGCCTGCTCACCGACCCGCGCCGCCAGCGCATCTTCAATGTCATCATGGCGGCCACCCTCGTCGCACTGGCGCTTCTGCTGCTGGTGCGCTGACCCCTGTTCCCGCCCCGATGTTTTCACTCGACCGCGAATCGTCCGTGCCGCTGGCCGACCAGATCGAGAACCGCCTGCGCGCGTTCATCGACGGCGGGCAGCTGTCGCCCGGCGCGCGCCTGCCGTCGATCCGCACGCTGGCCGCGCAACTGGGCGTGAGCCCCAACACGGTGGTCACCGCCTACGACCGGCTGGTGGCCGCCGCCTGCATCGACAGCCGCGGCACCGCGGGCTTTTTCGTCAGCGAGACGGCCCAGCAGCCCGGCCAGATGCCGGGCGCCTCGCTCATCGAGCCGGGAGACGAGCAGGAGCCCGTGTGGCTGGTGCAGCAGGCCAACAACCTGCGCGCCGACATGCTGCCTGCCAGCAGCGGCGCGCTGCCGGTGGCCTGGCTCGAAGATGCCGTGCCGGCCGCCGTGGTGCAGCGCGCGCTGGCGCGCAGCAGCGGCGGGCTCGCCCGGCGCTGCCCGCCGCAGGGCCTGCCCGAGCTGCGCGAGCGCCTGGCCATGCTGATGCGCGGGCAGGGGCTCGCGGTCGATGCCAGCCGCGTGCTCACCACCTATGGGAGCACCCACGCCATCGACCTCATCTGCCGCAGCTTCGTGCAGCCCGGCGATGCGGTGCTGGTCGAAGACCCCGGCTACTTCCTGCTGTTCGACCGCCTGCGCCAGGCCGGCGCGCGGCTGGTGCCCATCGCACGCCGCATCGACGGGCCCGACGTCGACCAGGTCGAGGCCGCCTGCCTCGAGCACCGGCCGCGGCTGATGTTCCTGCAGAGCGTGCTGCACAACCCCACCGGCTGGAGCAGCAGTGCCGCCAGGCTCCACCGCCTGCTGGTGCTGGCCGAGCAGCACGGCTTCCTGATCGCCGAAGACGACGTGCACGGCCACTTCCACCCCGGCTCGCCCACCCGGGTGGCGCAGCTCGCCGAGCTGCGCCGGGTCATCTACTACTCCAGCTTCTGCAAGGCGCTGAGCCCGGGGCTGCGGCTGGGCTACGTCGCGGCCGAGCCCGCGCTGCTGAAGCCGCTGCTGCGCGAGAAGATCCACTCGGTGCTCACCACCGCCGCGCTCAACGAGTTCGTGCTGCTCGAGCTGCTGGCGGCCGGCCGGGTGCGCAAGCACCTCGACCGGCTCCAGCAGAAGCTCGCCACCGCACGCCGCGCCGCGACGAAGCAGCTGCGCCAGGCCGGCATCCTGCTCGAGCACCCGGCCGAAGGCGGGCTGTTCCTGTGGGGCTCGGTGCCGCCGGGCGTGGACGTGGACGAGCTGGTGAAAGACGCCTTCCGCAACGGCCTGCTGCTGTCGCGCGGCGCCACCTTCATGGCCGACGGCCGCCCGGACCCGCACCTGCGCTTCAACGTGGTGTACAGCCAGCATGAGCGGCTGGCGGGCTACCTGCGCGAACGGCTGGGCGCACTGTCGACCGTGCGCGAGGTGATCGGGCGCGCGGCGTCGAAGGTGGGGTAGGCGCGCAGAGCGCGGTGAATGACTCGGGTTTCCATGGCTCACGGCCCGCGTGTTCTTGCCACGTAACCCGCCCGTGTCTACATTGCCTCCCCTTGTGCGGCACGCATGCCGCAGCAGGAGGCTCACATGTACGGACTCATCGGAAAGTTCACCGCCCTGACCGGCCAGCGCGATGCGCTGGTGGCGGTGCTGCTCAAGGGCATCGGCAACATGCCCGGCTGCCTGAGCTACGTGGTGGCCCACGACGGCGAAGACGCCGACGGCCTGTGGATCACCGAGGTGTGGGAAAGCGAGGCGGCGCACCGTGCATCGCTGTCGCTGCCCGAGGTGCAGCAGGCCATCGCCGCCGGCCGGCCTTTGATTGCCGGCATGTCGAACTTCACGTCGACGCGGCCCGTCGGCGGCCACGGGCTGGTGCACGCATCTTGAGCACCGCAGCGCCCCGCTCTCCCCGCCTCGCCTCCATCGACGCGCTGCGCGGACTCACCGTCGCGGCGATGCTGCTGGTCAACTACCCCGGCAGCTGGAGCCACGTGTGGGCGCCGCTGCGTCACGCCAGGTGGCATGGCACCACGCCCACCGACTTCATCTTTCCCTGGTTCCTGCTGATCGTGGGCCTGTCCATCGGCCTGGCCTTCGGGCCGAAGCTCGACGCCGGCCGCACCCACGACGCAGCGCTCAGGCGGGCGCTGCTGCTGCGCGGCATGCGCATCTTCGTGCTGGGGCTGGTGCTCAACCTGGCCACCTGGCTGCTGCTGGACACGCGGGGCTTCCGGCTGATGGGGGTGCTGCAGCGCATCGGCATCTGCTTCGCCTGCGTGGGGCTCATCGCGATCCACCTGCGCAACGTGCGGGCGCAGTGGACCTTGCTCGCCGCCCTGCTGCTGGGCTATTGGGCGCTGCTGGCCTCCGGCGGCCCGCTGGAGCCGGGCCATAACATCGCCGATCGCGTGGACAACGCGGTGCTCGGCCCGCTGGCCTATGCGCTGGACCGCAGCACCGGCCGCTACAGCGACCCCGAGGGCCTGCTCAGCACGCTGCCGGCCATCGGCACCACCCTGCTCGGCCTGCTGGCCAGCGGCTGGCTGCGCGCCGGCAACACCTCGCGGCTGTGGGTCGCCGGCGTGGCTGCCGTGGCGGTGGGCGGCGCGTGGTCGCTGGTGCTGCCGCTCAACAAGGCGCTGTGGACACCCTCCTACGTGCTGTGGACCGGCGGCTTCGGGCTGCTGGCGGTGGCAGGGGCTCACGAGCTGATCGACCGCCGGGGCTGGCCGGCGCTGGGCACGAGCCTGGGCCTCAACGCCATCACCGTCTACGCCGGCACCTGGCTGCTGTTCTGCGTGCTGATGGCACTGGGCGTGCTGCAGTGGCTGAACCAGCACCTGTTCGCGCAACCGCTCGCACCGCTGGTCGGGCCCGAGGCGGCGTCGTTTGCGTTTGCCGTCGCGTTCCTCGCACCGTGGTGCTTGCTGGCGGTGTGGGCCAGACGGCGCGGCTGGCGGATCACGATCTAGCACCGGCCGGCTACAGGTACTTCAGCCAGGCGATGTCGCGCCGCCGTGCCTTGAAGGCGGCAAAGGCGCGCACCGCCGGATACAGCGCCGCCGCGAGCAGCGCAGCGGTGGCCCACACCTGCCACATCGCCTCGAAGCCGAACACCGCGCCCTGGTTGGGCCCCCAGGCCGCCAGCGCCCCGAGGTAGAGGAACTTCAGCACGTACAGGTGCAGCACGTAGAAGAACATCGGCGCGGCACCGAACACCGCCAGCGGCGCCAGCCAGCGCGACTGCCTGTCGGCCGCGCCCTCGAACGCCCGCAGCAGCAGCAGGCCCACGCCCAGCGTGAGCGCGACGAACAGCAGCGACGGCGGGTACTTGGTGACGTTGACGAAGCCCATTGCCGTCTGCAACGCCGTGTCGCCCGCCGCCCAGGGTCTGTCGCCGTAGACATTCAGTGCGCGCAGCACCACGAAGCCCGCCAGCAACCCGGTGCCCCAGGCCAGCAGGCGGCGCCGGCGCATGCCGGCGTCGGCACCGGGCAGGAACCACGGCCCCGCCGCATAGCCCAGCGCGATCACGCCGATCCACGGCAGCAGCGGGTAGGACGTGCGCAGTCGCAGCGACGGCGTCACGTCGATCCAGCCGCGGTCGTGCAGCACGGCCCACGGCACCTGCAGCAGGTCGCCGCTGGCGAAGTGCAGGCCGTCGAGCAGGTTGTGGCCCGCCACGATGACGAGGCCCGTGCCGATCAGCGCCCGCCGCGGCAGCCACACCAGCGCGGCCAGCGCCAGCATGCTGAGGCCGATGGCCCAGATGACCTGCAGGTACACGCGCGCCGGCGGGAACTGGAAGGTCCACGCGAAGTTGACCACCGTCATCTCGAGCAGCACGAGGAACAGCCCCCGTCGCCACAGGAAGGAGGACGCCGCAGCGCGGGCGCCGTCGCCATGGCGCGCACCGTAGAGAAACGCCGCAAGGCCGGCGAGGAAGACGAACACCGGCGCGCACAGGTGGGCCAGCACCCGGCTGAAGAAGAGCTCGGGCGCGGTGTTCGCCACGGCGATCGGATCACCGACCTGGTGGTGCAGGTAGAAGGTCTCGCGCACGTGGTCGAGCAGCATGACCACGATCACGAAGCCGCGCAGCGCGTCGATGGACTGCAGCCGCGATGTCGCAGGGAGGGCACTGGGCGTGGAAGGCACTGGAGGCAAGGACGGGCGTTGAGCGGGCGCCGATGGTAGTGCGGGCCGGCTGCGCGGCGCAGCACTTCCGGCAAGGCCTGCCCTCGTCATGGTTTCATCATTTGTTGCGAGTAATTCTCATTTATATTGCCCGCCTTTTGCCCCAGCCGGACCCGCATGGAACTCGATCAACGCCACTTCCTCTTCGCCTCGCTGCTCGCGGCCGCCAGCTGCGGGGCCGCTCCGGCGGTCGCCCAGGAGGCTCCCGCCGCCGAAAACAAGGCGGCCCGCGAAAGCCAGGCCGAACTGCCCGCCCAGCACATCGTCGGCCGGCGCCAGTCGGGCCAGTACAACGCCGGCTCCTCCGCCGGCGCCACCAAGACCGACACGCCGCTGATCGAAGTGCCGCAGGCGGTTCGGGTGATGACGCGCCAGCTGGTCGACGACCTGAGCGCCCAGCGCCTGGACGACGTGCTCGACTACGCGGCGGGCGTCTCGCGCCAGAACAACTTCGGCGGCACCTGGGACAACGTCGCCATCCGCGGCTTTGCGGGCCATGAAGACAGCACCATGTCGATGCTGCGCAACGGCATGCCGGCCAACCGCGGCTTCAATGCGCCGCGCGACACGGCCAACCTCGAGCAGATCGAATTCCTCAAGGGCACGATGGGCGCGCTGTACGGCAGCAGCGAGCCGGGCGGCACCCTCAACCTCGTGA
>CAMLNA010000177.1 GCA_946481025.1 uncultured Rivibacter sp.
TGCCGCCGAGCTCCAGGTCGCTCTTGAGGGCCACCGAGTCGTAGCCCTGCATCAGGGGGTAGAGGAACTCGTGGACCGAGATCGGCACGCTGCCCTTGAAACGGTCGTGGAAGTCGTTGCGCTCGAGCATGCGCGCCACCGTGTAGCGCGAGGCGAGCTGGATCATGCCGCGCGCGCCCAGCGCGTCGCTCCACTCGGAGTTGTAGCGAAGCTCGGTCTTCGCCGGGTCGAGCACCTTGTAGGCCTGGGCTCGGTAGGTCTCGGCATTCGCCTCGATCTGCTCGCGCGTCAGCGGCGGGCGGGTGGTGTTGCGCCCGGACGGGTCGCCGATCATCGACGTGAAGTCGCCGATGAGGAATATCACCGTGTGGCCCAGGTCCTGGAGCTGGCGCATCTTGTTGAGCACCACGGTGTGACCGATATGGATGTCCGGCGCCGTGGGGTCCAGGCCCAGCTTGATGCGCAATGGCACGCCGGTTGCATAAGAGCGCGCAAGCTTGTTCAGCCAGTCCTCTACGGGTAACAGTTCGTCGCAGTTCCGCTGACTCGCCGCCAGCGCCTCCCGGACCTGATCGGTAATCGGGTACTTGGAAGCGGATGGTGCCGATAGAGAACTGTTGGCCGCGGGAAGGGGCTGAGAAGAAGGCGTCATTGGGGCCTGGTACGGGTTATTACAGGCGAGGCATTGGCAGGCGGCTGGCTATACTCCGCGGCCAATGCGAAGAGGCTGGGATTCTAGTGGCCAACGGTCACGCAGACCCGGCGGAGCATGCATAAACAGGGGCGCGCCCTGAGGGACCGCAGCAATCGCGGACGGCCAGCGCCCACAACACTACTTGTGGGAATCGTTGGGTGAATCCTTTTAATTTCGTGGCGCGCAGCGTTTCGCGTGCCGAAGACTTGCTGAAACGCCATCCGCGCCGATTGACGGCAGCCGTCGTGACGGCCCTGCTCGGCACGGCGGTCACCGCGTTCGGCGTGGCACCTATGGCACCGGACGCGGCCGACCTTCCGCGGCGACTGGTGACCGAAAGCGTCACCCCGGCTGACCTATCCGAGCAGCTCGAGGCGCTCGAGCTGCACGAGCTCGAGCTCTACCGCACCGACCTCACCCGCAGCAGCGACACGGCCGACAGCCTGCTGCGCCGCCTGGGTGTGGACGACCCGGAAGCGGCCGCCTTCCTGCGCACCGACGTCACCGCCCGCCGCCTGCTCGAGGGCCGCGCCGGCAAGATGGTGCAGGTGCAAACCGAAAACGGCCGGCTGGCCCAGTTGATCGCCCGTTCCCCGGCGGCCGACGCGAGCCAGTACAACACCCATTTCACGCGCCTCACCGTGGGCCGCGACGCCGCCGGCCTGCACGCCAAGGCCGAGCAGATGCCGCTGCAGGCTGAAGTGCGCCTGGGCTCTGGCACCATCCTGAGTTCGCTGTTCGCGGCCGCCGACGAATCGCGCATCCCCGACTCGGTGACGGTTCAGATGGCCGAGCTGTTTTCGGCCGACATCGACTTCCGCCGCGAGCTGCGCAAGGGCGACACCTTCAGCGTGCTCTACGAGGCGCTCACCGCCGACGGCGAACCGATCACCTGGAACCAGGCAGCCGGCCGCGTGCTGGCAGCCCAGTTCGTCAATGGCGGCAAGAGCTTCGACGCCGTCTGGTTCCAGGAGCCGGGCAGCAAGGGCGGCTATTTCGGCCTCGACGGCCGCAGCAAGCAGCGTTTCTTCCTGGCGTCGCCGATGGCGTTCTCCCGCGTGACCTCGGGCTTCGCGATGCGCCTGCATCCGATCCACAAGACCTGGCGTGCTCACCTCGGCGTGGACTATGGCGCCCCGACCGGCACGCCGGTCCGGGCCGTGGGCGACGGCGTGGTCGACTTCGCCGGCGTCCAGAACGGCTACGGCAACGTGGTGGTCGTGCAGCACCCGGGCAACCGTCAGACGCTGTATGCGCACCTCTCGCGCATCCACGTCCGCAAGGGCCAGCGTGTGAGCCAGAGCGACACCGTGGGCCTGGTCGGCGCCACCGGCTGGGCGACCGGCCCGCATCTGCACTTCGAGTTCAAGGTGGGCGGCAAGCAGGTCGATCCGATGACCATCGCCCGCAGCTCCGAGGCCGTGACCATTTCTCCGGGCGCCCGGGCTCGCTTCGCCGAAACCGCAGCCGCGGCCCGCGCCCAGCTGACGGCGGCGCCGGCCGTTGCGTCGGCTCGCATCGAATGAGGCGAGCGGCTCACCGAGCTTCCCCAAGGCCCGCCTCGGCGGGCTTTTTTGCGACCGGGACTTAGCATCGCACGATGGATCAAGAGCTCTACATCGGCCTGATGTCCGGCACCTCGCTGGACGGTGCAGACGGCGTGCTGGCCGGCTTCGACCCGCACGGCGCCCTCACCGTGGTGGCCCATGCGTACCGCCCCTTCGACGGCGACTTCCGGCGGGAGCTGCTGGCGCTCAACACGCCGGGCGAAGCGGCGGCGGGCGGCGGCGAGCTGCACCGCGCCGCCCTGGCCGGCAACCAGCTGGCGAAGGTGTATGCCGACGTCGTGCGGGAGCTGCTGGCGCACAGCGCCGGCCGGAAGGTGACGGCCGTCGGGGCGCATGGGCAGACGGTGCGCCATCGGCCGGGCGAGTTCGATGGCACCGGCTACACGCTGCAGCTCAATGCGCCGGCACTGCTGGCCGAGCTGAGCGGCGTCGACGTGGTGGCCGACTTCCGAAGCCGCGATGTCGCCGCCGGCGGCCAGGGCGCGCCGCTGGTGCCGGCGTTCCACCATGCGCAGTTCGGGCGAGCAACTGAAACGGTGGCCGTGCTCAACGTCGGCGGCATCAGCAACCTGACGGTGCTGCCGGCCGGCGGCGACCCCTGGGGTTTCGATTGCGGGCCGGGCAATGCGCTGATGGACCATTGGTGCGCGCAACATCTCGGCCGGCCCTACGACGCCGACGGCGCCTGGGCCGCTTCAGGCCGGCCCGTGCAGACACTGCTGGACGCGGCCTTGCGCGACCCGTACTTCCCGCTGTCGCCGCCCAAGAGCACCGGGCGGGACCGCTTCAACCCGCCATGGCTGACGGCCCTGCTGCAGTCGCAGCCGCCGGCGGATCCGGCCGACGTGCAGGCCACCTTGTGCGAGCTGACCGCACGCTGCTGCGCCGACGACGTGCGCCGCCATGCCGCGGCAGCACGGGAACTGGTCGTCTGCGGCGGCGGCGCGATGAACGGCGAGCTGATGCGCCGCCTGAGCCATGGGCTGCCCGGCGTGAGCGTCGTGCCTTCGAGCGCGCGCGGGCTGCCGCCCTTGCAGGTGGAGGCAGCGGCCTTCGCTTGGCTGGCCCGCGCCCACGTTCACAGCCTGGCGGGCAACCTGCCACGGGCGACCGGCGCGCACGGGCCGCGGGTGCTGGGCGCGCTTTACCCGGCCTGAAATACAAAAGCCGCCCGAAGGCGGCTTTTTGCAGCCGGAGCGCGCGTGCGGTTCAGACCGAGAAGCTCGAGCCGCAGCCGCAAGTGGTGGTGGCGTTCGGGTTCTTGATCACGAACTGCGCGCCCTCGAGGTCGTCCTTGTAGTCGATCTCGGCGCCGGCGAGGTACTGCAGGCTCATCGCGTCGATCAGCAGCGTGACGCCGTTCTTTTCCATCTGCGTGTCGTCGTCGTTCACGATCTCGTCGAAGGTGAAGCCGTACTGGAAGCCCGAGCAGCCGCCGCCCTGGACGAACACACGCAGCTTCAGGTCGGGGTTGCCTTCCTCGTCGACCAGTTCCTTCACCTTGCTCGCGGCGCTGTCGGTGAAAACCAGCGGCGGGGGGGGGATGTCATTGGCAACGGGGTGTTCTGCGACTGCATTCATGGGGACTGCTCCTGGGGCGTCTCGAGTAGGAAGATCAAGCGTTATTGGACGCCAGTTTGATAACTGCGGGTTGCTCTTCGGCCTTCAAGGGATGAAGCGGGTGCAATCCGCCTTCGATGGTGGCGCCCTGGTGCATCTCGAGCGCCTCGTACCGCACATCGCCCTGGATCCGCGCCTTGGGCTGCAACTCCAGCAGCTCCGTGGCCTCCACCGGACCCTGCACGGTGCCGTTGATGATGACATGGCCGGCCTTGACCTTGCCGCACACCCTGGCTTTTTCGCTGATCACGAGGATGCTGCGGTCGCCGCTGGCGGTCACGTCGCCAATCACTTCGCCGTCGATGCGCAGCCCCGCCGAGAAGAGCAGCTCGCCCTTGATGACGGTGCCCTCCCCCACCAGCGTGTGAATCGGCGGTTGCTTCTTGATACCGAACATGATGAATCTCCAACGATTGGCGGCACGCCTGCTCTGACGGCAATCTGCACCACACGCAATAAATGTCACTCGGGGGTACCGCTACAGGCGCAGCACCTGCGTCGCCCGCACGCTGCCGCCGCCGTCCAGCACCTTCACCTGCACCTGCTTGACTTGGGCGTCGGCGGGGTAGTCGACCACCCCGTCCACACGCTGGTATTGCCTGAACTTCAACGGCCGCGCGCCTCCCGGCATGGTGAAGCTCCACGACCTGCCCTCCAGCTGGCCGCTGAGCACCAGCTCGTACCGGCCATTGAACTCCGGCACCGACTTGCCCTGTTGCATCACCAGCAGCTGGTAGCGCATCTGGCCTGCCTGCGACAGCTGGGCTTGCAAGCCTCGTACCGTCACCTCGCCGGTTGCCCCTGCCGGTAACAACCGTTCGAAGAACCCAAGGTCCGCCCGCAGCGCCATGTTGTCGGCCTCGAGCATGCGCACTTGAGCCGCCAGCTTCTCCTGGGCAACCCTTTCGGCCTTCAGGAGGCTGTCGGCGGTGTTGGCGATCGACTGCGCCTGGTCGCGCTCGCTGCGCAGCTGCTCCACCTCCTGGACGAGCCGCGTCACTTCTGCCTTCGAGCCCCGGTCCAGCCCGGCGATGTCCTTGCCGAATTCGAAGGCCCACAGCGCCAGCGCCGCCGAGAAACCGAGCATCAGCGCAAATGCGGCCCAGCGCAGCGGCCACGGCAAGTGGCTGCGCACGATCATGCGCGGGGCACTGATCGACAGGCGGCGGCGTATCAGTTTCCAGCGCATGCAGAAGCAGCGCCGCGGCTCACGGCAACACCGGCACCTGGGTCAGGCCCAGGTGCTCGGGCAGCCCGCACATCAGGTTCATGCACTGCACGGCCTGGCCGGAGGCGCCTTTGGTGAGGTTGTCTTCGACCACCAGCACCATCACCGTGTCGGGCTGCGGCTTGTGCACCGCAATGCGAACCGTGTTGCTGGCCCGCACGCTGCGGGTTTCCGGCGCGGAGCCGGCCGGCAGCACGTCGACGAACCGCTCACCCTTGTAGAAGTCCTCGAACAGCGCCTGGAGATCGGCCGACTGGCCGTCGGCATTGAGCCGCCCCCACAGGGTGGAATGGATGCCGCGGATGATGGGCAGCAGGTGCGGCATGAAGATGCAGTTCACGTTGGCGTCGCCCGCGATCGCACGCAGTTGCTGGTTGATCTCGGGACCGTGACGGTGGCCCTTGACGCCGTACGCCTTGAAGTTGTCGCTGGCCTCGGCCAGCAGCGTGTGGACCTCGGCCTTGCGCCCCGCACCGGAAACACCGGAAGCGCAGTTGGCGATCAGGTGGCTCGCGTCCATCAGCCGGTGCTTGAGCAGCGGCGCAAACCCCAGTTGCACCGAGGTGGGGTAGCAACCGGGGTTGCCGATGATGCGTGCCTTGCGGATAGCCTCGCGGTTCAGCTCGGGCAAGCCGTAGACGGCCTCCGCCAGCAGGTCCGGACAGCTGTGCGGCATGCCGTACCAGCGCTCGAACTCGGCCACGTCCTTGAGGCGGAAGTCGGCCGCGAGGTCGATGATCTTCACCCCGGCAGCGAGCAGGTCGCGGGCCTGGGCCATCGCCACGCCGTGCGGCGTGGCGAAGAAGACGACGTTGCACTCGCTCAACCTGGCATCGTCGGGCGTCACGAAGGCGAGGCCGACGTGACCCCGCAGGCTCGGGTACATGTCGGCCACCGGGAGGCCGGCCTCCTTGCGGGAGGTGATGGCCTGCAGCTGCACTTCGGGATGCTGCGACAGCAGACGCAGCAACTCGACACCGGTGTAGCCGGTACCACCGACGATGCCCACCTTGATCATGACGTGCCTCAGAACCTGGACGAAAAAAGGAAAACTGATTGTAGGGAGCGCAAATGAAAAGGCCACCCTGAGGTGGCCTCTTGCGGGCTGCAGTCCGCTGCGTATGCAACGAAATGCAGCGATGCCAGGACGGCTGGATCAGCGCTTGCTGAACTGCTTGCGACGACGAGCGCCGTGCAGACCGACCTTCTTGCGCTCCACTTCGCGCGCGTCACGCGTCACGAAGCCGGCGCGGCTCAGTTCAGGCTTGAGCGCTGCGTCATAGTCGATCAGCGCGCGGGTCACGCCGTGGCGCACCGCACCGGCCTGGCCGGATTCACCGCCGCCGTGCACGTTGACCTTGATGTCGAAGGCCTCGGCGTTGTTCGTGAGCAGCAGCGGCTGCTTGACGATCATGATCGAGGTCTGGCGGCCGAAGTACTGCTCCACCGGCTTGCCGTTGACCGTGATCTGGCCCGTGCCCTTCTTGATGAACACACGCGCCACCGACGACTTGCGGCGGCCGGTGCCGTAATTCCAATTGCCGATCATCGCGACTCCTTAGATTTCCAGCGCCTTCGGCTGCTGGGCGGTGTGGGGGTGCGAAGCGCCGGCATACACCTTCAGCTTCTTGATCATCGCGTAGCCCAGGGGACCCTTCGGGAGCATGCCCTTGACGGCCTTCTCCAGGGCGCGGCCGGGGTGCTTGGCCTGCATGTCCTTGAACTTGGTGCCATAGATGCCGCCGGGGAAGCCCGAGTGGCGGTAGTACACCTTCTGCTCGGCCTTGTTGCCCGTCACGCGGATCTTGTCGGCGTTGACGATGACGATGAAATCGCCGGTATCGATGTGAGGCGTGTAGATGGCTTTGTGCTTGCCACGCAGACGGAGGGCCACTTCGCTGGCAACCCTGCCGAGAACCTTGTCGGTCGCGTCAATCACAAACCACTCGTGCTTCACATCAGCGGGTTTTGCGCTGAAGGTTTTCATGAAGT
>CAMLNA010000178.1 GCA_946481025.1 uncultured Rivibacter sp.
CTTCGACTACATCATCATCGGCGCCGGCACCGCCGGCTGCCTGCTGGCCAACCGCCTGAGCCGCAACGCCAGCCACCGCGTGCTGCTCATCGAAGCCGGCGGGCGCGACGACTACCACTGGATCCACATCCCGGTCGGCTACCTGTACTGCATCGGCAACCCGCGCACGGACTGGTGCTACGCGACCGAACCGGACCCGGGCCTGAACGGCCGCTCGCTGCGTTACCCGCGCGGCAAGGTGCTCGGCGGCTGCTCCAGCATCAACGGGATGATCTACATGCGCGGCCAGTCGCGCGACTACGACCAGTGGGCGCAACTCGCGGGCGACGACGGCTGGCGCTGGGACGCCTGCCTGCCGTACTTCAAGCGGCACGAGGACCACTGGCGGCTCGACGGCCGCGAGAAGGACGAAGCGTTCGCCGCGCTGCACGGCCATGGCGGCGAATGGCGGGTCGAGAAGCAGCGGCTGCGCTGGGACATCCTCGACGCGTTTGCCAAGGCGGCGCAGGAAGCCGGCGTGCCGGCCACCGACGACTTCAACCGCGGCAACAACGAAGGCGTGGGCTATTTCGAGGTGAACCAGCGCAAGGGCTGGCGCTGGAACACCGCCAAGGCCTTCCTGCGGCCCACCTGCTATGGCCGGCCCAACTTCGAGATGTGGACCGGCGCGCACGTGAAGCGCCTGTTGCTCGAGCGCGGCACCGACGGTGCCTTGCGCTGCACGGGCGCCGAGGTCGTGACGCCCGAGGGCGTGCAGGTCGCGCGCGCCGACCGCGAAGTGCTGCTGTGCGCGGGCGCCATCGGCTCGCCGCAGATCCTGCAGCTGTCGGGCATCGGGCCGGCCGAGCTGGTGCGCGGCCACGGCATCGAGTTGCGCCACGAGCTGCCGGGCGTGGGCGAGAACCTGCAGGACCACCTGCAGATCCGCGCGGTGTTCAAGGTCAACGGCGTGAAGACGCTCAACATGCTGTCGAGCACGCCCTGGGGCAAGGCGGCCATCGGGCTCGAGTACGCTCTGATGCGCAGCGGGCCGATGAGCATGGCGCCCTCGCAGCTGGGCGCCTTCACCCGGTCGTCGCCGCAGTTCGAGTGGCCCAACGTCGAGTACCACGTGCAGCCGCTGTCGCTCGACGCCTTCGGGGAGCCGCTGCACGACTTCCCGGCCTTCACCGCCAGCGTGTGCAACCTCAACCCGACGAGCCGGGGCCACGTGCGCATCACTTCGCCGAACCACGAGGCGGCGCCGGCCATCACGCCCAACTACCTGTCCACGCTCGAAGACCGCCAGGTCGCGGCCGATTCCTTGCGGCTCACCCGGCGCATCGTGTCGCAGCCGGCACTCGCGAAGTACCAGCCCGAGGAATACCGCCCCGGCGTGCGGTACCAGACGGACGAGGAGCTGGCGCGGCTGGCCGGTGACATCGCGACGACCATCTTCCACCCGGTGGGCACCTGCAGGATGGGGCGGCCCGACGACGACGGCGCGGTGGTCGATGCGCGCCTGCGGGTGCGCGGCGTGGCAGGGCTGCGGGTGGTCGATGCGTCGGTGATGCCCAGCATCACCAGCGGCAACACCAACTCGCCGACGCTCATGATCGCCGAGCGCGCGGCGCAGTGGATCGCCGAGGCGGCTCAGGCCTGAACTGTGCCGGGTGACGGTGCAGACGCCGCCGCGGCTCGCGGACCTCCAGCCAGCCTCAGCGTTCGGCAAACCGCTGGATCGGCCGCAGGTCCTCGAACTGCGCCGCCTCGCCCTTGCGCGCGCCGATGGCGAGCTTCAGGTTGTCGGTCTGCCAGAAGCCGGCCTGCAGCAGGGCCATCTGCTCCAGGCTGTCGCGCACCGAGTGGTCGCGGGCGTAGTTGAGCGCACGCTTGCTGCCGGCAATGGCCACCGGCGGCTTGGCCGCGATCTCGGCGGCGCAGGCGAGGGCGGCTTCGAGCATCTGCTCCTGCGTGTCGAACACCTCGCTCACCAGGCCGCTGGCCAGCGCCCTGGCCGCGGGCAGGCGCCGGCCGGTGTAGGCGAGCTCCCGCAGCAGGCTGTGGCCCATGAGCTTGGGCAGGCGTTGCAGCGAGCCGAGGTCGGCCACCATGCCGATGTTGATCTCCTGGATGCAGAAGAACGCGTCGGCGGTGCAGTACCGGACGTCGCAGGCGGCCGCCATGTCGAGCGCGCCGCCGATGCAGCCGCCGTGGATGGCGCAGATCACCGGCAGCCGCAGGGCCTCCAGCTGGTTGAACACCTGCTGCATGTCCAGCAGCTCGTCGACGATGTTGGCGCGGCCGGCGGCGGCGCTGTCGTCCATCGCGATGCCTGCGCCGAAGGTCTCGAGCGCCATGCCGGCGCTGAAGTGCTTGCCGGTCGAGCTGACGACGAGCGCGCGCACGCCGGCGCTGTTGCGGTGCAGTGCGCCCAGCACCGTCTCGAGCTCGCGCCAGAAGGTCGGGCTCATGGTGTTGAGCGCCGCAGGCCGGTTGAGTACCAGATGGCCGACGTTGGCCCGTACCTGGTAACTGAAGCAACTGAGTTCCATGGCGTTCCCTGCGCAAAAGTGGCGACAGGCGTGGATTCTGGGGCGGCGGGCGGCACGATTGCCCAAAAAAGGGGCAGGAAAACCCCAAGTGCGAGCCCCCCCGGAGGCGCCTACAGTGCGCCCACTCGCCGCGAGCCCACAGCCCGCGCAGGCGGGGGACTGAGGAGACAAGCGAAGAACACCAGAATCAACAGACAGCGTGACTTCAAGACAAAGTCACTCTCACAGGGCGCCGGCTTCCCCGGCGCCCTTGTTTTTTGGTGAGCACCGGAACCTCGCTCGAAAGACCCATGCCGAAGCCGCCGATGAGAACCCTGCACGAGATGCTGGCCGCGTCGACCTGGGGCCGGATGCTCACCCCGGCGGAGTTCGACGGCGTGCTGCACGAGACGCGTGAGCGCCACGTGCCACAGAACGGCTACATCGCCCGCATGGGCCATCCGGTGGACCACTGGATCGGCATCATCGAAGGGCTGGGCAAGATGTCGGTGGCGCTGGCCGACGGCAAGACCTCCACGCTCGCGGGCGTGTGCGCCGATGCCTGGTTCGGCGAGGGGTCGCTGCTCAAGCGCGAGCCGCGCCGCTATGACGCGGTGGCGCTACGGCCCACCCGCATCGCCATGGTGCCGGCGGCGACCTTCCAGCGGCTGCGCGAGACCAGCCTGCCGTTCAACCACTACCTGCAGACGCTGATGAACGCCCGGCTGGGCCTGTTCATCGGCATGCTCGAGGGCGGGCGCCTGCTGAGCCCCGATGCCCGGGTGGCGCGCTGCCTGGCGCAGCTGTTCAACCCCGACCTCTATCCGGACCCGGGACCGTTCGTGGACCTGCGGCAAAGCGAGATCGCGCTGCTGTCCGGCCTGTCGCGCCAGCGGGTCAACGCGGCCTTGCATGAGCTCGAGCGAATCGGCCTCATCCGCGTGGAGTCGCGCGGGGTGACGGTGACCGACCTGCAAGGGCTTCGCACCTACGCCTGCGCGGGCTGAGGCCGGCGGCTATGCTGCGCGGCTTTGCGCCGCTGCCTGCCTCCAGATGCTCGATCTCGTCGTCGTTTCCCTTGCTTCGCTGTTCGCCGGTTTCGTGGACGCCATCGTGGGCGGCGGCGGGCTGATCCTGGTGCCGGCCCTGTTCGGCGTGTTTCCCAACACGGCGCCGGCCACGCTGTTCGGCACCAACAAGGGGGCGGCCATCTGGGGCACCGGCTGGGCCACGTTGCAGTTCGCGCGCAAGGTGCAGATGAACTGGGCAGCGCTGCTGCCGGCGGCCGGCGCGGCGCTGGCGGGCAGCTTTGCCGGCGCCTGGGTGGTGACGATGGTGCCGCCCGACGGCCTGCGCCGTGCGCTGCCGTTCATCCTGCTGGGCGTGCTGCTGTACACGCTGGCCCGCAAGGACCTCGGCCGCGAGCATGCCCCGCGCTTCGCCGGCCGCGGCGAGGCGGCGGTGGCGGCCGCCATCGGCCTGCTCGTCGGCTTCTATGACGGCTTCTTCGGTCCGGGCACCGGAAGCTTCCTGGTGTTCCTGTTCGTGCGCCTGCTGGGCTACGACTTCCTGCACGCGTCGGCCGGCGCGAAGCTGCTGAACACCGCCACCAACTTCGCGGCCCTGGTGCTGTTCGCCTGGAAAGGCCACGTGTGGTGGCACATCGCGCTGGTGATGGCGCTGGCCAACGTGGCCGGCAGCCTGGCCGGCATCCGCCTCGCGCTCAAGCATGGCGCGGGCTTCGTGCGCGGCGTGTTCATCGTGGTGGTGGGCGCGCTGATCCTGAAGACCGGCTACGACGCCTTCCTGCGCTGAAACAAGAAGGCCCGGCAATGCCGGGCCTGGTGCTGCGGCGGTTGACGGGTCAGAAGTGGAAGGTGGCGTACAGGCCGACGTGGTCGCCGCTCACGCTGGAGCCGCCGAACTCGGGCTTGTACTTCTCGCTCACGAAGCGCAGCTTGGCGCCGAAGTGGGGGCTGAACAGGTATTCACCTTCGATCACGGCGCCGGCGTGCGACTTGAACTCGATGGTCGGGAACTCGGCCGCGCCGTCGCCGCTGAGCTTGCTGCTGGTGACGTAGCGCAGGCCGCCGCCCAGGCGGAACTGCGGGGAGATCTCGTAGTGCGCGAGGAATTCGAACGGGAAGCGCTCGAACTTGGCGTCGCCGTTGCGGGCCGACACGTTGTCGACGTGGTAGCCGACGGTGGCCTGCATCGTCACCTGCGGGGCGACGGCGAATTCGATGCCGCCGAAGAAGTGCACCAACCCGCCGCTGCGCACGTCCTGGTTGTCGCCGTTGGTGTATTCGACGGTGATGAGCTTTTCGCCGCCGCCGGTGAGGCCGATGCCGCCGACGAAGCCGACGGGCTTGTGGGGGCCGGCCTGCGCGTGTGCGCCGCTCGCGGCGGCAATGGCCAGGGTGATGCTCAGCAGGGTCTTTTTCATGGGTTCTCTCTCGGTGTCGGTCGGGGTCGGTGGAAGGCGCCGGCCCTGCCGGAGAGGCACTGCGCAGCGATTCCGGGACTGTAGCGGCCGCCTGGTGACGACTGTTGTGGCGCGGCGACATGCTTTGGGGGGCCTTGCCAATTCGTACCGCCTCGTTGCCGCGGGGCGGCCGGCTGTACAGAATCGCGCCTCAATGACTCCACGCTTCATTGCCTGGGCCGCCCTTGCGCTGGCGGCCACCAGCGGCTTGCACGCCGCGCCCCTGGCCGCCTGCCGCGTGCCCGGCCTCAAGCAGGAAGTCCTGTGCGGCCAGGTGCGGCGGGCCCTCGACCCCGGCCAGCCGCAGGGCGCGCAGATCGACGTGCACTTCGTCGTGGTGCCTGCCGCGGCCCGGAACAAGCAGCCCGACGCGGTGTTCTTCCTGGCCGGCGGGCCGGGGCAGAGCGCCATCTCGCTGGCCGGGCAGGTGATGCCGCTGTTCGGCCGGCTCAACAACCGGCGCGACGTGGTGTTCATCGACCAGCGCGGCACCGGCCGCTCGGCGCCGCTGCCCTGTGCGGACGACCGCGACCTCCCGCTGGCCGAGCAGATCGACATGGGCGCGTTGCAGCAGCGCCTGGCGCGCTGCCGTGCGAGCCTGCAGCAGCTGCCGCACGGCCGGCTCGACCACTACACCACCACCGAGGCGATGGCCGATGCCGACGCGGTGCGCGAGGCCCTCGGCGCGCCGCAGGTCAACCTGGTGGGCGGCTCCTACGGCACGCGCGCGGCGCTCGAATACCTGCGGCTGTTTCCGCAGCGGGTGCGGCGCGTGGTGCTCGACGGCGTGGCGCCGCCCGACATGGTGCTGCCTGCGAGCTTTGCGGTGGACGGGCAGGCCGCGCTCGATGCGGCATTCGCCGGCTGCGAAGCGGACGACGACTGCCGGCAGCGCCACCCGCGCCTGCGCGAGCGCTGGCATGCGCTGCTGGCGAGCCTGCCGAAGAAGGTGACCCTGGCCGACCCGATGAGCGGGCGGGAGCAGCAGGTCACGCTCGACCGCGACATGCTGGCAGGCGCCTTGCGCGCGCCGCTGTACGTGCCGGCGCTGGCCGCCGCCCTGCCGTATGCCATGGCCGAAGCGGTGGGGGGCCGCTTCACGCCGCTGCTGGGGCTTTCGGGCGCCACGGGAGGCTCTCGTGGCGGCCAGCAGCGGCTGTACTGGGGCATGCATTTCTCGGTGGTGTGTGCCGAGGATGTGCCGTTGCTGGAGCAGGGCGGGGCCACCGCTTCGGGCACAGCCGACTTCAGCGCGCAGTTCACCGAGTTCTATCGAGGCGTGTGTCGCGACTGGCCGCGGGGCGCGGTGCCGCAGGCCTTCTACCGCATGCCGCAAAGCCCGGCGCCGGCGCTCGTGTTCAGCGGCGGCCTCGATCCGGCCACGCCGCCGCGCCATGGCGAGCGCGCCGCGAAGGCGCTCGGCGCCAAGGCCCAGCATGTGGTGGTGCCCAACGCCGGCCACGGCATCCTCGGCATCGGCTGCACGCGCGACGTGGTGTTCCGCTTCATCGACGCTGCCACCGATGCGCAGGCGCAGCAGGTCGATGCCGCCTGCGTGCGCAGCATTCCGCGCCCGCCGGTGTTCGAGCCTTGGCGGCCCAAGTCCCAGCGGCAGGAGGTCGCCCAGTGATCCACGTGCAGGACCTCGCCAAGCGTTTCGTCACCGGACGTGGCCGCAAGGCGCGCGTGGTGCAGGCGGTCGAAGGCCTCAGCTTCGCGGCCGCCGATGGCGCCATCACCGGGCTGCTCGGGCCCAACGGCGCAGGCAAGACCACCACCTTGCGCATGGTGGCCGGGCTCATGACGGCCGATGCCGGACGCATCGAGGTCGATGGGGTGGACGTGCGGCGTGACCCGCAGGCGGCGGCCGCGCGCATGGGGGTGCTCAGCGATGCACGCGGGCTGTACCCGCGGCTGTCGGCGCGCGAGAACATCACCTACTACGGGCGGCTGCAGGGCCTGTCGGCCGAGGCGGCCGATGCGCGTGCCGAGAGCCTGGCCGACATGCTGGAAATGAAGCCGCTGCTCGACCGCCGCACCGAGGGCTTCAGCCAGGGCGAGCGCATGAAGACGGCGCT
>CAMLNA010000179.1 GCA_946481025.1 uncultured Rivibacter sp.
GCCCCGTAGTCGCCGGCATCGCACGCGCCGCCTCGCGAAAGCGTGCGATGCGTTCCGCGTCGGCCGGGTGGCTCGAGAAGGCAATGCCGAGCAGCGATTCCTCCCGCGCCTGCCCCGGCTCGGTCTTGGGCTCACCCTCCTTGCGCCCGCCCTTGCCGGCGGCCTTCTCATCGGCCCAGGCACCGATCTTCTCGAAGAACACCACCATGGCCTCGGGCGACAGGCCGGCCTCTTGCATGATGCGGATGGCTTCGCCGTCCGCTTCGCGCTCGGCGTCTCGTGAATAGCCGGCATGGCCCAGCAGCACCGGCAGCCCGGCGAACAACCCGCTGAAGTCGCCGAAGGCCAGGCTGGAGACGGCACCCAGCACCGTGACCTGCACCAATGCGCGCATGCCGTGCCGGTGCCGCACGTGGCCCAGTTCGTGCGCCAGCACGCCGACGATGGCATCTTCGCGGCCGGCCACCAGCGCCACCAGCTCGTCCGTCATGACGATGGTGCCGCCCGGCAGCGCGAACGCATTGGGGCCCAGATCGCTCTTGTGGAAGCGCAGCGTGTAGACCGGCGCTTCGCCGGGCGCGAAGGCGGCCTTCACCGCACCGTCGAACGCGCTGCGCAGGCGCTGCTGCTGGTCGGCCGGCAGCCGGGTCGGCTCGAGCCAGCCTTCGGGCAGCGACTCCAGCGCCACCTCGCCGACCTTTTCGTCCACCGACAGCGGCACCAGCGCCACCACGCCGCGCGACAGCCAGGGCAGGCCCCAGACGTACAGGCTGCCCACCAGCAGCACGAGCGCCGCGACCGCACCGAGCACCCAGCGCCAGCTGCCCTCGACCCGGGCGACCACCGAAGCCTCGAGCCCCGAAGCGGCGGACCAGGCGTCCCATGCCGCGCCGTCGGCGCATTGCAGCGAGGCCCCGCTCGCGAAGTGCGCCAGGCGGGCGCCGCGCTGGCCGGCCGGCGGCCACTGCACCTGTGCCAGCGGCACGGCCAGCGCGATGCCGTTGCCGCGCAGGTAGAGCTGCCTGCCGCTCACATGGGCGCGCACCCGGTGCGCACGGGCCTGGCGGCCGTCGAAGTAGTCGGCCTCGATGTGCGGCGAGGCCGGAATTGCGGGCGCGGCGCTCACCAGCCGAAGTCCAGGCCGAACAGGTCCTCGCCCATGTCGGCCGCGGCGTCGCCCGCCTTCGGCCGCACCGCCATCGCCAGCTCCTCCGGCTCCACGCGCGACACCACGGTGATGGCGGCCAGGCGCATGCGGCGCGTGCTGACCACCGCCCAGGGCCAGTAGAAGCCCATCGAGAACATCACCAGCAGCCAGTTCACCAGCTGCAGCTTGACGTACGGCCCGAACGCGAGCTGGCTGCGCAGGCGCATGTAGCGGTTGCCGGTTTTCGTCCAGGCCAGGTTCTGCATGCGCACGGTGAAATAGGCCGGCGCCACGATGTAGACCACCACCATGCCCACGATCAGCAGCGCGAACATCAGCGGCAACAGCAGCACCACGGCCGCGCCGAACGAACTGCCGGCGGTGATGCCTGCCACGCCCACGGCGATCAGCACGATGGGCACCAGCACGATGCCGAAGGTGCGCAGGCACAGCGCATACACGGCGCGCAGCTCGCCTTTCCATTCGGTGCGCAGCTGCCCGAGCCGGAAATGGCTGTGCTGGTAGCGCTTGAGGCGCCACAGGAAGTACGGCAGGCCCAGCAGCATCAGCAAGGCCGCGACCACGAACATGGCGTCGAGCGCCTGCAGGGTGGTGGGCGCCAGCCCCAGGTCGGCCTCATGGAAGGCGGCCAGCGTGGCGGGCACCAGGAACAGCAGCAGCGGCGGCGCCACCGCGCCATAGGCCTCGCGCACCGAACCCGAGAAGCTGAAACGCAGCCCGCACCAGCTGGTGTTGGCGAGCCGGAACTGCAGCGCGGCGCGCAGCATCAGCGGCCACAGGCCGGCGACGATGCCCGCGGCCAGCAGCCCGGAAAGTGCAGAGAACTCGCCGGCCACGCTGTAGGCCAGCACGAGCAGGCCCGCCAGCAGCGTGCCGCGCAGCATCTTGCGGGGTTCGCCGTGGAAGTCGAAGGCATGGCCGGCCAGCTGCGTGTGGCCGTAGAACCAGCGCAGCTTGCGCACCTTGGCCCACGGGTAGTAGAGGCCCAGCGTCACCAGCGTGAGCAGCAGGTTGACGATCCAGATGCGGAAGTACTCGCCGCCCGTGCCGCCGAACTCGATCGGCAGGTGATGCGCCTGCTGCGCCGCGCGCACGCGGCCGAACAGCGGCGCGGGCGAGGTGGTCGGGTCGGCCGACACGCCGATGGAGCTCACCATGCCCACCACCTCGGAGCTGTCGACGACGATGCCGCCGATGTCGCCGGCGCTGTCGGCCCCGCCGAAGCGCCCGCCCTGCGACGCGGGGAAGCTCGAATTCGCGCCGGCACTGGCGGGATAGGCGCTGTTTGCGGGCATGTTCTTCATGTTGAGGCGCGATCTTGCACGCGCGTGCCGTGGCGGGACTCCCCCCGGAATAGGGAGACTGTAGCGGCCCACCCACAGGCCTGCGGGAGACGACGCAACACTAGAATGAATCGCTCGACTCCCTCCTGCGGGCCCTCTCCCCGCCCACAACATGAAACTGATCGGTTCGCTCACCAGCCCCTATGTGCGCAAGGTCCGCATCGTGCTGGCCGAGAAGAAGCTGGACTACCAGTTCGAACTCGAAGACGTGTGGTCGCCCGGCAGCACCATCATGGCCGCCAACCCGCTCGGCAAGGTGCCCTGCCTCGTCATGGAAGGCGGCGAGGCGATCTTCGATTCGCGCGTGATCGTCGAATACATGGACACCCTCTCGCCGGTGGGCAAGCTGATTCCGCCGACCGGGCGCGAACGTGTGGAGGTGCGCACCTGGGAGGCGCTGGCCGACGGGCTCATGGACGCGGCGATCCTCGCGCGCCTGGAGCAGACCTGGACCGGCCGCACCGAGCTGCAGCGCTCGCCCGCCTGGGTGACGCGCCAGATGGACAAGGTGCACGCCTGCGTGCAGGCGATGGGCAAGGGCCTGGGCGACCGCGCCTGGGCGGCCGGCGGCCACTACACGCTGGCCGACGTGGCGATCGGCTGCGCGCTGGGCTACCTCGACTTCCGCTTCGCGCACATCGACTGGCGCGGCGCGCACCCCAACCTCGCGAAGCTGTACGACAAGCTGATGCAGCGGCAGAGCTTCATCGAGACCGCGCCGCCGGCTGCGGCCTGACGGCCTGCTGAAAGTCTTCACCGCGGAGGCGCGGAGGACGCATTGGGTCCCTGATCTAGGCAGTACCAGCCTCGCCCAGCGGGATCCTCACCGACACCCCCCAGCCCTCTTCCTGCGGGCCGATCTCGAGTTCGGCCTTCAGGCTCTGGGCGCGCCGCCGGATGTTGGCCAGGCCGCGACCGCCGCTGGGCGCCGCCAGCGGCTCGCGTGGCGCGCCGCCCTCGGCAGGCTGCGCCGCGCCGTTGTCCACCACGCTCAACCGCAGGCGCATGCCGGCCGCCTCCGCCACGTGCTCGAGCCGCAGCCACACGGTGTTCGCGCTCGCGTGCTTGATCACGTTGGTGAAGGCCTCGCGCACGATGCGCAGCACGTGCAGCGTGTCGGCGGCCGACAGGACGATGTCGCTGGCGGCCTCGTCCACCTGCCACACCACGCGGATGCCGGCGGCGCGCAATGACGGCTCGACGCGGAAGCGCAGCTCGGCCAGCGCCTCGACGACCGGCTGCGTGTCGGTCTCCAGCGAGTCGAGCGCCAGCCGCAGCTCGGTGAGGCAGTCGTCGAGCGCCAGCTTCAGCTCGCGCAGCGCTTCGGCCGGCTCCAGCGGCCCGGCACGCTGCGCCAGCGCCAAGGCGGCCACGAGCCGCCCGCCCAGGCCGTCGTGCATCTCGCGCAGGATGCGGTCGCGTTCGGCCAGCGTGGCCTGCTCGCGCTCGCGCAGGCGCGAGTTCTCGAAGGCCACCGCGAGCTCGTGCTCCTTGGCGGCGATGCGGTCGCGCAGGCCGCGGTTGAGGTCGCGCAGCCGGGCCCCCGAACGCGCGAAGTCGTTCACCAGCATCCAGGCCAGCGCGGCCATCAGCAGCACGATGGTGTAGCGCGCCCAGGTGTAGGCGCCGTAGTCGTACTGCACCCGGAACACGTAGAAGTCGCGCGCCCCCACCACCACGCAGATCGCCGCGCAGGCCGTGAGCAGCAGCGCCGGCGTGGTGCGGTCGCGCACGGCCGCCTGCGCGAGCCGCGCGAACAGCCACGCCGCCAGCACCAGCATGCCCAGCAGCACCAGCGTGCGCGGCCACGGCCAGCCGCTGGCCACGCCCAGTGTCGTGAGGGCGGTGGCCGCCAGCGCCCACGACAGCAGCCAACGCCGCACGCGCGGCCCTTCGCGGCCGACCATGGCCAGCGCATACAGCGACATGAGCACCACGAAACCGACATACGACACCTGGAAGCTCCAGTGCCGCAACGCAAGCCAGGGACCGGCGTCGCTGTTGAACAGCGCCGTGACGCGCCAGGCCCACAGCAGGCTCGCGATGCCGAACCAGGCATAGCGCGCCTCGCGCGTGCGCCAGCCCAGCAGCAGGGCCAGCAGGCCCATCGCCGCCGACGCCGATGCCACGAACCAGGCGCTGCGCACCTGCGCGGCCACGGCCGCCTGGTACAGCGGCTGCAGCTCCTGCAGCGGGCCCACCCACACCTCCGACAGGCCGGGCTCGCGGCCTGCCTCGCCGCTGACATCGATGCGCAACTCGTTGCCGGTGGCCGCCACCAGCGCCTGGGGCAGCAGCACCAGCACCGGCTCGCGGCTGTAGTCGGCCTGCGGCGCGCGCGCGTCGCCATAGGACACGACGGCCTGGCCGCCCAGCGAGAGGCGGAACACGTTGCCTGCGCGGCGAATGAACACCGCCGACTGCTCGCCTTGCAGTGCCGTGTCGGGCAGGGGCAGCCGGTAGGTCACGGTGCCGCTGCGTGACGGCGCGGTGGATTCCCAGGCGTCCGGCAGGACCACCGGCTGCAGCGCGTCACCCACCTGCATCGACGCGCGGCGGATCTCGACGGCAGCCGCGACCCGGGCCGGTGCCGGCGTGAGCAGCCAGGCCGCCAGGGCCAGCGCAGCCACCCACAGGACGGCCGCGATGGCGATGGCCGGCGTGGACCAGCGCCGGCGCGGCGGGCCGTCGGCCTCGAAGATCGGCGAGGTCACGGCGCGCTCAGCGTCGCACCGACGGCGGGCGCTGCGCCGCGAGCGCCCGCTTGCCGAGCTGCAGCTTCTGGTAGATGTCGCGGATGTGGGTGGCGACCTCGTTGGCCGATGTGCGCAGCCGCTCGCCGATCTCCTCGGTCACGTAGCCCTGCGCCACCAGCTTGAGCACCGCGGCTTCGCGCTCGCTCAGCGTCGACGCGCTGCCGGAGCCGGCATCGAGGTCGCCGAAGCCCGACTCGGCGAAAGCCGGGTCGCGAAAGCGCTTGAGCACGTAGCGGGCGATGGCCGGCGAGATGGGCGACTCGCCGCGCGCCGCCTGCTGCACCGCGCGGATCAGCTCGTCGGAGGTGCAACCCTTGAGGAAATAGCCGTCGGCGCCGGACTCGATGGCATTGATGACGCGCGACTCGTCGCCGAACACCGAGAACACCAGGATGTGCGGATGCCAGCCCGGCGCGCCGCCGGCCTGGTGCACGTGGTGGTGGTGGTCGAGCTCGCCGATGAGCTCGGTGCCGTCGCCGTCGGGCAGGCCGAGGTCGGACAGCAGCACGTCGGGCTTGCACTGCGGCAGCTGGCTGCGCGCGGTGGCCAGCCGGTCGGCATGGCCGACGCAGCGGATGCCTTCGGCGGCGTTGAGCGCGTCCTGGACATGCCGTGAAACAAGGGGGTCGTCTTCGACGAGGTAGACGGTGAGCACGTCCTGTGAGGCCATCGGGGCCGTCCTGCTGGTTGGTCGCGCGGATTCTGCGGACCGGGCCAGGGTGCGGCCACCCCACGAGTGAGGGGCGAGGGCTACGCAGGCACGGGGATCGCCCCCAGGGCCGCGGGCGCCGCCAGCGCGCCGGCCACGGCGAAGGTCTCGGCCCGCGCCATCGGCCAATAGAGGCGGTACACGTTGTGCGGCCAGTCGGCCTCGCCGCGGTCGGCCGCCAGCAGCGCCCCCGGCTTCACGAATGGCAACAGGTTCGACAGCAGCCGGACCTCGTGGTCGGCGGTGCGGCGCACGATGTGGGCGGCGGTGATCTCGCCGGGATGCTGGAGCCCCGCGGCCTGCACGAGCTCCTTCAGCGCCTCGAGCGTCTGCTCGTGGAAGCGGTACACGCGCTCGGCCTTGCCGGGCACCACCAGCGCGCGCTGGCGCAACGGGTCCTGCGTGGTCACGCCGGTGGGGCAGTGGCCGGTGTGGCAGCTCTGCGCCTGGATGCAGCCGAGCGCGAACATGAAGGCGCGGGCCGAATTGCACCAGTCGGCGCCCAGCGCCATCAGCCGCGCGATGTCGAAGGCGCTCACCACCTTGCCGGCGCAGCCGATGCGGATGCGGTCGCGCAGGTTCAGTCCCACCAGCGTGTTGTGCACCAGCAGCAGGCCTTCCTGCAGCGGCGCGCCGACGTGGTCGGTGAACTCGAGCGGGGCGGCGCCGGTGCCGCCTTCGGCGCCGTCGACCACGATGAAGTCCGGCGTGATGCCGGTGGCCAGCATGGCCTTCGCCATCGCGAACCATTCCCACGGGTGGCCGATGCACAGCTTGAAGCCGGTGGGCTTGCCGCCCGACAGCTCACGCAGCCGCTCGATGAACCGCATCATCTCGATCGGCGTGTCGAACGCGCTGTGGCGCGACGGCGAAATGCAGTCGACCCAGGGCGGCACGCCACGCGCGGCTGCGATCTCGAGCGTGACCTTGGCGCCGGGCAGCACGCCGCCATGGCCCGGCTTGGCACCCTGGCTGATCTTCAGCTCGATGAGCTTGACCTGCGGGTCGCGCGCGTTTTCGGCGAAGCGTTCGGGGTTGAAGGTGCCGTCGTCGTTGCGGCAGCCGAAGTAGCCCGAGCCGATCTCCCAGAT
>CAMLNA010000180.1 GCA_946481025.1 uncultured Rivibacter sp.
CGTCCAGCGCGACCACGACTGGCTGGTGCCGAAGTTGTAGCCGTCGATGCCGATCCAGTCGACGACGTCGTCACCCGGGTACGCGAAGCGCGGATCGTTCCACGCCGCAGCCGGCTGGCTCGCGTTGTTGAAGCACCAGACGTGCTGCACCTTGTGAGCACCAGCGGCCTTGAAGCGCGCGACGACGCGGCGGTAGACGCGTGCATAGGCTTCGCCGTTGCTGCCGTTGTTCACCAGGCACCAGGGATACCAGTCGCCATTGAACTCATGGCCGAAGCGCAGCATGAAAGGCAGCCCCTGCCGCGCCGCGGCCTGGGCCCAGGTGTCGATGTAGGCATCCCACTGGCCCGCTTCGATCTGCGCGAGCGTGATGGCCTCGCCATGCGCGCCCCAGGGCTCCCACGTCACCTGCGCCGCAATGCCCTGGCTGGCCAGGTACTGCAGCTGCGACTGCGGGAAGGCCGAGCCGAAGCGGGTGAACCACATCACCGCGGCGGGCTTGCGACGCAGGTCGGCCTGCGCGCCGCTCACCACGTCGGTGAGCGCGTTCTCCCGAAAGATGCCGAAGAACACGCCCTGGGTGGGGCTGGTGCTGGTGTCTTCGAGCACCGGCAGCGCCAGGGCATCGTCGAGCGGCGATGGTGCTTCCGAGCCGGCCGTGGTGCCGCAGGCGCTGGTGAGGGGCATGGCGGCGAGCCCGGCCAGGGTGCCGAGCACGCGCCGGCGTGGGATGGGGCGGGTCAAGGTTGCCTCCGCAGGCGCAGCAGCGACATCGAGCGCGGTGCAAGCTTCAGGCGGCCGGCCTGGGGCAGTGTGGCGAGCGGGTGTTCTTCTTCGACGATGGCCGCATCGAAGTACTGCGCCTGCTCGACCTGCCAGCCGGCGGCGTCGAGTTCGGTTTGCACCGGCTCGTTGAGCGTGTTGAGCAGCAGCACCGTCAGGCCCTCCTTGCCCTTGACCGCGTGGGCCCACAGCGCCGGGTGGCTCGAACCGGCCTTCACGAAGCGGCCTTCGAGCCCGCTCAGCATCGAGAAGGCGTAGTAGGTCGGCCGCGGCACCCCGGCGTTGTCGAGCAGGCCGTGGAAGCCGGTGCCCTGGTAGGCGAAGTAGTGCGCCGCGCGCACGCCCTGCTGGGCCAGGCGCAATGCGGCTTCGGCGGCCCACAGTCCGGCCACCTGGTCCGACAGGAACCTCGGCCGGTCGGTGCGCCACGACAGGCCGTACTCGGTGACGGCCAGCTTCACGTCGCGGCCGTGACCCAGCGGGTTGCGCTTCGGGTCGCGCCAGAGCGCCTGTACCCGCTTCACCGAGGCATCGACCTGCGAGATGGTCTGCAGGGCCGCTTCCTCGGTGCCGTTGCCCTCGGTCGGGTAGAGGTGCCAGGTGAGCACGTCCACGGCATCGCCGCACAGTTCGACGAACCGGTCGAGGAAGCGCATCGCGGTATCCGCCGCGCCCGACACGGCCGGGCCCGCCACCTGCGCGTTGGCATCCACCGCCTTGATGGCTCGCGCCTGGGCGCGGAACACCTTGCAGTAGCGCTCGGGCGTCCAGCTCGCATCGCCGCGCGTCACGCTGTAGAGGTCGGGCTCGTTGCCGATCTCCCAGAACGGCACCGCGAGGCCGCGTTCGCGGGCCAGGCGCACCGCGTTGGCGGCGTCTTCCGGCTCGTTGGCCGGCTTGCGGTCGACCCGCCCGGCAAACACGCGGGTCTGCACCATCAGCTCGGGGCCGCCGCTCACCAGCCCCAGCAGCGAGCGGAACGTGTCCAGCGTGGCGCTGTCCATGTCCTGCTCGTCGCCGATGTTGCCGCCGGGAAAGCGCAACGATGCCGCCGGCACGCGCGCGAGGCCGTCGCGGAACTCGGCCACGGCCATCCAGTTGCCGAAGTTGTAGCCGCGGGTGACCGCGGGGTTGACCACGAGGCCTTCCTCGTCGGCCTTGACGACGACGCGGGCGCTTTCTGCGGCTCCGGCGGCCAGGGGAAGGAGCGCCGGTGCAAGCGCCAGGGCACACGCCAGCGCAGGTGCGCGCAGGTGCCGCAGCGATCGATGCAGTTCGGTTCTCATACGGCAAACCCACCTTCACGGATGAGGCGCTGGTACCAGCGGAAGCTTTCCTTCGGCGTGCGCTGTTGCGTCCGGAAGTCCACGTGCACGAGGCCGAAGCGCTTGCTGTAGCCGTGGGCCCATTCGAAGTTGTCGAGCAGCGACCAGGCGGTGTAGCCGCGCAGGTCGCAGCCGGAGCGCAGCGCACGGTCGAGCGCGATCACGTGGCGCCGGTGGTATTCGATGCGCAGCGCATCGTCGACCCGGCCGGTGGCGTCGGGCTCCGTGTTGTCGCAGGCGCCGTTCTCGGTGATGAGCAGCGGAGGGTTGCCGTATTCGTCCTTCAGCCAGGTCAGCACCTTGTAGAAGCCGTCGGCGTAGACGTCCCAGCCGATGTCGGTCTTGCGGAAGCCCGCCACGTTCACCGTCTGCAGGTGGCGCAGCGCGTCGATCTGCTGGAACGCGTCGTCCTGCGCCGACGACAGCGGCGCCCGGGTCGCCTCCCGCGTGTAGCCGCCGGTGTAGTAGTTGATCCCCAGCAGGTCGGTGCGCTGCCCGATGATGGCCATGTCGCCGTCTTCCACCGGTGGGTGGATGCCCAGCAGCGCGTACCGGGCCAGCAGCCCCTGCGGGTAGCGGCCGTGGTAGAGCGGGTCGATGAACCAGCGGTTGAACCAGTCCAGCCCGCGTTCGCAGGCGGCCACGTCGTCGGGGTGGCACGAGTACGGTTCGTGCCACTCGACGTTGGGTGCCATGCCGATGCGACCCGGCTTCTCGGCGCGGCGGAACTCCTTGACCGCCAGGCCGTGCGCGAGCAGCAGGTGGTGGGCTACCGCGACCGCGTTGCCGAGGTCCTTCTCGCCGGGGGCGTGCATGCCCATGGCATGCGACAGCATCGACGCGCACCACGGCTCGTTGATCGTGAACCACACCGCCACGCGGTCGCCCAGCGCCAGGAACATGGCCCGGGCGTACTCCGCGAAGTCGTAGGCGCAGCGGCGGTTGAGCCAGCCGCCTTCGTCATGCAGCACCTGCGGCAGGTCCCAGTGGTAGAGCGTGGCCATCGGCGTGATGCCGGCGTCGTGCAGCAGGTCCACCAGGCGGCGGTAGTAGGCGATGCCCAGCGGGTTCAGTTCGCCGCGCCCGGCGGGCATCACGCGCGACCACGAGATCGAGAAGCGGTAGGCCTTGACGCCCAGTTCGCTCAGCAGCGCCACGTCTTCCTCGGGGCGGCGGTAGGAATCGCAGGCGACGTCGCCGGTGTCGCCGTTCTCGACGCGGCCGGGTGTCTTGGCAAAGCGGTCCCAGATGCTGGGCGTGCGGCCGTCGACATCGGCCGAACCCTCGATCTGGTAGGCCGACGTGGCGGTTCCCCAGAGGAAGCCGGCCGGAAAGTTGAAGTCGGATGGTTGCATGCCTGAACGATAGCGCCTGCTTGCAAGCGCTTGCAACGCCGAAGCATTGCCGATCTTGCGGACTTCGTCAGGGGAAGCCACAGGGGCAGGGCACGTTCGAGGGAAGGGCGTCGGGGGAGTGCGTGGCGGCACTGCCAGGCAAGCGCTATCATCGCGCCCCATCCGACGCATCCCCAGCCTCCTCATGCCCAGCGGCCACAAGATCACGCTCGAGGAAGTCGCGCGCCTCGCGGGCGTGTCGACCAGCACCGTCTCGCGCTACCTGAGCGGATCCCACCCGGTGTCCGAGGACAAGGTGGCGGCCATCGAGGGCAGCATCCAGCGCCTGAACTACCGGCCCAACCTGGTGGCCCGCGGCCTGGCCAAGGGACGCACGATGACCGTGGGGGTGCTGACGCAGGAGATCGTGAGCACCTTTTTCAACGCCGCCATGCGTGGCGTCGAGGACGGCCTGGCCGGCCACCAGTACGAGGCCATCTATGCCAGCGGCCACTGGCAGCCGGAACACGAGGCGCAACGGCTGAACTCCCTCGTCGGGCGGGGGGTCGACGGCGTGATCCTGATCCACCCCGGCTTGTCCGACGAAGTGCTCGAGCGCCATGCCGAGGGCGTGCCGATGGTGGTGGTGGGCCGCAAGGTGGCGACGCGCCGCGTGCATTCGCTCGGCTTCGACCACTACCAGGGCGCCCGCCGGGCGCTGGGGCACCTGCTCGAACTCGGCCACCGCCGCATCGCCTTCATCTCGGGCCCTCCGGGGCGGGACGATGCCGACGATCGTCTGCGCGCTTATCACGACACGCTGGCCGAGGCGGGCGTCGAGCCGGACGACCGGCTGGTCGCGGCCGGCAGCTATGTGGAGCCGGGCGGCCTGGCTGCGATGAACGTGCTGCTGGACCGCGGCCTGCCCTTCACCGCGGTGTTCGCGGCGAACGACGACTCGGCCTATGGCGCGATGCTGGCGCTGCACCGCCGCCGCCTGCGCGTGCCCGACGACATCTCGATCGTCGGCTTCGATGACGTGCAGCACTCGGCGTTTTCCCTGCCGCCGCTCACCACGGTGAGGCAGCCGCTGCGCGAACTCGGCCGCGAAGCCGCCAATGCCGTCGTCGCGCTGATCGAGGGGCGCAAGCCGCCGCTGGGCACCGTGGCGCCGCTCGAGCTGATCGTGCGCGAATCCACGCGGGCCCTGCCGGCCCGGGTCGAACCGGCGCCATCTGCCGGGCGCCCGGCCAGGCGCAGAGCCTAGGCTGCGCGCGACACCACGGCCGGCTCGGCCGCCCTAGTGCGCCATTTTTCACGGCGCCTGTCATTTCTTGCGATTCCTTTGGGGGTTCGTCCTCAGTGACAGCCCGGAGCAGCCCCTCCTACACTTTCATGCAAGCGCTTGCACAAATCATGTCATACGACCGTGCAGGCGAGTGCACCCTGACAAGGAGACCTTCGTGAAACTCGCTTCCCGCCTGGGGCTGGCCGCCTGGCTCGGCTTTTGTTCGCTGTCGTTGCATGCGCAGACGGTGCTCACCGTCGCTTCCTTCAAGGACCTCGACCGTTCGGTCCAGGCAGCCATCCCGTTGTTCAAGAAGGTGCGCCCCGACGTGGAGGTGAAGCTGGTGGCGCTGGGCTATGGCGACCACCACAACGCCATGACCACCTCGCTGGCCACCGGCGCCAACCTGCCCGACGTGATGGGCCTGGAGATCGGCTTCGTGGCCAAGTTCGCCGAAGGCGGCGGCCTCGAAGACCTGTCGAAGCCGCCCTACAACGCCGGCGCGCTGGGCGACCGCTTCTTCAAGTTCTCGGTGGCGCAGGCCACCAGCCGCGGCGGCATTCGCGCCGCCATGCCGGCCGACATCGGCCCCGGTGCGCTGTTCTACCGCAAGGACCTGATGGACAAGGCCGGCGTCAGCGAGGCGCAATTGACCAAGTCGTGGGACTCCTTCATCGAGTCGGGCAAGGCCCTCAAGGCCAAGACGGGCGCCTACCTGATTCCGCATGCGGCGGCCATCAAGGACATCATCCTGCGCTCGGGCCTGCGCGACGGCGAAGGCATCTACTTCGACGACAAGGGCAAGGTGCTGGTCGAGTCGCCGCGTTTCGTGCAGGCGTTCGAAACCGCCAGGCGTGCCCGCGCTGCCGGCATCGACGCCAAGGTCGGCGCCTGGAGCAATGAATGGAGCGAAGGCTTCAAGCGCGGCACCGTCGCCAGCGAAATGATGGGCGCCTGGCTCGCCGGCCACCTGAAGAACTGGATCGCGCCGGAGACCAAGGGCCTGTGGCGATCGGCCGGCCTGCCCGGTGGCGTGAATGCCTCCTGGGGCGGCTCGTTCTATGCCATTCCCAAGGGGGCGAAGAACAAGGATCTCGCCTGGGAGTTCGTCAAGTTCATGACGACGAACAAGGAAGTGCAGCTGGCGGCCTTCCGCGAGCTCGACGCCTTTCCCGCGCTGATGGACGCCACCAACGATGCCTTCATCGACAAGCCGGTCGAGTTCCTCGGCAACGAGCCGGCACGCAAGGCCTGGAAGGCGACGGCGCAGAAGATCCCCGCCGTGGCGGTGGACCGGCTCGACCCGGTGGCCGCCGAAGTGATTGCCTCCGAGTTCGACAAGGTGCTGGAGCAGGACAAGGACGTGAAGCTCGCGCTGGCCGATGCCCGCAAGGCCATCGAGCGCCGCGTGCGCCGCTGAACGACGCCCTGAAATGATGTCCTGAACGACGCAGCAGCCCTCCATGTCGTCCCTGTCCGTTGCGGCGTCTTCGACGCCGCCGTCTCCTGCGCCGCAACGGCGCCGCCTGAAGCCGTGGCACTGGATGCCGTACGTCTTCGTCGCGCCGTTCTTCGTGCTGTTCATCGGCTTCGGGCTGTTCCCGCTGCTGTTCTCGGCGTACGCGTCGTTCTTCCGCTGGGAGCTGGCGGCCGGCCTGGACGGCATGAAGTGGGAAGGCTTCGGCAACTACCTGTTCGTGCTGCAGCTCGACGGCCTGCCGTGGAACGAGTTCTTCGGCGCCGCGTTCTGGTCGGAGCTGTATGCACGCGACTTCTGGCGCGCCCTGGCCAACACGTTCTGGCTCGGCATCGCCGCGGGCCTGCCGCAACACCTGGTGGCGATCCCGCTCGCGTTTTTCATTCACACGCGCCTGCGCCGCATCCGCAACCCGGTGATCGCGATGTACTTCCTGCCGTACATCACCAACACGGTCGCCATCACGCTGGTGTTCTCGTCGCTGTTCTCGCGCGACTTCGGCGTGGTGAACCAGGTGCTCACCGGCCTCGGGCAGTGGCAGGTCCTGGGCGTGCAGCCGCTTGCCTGGCTGTTCCCCACGGCGAACGTCGACTGGGGGCGGCCGGAATACACCCGCCCCATCGTCGCGTTCATCGTGTGGTGGCGATTCGTGGGCTGGAACACGGTGCTGTACCTGTCGGCGCTGCAGACGATTCCGAACGACCTCTACGAGGCCGCCACCGTCGACGGTGCCGGGACCTGGCAGCAGTTCCGCTACATCACGCTGCCGCTGCTCAAGCCCATGATGCTGTTTGCCGTCACGCTCACCATCATCGGCAACCTGCAGCTGTTCGAGGAGCCCTTCATCCTCA
>CAMLNA010000181.1 GCA_946481025.1 uncultured Rivibacter sp.
CCGCCACCCCCACACGCCGCCACCACGGCCACGGTGGACATCAACAAGGCCAGTCGAGCGCAACGCCGCGGTTGCGAGATCGAAAGTTGGGTCACGCTGCCATCCCTGCAAAAAAGAGAAGAGGTCACGAACGACGCGGTCGAAAAAGTTGCGCGCCGCGGGCCGCCATTATGTTGGCGGTTGCCACGGTACTGAGCCCTATGACTAGGGGTTGGCAGGCGGCACGCGAAGCATGCCACGCCGCCAGGCGATTGTTACCAGCGGTCGGAGCGCATCAGCGCTTCCCACTGGCCCTTGCGCAGCTGGTACACCGAGATGGCGCCGTAGCGCTGCTCGCCGTCCTCGCGAAAGCGCATCGACGCGGTCACCGGAGAGTTGCCGTCGATGGTCTTCAGCCGTTCGAGCAGCTTCTGCTTGTCGACCGAGCCGTTGCGCGACAGCGCGTCGGCCACCAGGTACACCGCGTCGTAGGCGTAGTGCGCGCCATACACCGGGTCGCTCTTGAAGCGCGCATTGAACTTCGCCAGGAAGGGCTTGCCCGCCGGGAACTCGCGGGCCTCGATGATGGGCGAGGTGGCATAGATGGCCTGCACGAGGCCGGCCACCTTCGCCAGCTTGTCGGTCTTGATGGTGTCGCCGCCCAGGATGCGGATCCTGCCGAGTCCGGCCTGGCTCATCTGCTGGATCAGCGCTTCCATCTGGAAGTCCGACAGCGTGGTCACCACCACGTCGGTGTTCGTCTTGGCCAGCTCGGCCACCAGCCCGGGGAACTCGGTGATCTTGTCGTCGAACGACTGGCGCACCACGATCTGCTTGCCGCGCTCGCCGATGGCCTTGGCTGCCGTGTCGGCCAGGCCCTTGCCGTAGGGCGTGTTGTCGTCCACCACCGCAAAGTTGTTCGCGCCGGTGAGCTGGGCGGCGTAGTCGCCCATCGCGCGGGACTGCAGTGCGTCGTTGGCCACCAGCCGCAGCGTGGTGGGCACGCCCTGCTGCGTGTATTCGGGCTTGGTGGAGATGGCCAGCTGCGGCACCTTGGCTTCGGCATAGATCGGGGCCGCGGCGATGCTGACGCCCGAGTTCAGGTGCGCGATGGCGGCCACCACGCCCGCGTTCACGAGCTGCTGGGCCGCCGCCTTGCCGGCCTCGGGGTTGGCCTGGTCGTCGGCCGAGACGATCTCCAGCTTCACGTGGGTGCCCTTGATGCGCACGCCGCCGGCGGCGTTGATCTCGTCGACGGCCATCTGTGCGCCGTTGAGCAGGTCCTGCCCCAGCGTCTTGAGGTTGCCGGTGAGCGGCTGCCCCACGCCGATCTTCACCACCTCGGGCACTCGCTCGCACCCGCCGAGGCCCGCCAGAGAAAACACGGCCGCCACGGCGGCGCCCAGGGTGCGACGCACCCGATTGCTGATAACCATTCCGATTGCCCCTCGAAGAGATGTGTGTCGCGCCGCAGCGCGGCACGCACGGTGCCAGATATAGCACCGTCAGAGTGAGTGATTTGCAAGAGCCGAGCCAAAGAATGCACGGCGGGTAGCGCTGTGCGAAATCAAATGGCCAAGGCTGTGCCGTTTTTCACTTCTTCCATCACCGCGTAGGTGTGGGTTTCTCGCACGCCGGGCAGGGCCCACACCACCGAGCCGATGAGTTCGCGGTAGGCCTGCATGTCGGCCACCCGGGTCTTGATGAGGTAGTCGAAGCCGCCGGCCACCAGGTGGCATTCGAGGATCTCGGGGCGCGTCTGCACCGCGGCCTTGAAGGCGTTCATCACGTCGGGCGTGGTGCGGTCGAGCACCACCTCGATGAAGACCATCATCCCTGCGCCCAGCTTCGCTGGGTTGAGCCGGGCCTCGTAGCCCAGGATGTAGCCGTCGCGCGTGAGGCGCTTCACGCGCTCGAGCACGGCCGTGGGCGACAGGTGCACCGTCTCGGCCAGCTTGAGGTTCGAAATGCGCCCGTCGGCCTGCAGCACGCGCAGAATCTTGCGGTCGATCTTGTCGAGCGCCTTGGGGCCGTCGTCTTCGTAGGTGGTTGACATTAAATCTACGGTGAGTCCTCTCTTTGGTGAATCATGCTAGCAAGTCCTTCATAAGCTAGACATAGATTCAACCCCTTAGGGACTTTCCATGCCTGCCAATTCTGCCCGCCTGCCGTTTCCCTACCGCGACGAGACCGTGGTGGTGCAGGCCAGCCTCGACAGCCTGCATGGCGCCTTGCAGTGGTCCGCCGCGATGACGGCTGCCAAGCCCTGGGTGCAGGCGGTGCGCGAAAAGCCGGCGCCGTTCTGGGCGCTCGAGTCGCTGTTGCGCGAATACCCCATCTCCAGCGCCGAGGGGCTGGCGCTGATGCGGCTGGCCGAGGCGCTGCTGCGCGTGCCCGATGCCGAAACCGCGATCGCCCTCACCGCCGACCAGCTCGGCCGCGCCGATTTCGACGGCGCCGGCGCCGGCAGCCAGCACAAGATGCTGGCCTCGCTGTCGGCCAGCGCGATCAGCCTGTCGAAGAAGTTCCTGCCCGAAGGCGACCACCCGCCCGGGCTGCTCAAGCGCCTGGGCTCGCAGACGGTGGTGGCCGCCACGGTGCGGGCCATCCAGCTGCTGGGCCGGCAGTTCGTGCTGGGGCAGACCATTGCCGAGGCGCTCGACGAGGCGCGATCGCAGCGCCGCCAGCAGCCCAACCTGCGCTTCTCGTTCGACATGCTGGGCGAAGGCGCGCGGACCGAGGCCGACGCAAAACGCTACCTCGCTGCCTACGTGAGGGCGCTCGACACGATCGCCGCCGGCCGCCCGGCCGAAAGCCCGCAGACCGCCGATGGCATCTCGATCAAGCTCTCGGCGCTGTTCTCGCGCTATGAGGACGCGCAGCACGAGCGCGTCATGGCCGAGCTGCTGCCGCGTGTGCGCCAGTTGGTCGACACCGCCGCGCGCGCCAACCTCAACCTCACCATCGACGCGGAAGAGAGCGACCGGCTCGAACTCTCGCTCGACGTGTTCGAGTCGCTGGCCGATCACATCGCCGCGTCGCACCCGAAGTGGGGCGGCTTCGGCCTGGCGGTCCAGGCCTACCAGACGCGTGCGCTCGACGTCGTGCACGAAGTGGCGCGCATCGCCCGGGAGCGCGGCCTGCGCTTCATGGTGCGCCTCGTGAAGGGCGCCTACTGGGACGGCGAGATCAAGCGCGCCCAGGAGCTCGGGCTGCCCGGCTACCCGGTGTTCACCCACAAGCACCATACCGACATCTCCTACCTGGCCTGCGCACGGGCACTGCTCGGCCATGCGCCCCTCATCTACCCGCAGTTCGCCACCCACAACGCCGGCACCATCGCGGCCATCGTGCAGATGGCGCGTGCAGTGAACGCGCCGTTCGAGATGCAGCGCCTGCATGGCATGGGGGACGGGGTGTACCGCGAGTTCTCGAGGCACTCCTCTGCGGGGGCGCTGAGCAGCAGCGACATTCCCGTGCGGGTCTACGCGCCCGTAGGCCAGCACCGCGACCTGCTGGCCTACCTGGTGCGCCGTCTGCTCGAGAACGGCGCCAACTCGTCGTTCGTGCACCAGCTGTCCGATGAAACCGTGGGCTTCGACGAGTTGCTCACCTCGCCCTTGCACCTGACCCGCGAGCCGGGCCAGCCCGCGCCGCTGCAGCTCTATGGCACCGGCCGCGCCAACTCGGTGGGCGTGGACCTCGCCTGCGTGGCGATGCGCGAGCCTCTGCTGGCCGCGTACGGCCGCACGAGCGTGCCGCCGGTGCCCGAGGCCACGCGCGTGGGGGCGCATGCCGCGATGGAAGCGCTGCACGCCGCCTGGCCGGCCTGGAACGCCGTGCCGGCGGCGCGCCGCGCCGCGATGCTGCGCCGTGCCGCCGACCTGCTGGAGGCGCGCCTGCCCCAGTTCTGCGCGCTGCTGGTGAAGGAGGGCCACAAAACCTGGGGCGATTGCGTGGCCGAGGTGCGCGAGGCGGTGGACTTCTGCCGCTACTACGCGTTGCAGGCCGAAGAGCAGCTGCAGGCCGAACAAGGCCGCGGCGTGTTCGTGTGCATCAGCCCATGGAACTTCCCGCTGGCCATCTTTGCCGGCCAGGTCGTGGCCGCGCTGGTGGCGGGCAACGCCGTGGCCGCGAAGCCGGCCGAGCAGACGCCGGGCGTGGCGGCCGCCTTCGTCGACCTGCTCCACGAGGCGGGCGTGCCGCGCGGTGCGGTGGTGCTGCAGCACGGCCCGGGCGAAACCATCGGTGCCGCATTGGTGGCGCACCCGTTCTGCGCGGGCGTGTGCTTCACCGGCTCCACCGAAGTGGCGCAGATCATCGCCCGCACCCTGGCGGCGAAGGACGGCACCATCGTGCCGCTGATCGCCGAAACCGGCGGCCTGAACGCGATGATCGTGGACTCCACGGCACTGCCCGAGCAGGTGATCGACGCGGTGGTGCAAAGCGCCTTCCGCTCGGCCGGCCAGCGCTGCTCGGCGCTGCGCCTGCTGTGCGTGCACGAGGAGGTGGCCGACGGTGTGATCGAGATGCTCGAGGGTGCGATGGCCGAGCTGCGCCTGGGCGACGCGAGCGAGCTCGCGACCGACGTGGCGCCGGTGATCGACCACGAGGCGGCCGCCAACCTGGCGGCTCACGTCGAGCGGCTGCAAGGCGAAGCACGGCTCATCGCCCGTGCGCCGTTGCCGCCGGGCCTGTCGGGTCACTTCATCGCGCCGGCCGCCTTCGAGCTCGACCGCGTGGCCGACCTGAAGCAGGAAATCTTCGGTCCGGTGCTGCACGTGGTGCGCTGGAAGGGCGAGATCGACACGCTGGTCGAGCAGATCAACCGGCTCGGCTACGGACTCACGCTCGGCGTGCAGACGCGCATCGACTCGCGCGCCCGGCGCGTGGCGGCGGCCGCGCGCATCGGCAACGTCTACGTCAACCGCAACATGATCGGCGCCGTGGTCGGTGTGCAGCCGTTCGGCGGCGAGGGGCTGTCGGGCACGGGCCCCAAGGCGGGCGGCCCGCACTACCTGTGGCGCTTCTGCGCCGAAGCGCCGCTGATGGCTGATGCGCTCCCCCTCGCACTGGCCGGCGAAGACGATGGCGTGTCGCCGGCCGCCGAAAGCCGCTACACCGCCGACGACCTGGCCGCGGTATGCGGGCGGCTGCAGACGGCCCACGAGCGCTGGAGTCGCGTCGACGCGAGCGATCGCGCGGCTGCGGTGCGCCGCGCGGCCGGCGCATTTTCGTCGGCCGCGGCCGGCGCCTGCGTGCGGCTGGCAGATGCTGCGCAGCAGGCCCAGCAACCCCTCGCGCTGCCCGGTCCCACCGGCGAAAGCAACGAGCTGCGGCTGCATGGCCGCGGCGTGTTTGCCTGTCTTGCCATGGGGGCGGGCGAGGCCGAGTTGGCGCCCGCGCTCGCCGGCGCGCTGGCGGCCGGCAACAGCGTGGCGCTGGTGGCCAGCGTCAACGGCGGGCATGCGCTGGCCGCGCGCCTGGCGCAGGCGTTCTGTGCAGCCGGCGTGCCGCAGGAGGCGGTGGCCGTACTGCCTGCGGCCGCGGCCGATGCGCTGCTCGAGCAGCCGGTGCTGCACGGCGTGTGCATCGCGGCTGCCAACGCCCGCGACGCGTCGCGGGCCGCGGCGCGCAGGCTGGCCGCCCGCCGCGGCGCCATCCTGCCGCTGCTGGGCGCGGCCGACGTGCTCGACCCGCGCCGGCTGTTCCGCTTCTGCGCCGAACAGACGCTCACCATCAACACCGCCGCAGCCGGCGGCAACGCGGCCTTGCTGGCCGCGGGCTGACGTCGCCGTCAGGCCGCATGCTGGTAGCGGTGCTCCTGGGTGAACCCGCCGAAGCCGTAGGCGCTCGCGCGCAGATCGGCGACGTGCACGTAGGAGTGCTCGGCCACCTCGCCCAGCAGCTCGCGCATCGCGGTGTGCACGGCCGCCAGGTAGGCGGCCTTCTCGCGCTTGGTGTTGGTCTCGTCGGTGATGCTCACCATCCAGTGGTAGCTGCGCGGGCTCGCGCCGCCCAGCGGCCGGCCGGCGATGAACCAGCGGCTGGGTTCGATGAAGTCGACCACCACTGCGGTGAGCTGCGGGTCCTTGCCGAGCAAGCGTGAGGTCAGCTCGACGGCCTGGGCTGCCACGCGGGCTGCGAGCGAATCGTCGGCCGGGCCTGAAACCTGGATGTGGATGTAGGGCATGTGCACTCCTTGGGTGAAGAAGATCGTGTTGACAGCCTCAGTCTAGGCAGCGAGCATCGTTCGTTGAAGCAGATAGATTCGATGCCATTCATCAGAGAGCAAGATGACTGACCTGGACCCTTCCTGGCTGCGCAGCTTCGTGGCCATCGCGCAGGCCGGCTCGGTGACGCGCGCCGCGCAGCAGGTGCACCGCACGCAGTCGGCGGTGAGCACGCACCTGCAGCAGCTCGAAGCGGCGGTGGGCACGCGGCTGGTGGAGCGCACCACCCGGGCGCTGGCGCTCACCGAGGCGGGCGAGCGCTTCCTGCCGCACGCGCGCGGGCTGATCGATCTGCAGGCGCAGGCGCGGGCCTCGGTGCAGCCGGCTTCTGCCCGGCAGCCGGTGCTGCGGCTGGGGCTGTCCGAATACTTCTTTCCCGGCAAGCTGGCCGAACTGCTGGCGGTGTTGAGCGATGCGGCGCCGCAAGCGCGTTTCGAGCTGATGTGGTCGAACTCGGCGCCGCTGCGGCGGCTGTGGCTGGCCGGCGAGATGGATCTTGCCGTGGTCACCAGCACGCAGCCGGTGGCCGGGGCGCGGCTGCTGCGACGTGAGCCCCTGGCCTGGGTAACCGCGCCCGGCCATGCGCCCCCCGCCGACCGGCCCACCCCGCTGGTGCTGCTCGGCCCCGAATGCCCGGTGCGCGAGATCGCGCTCACCGCCCTGGCGCGCAGCGGCCGGGCGCACCATGTGCAGGTCAGCTGCACCGGCAGCCAGGCGGCCGTGGCCGCCGTGCGCGCCGGCTGGGGCGTGGGCTGCCTCAACGCCGCGGCGGTTCCTTCCGATCTCCAGGTCTGGGGCACCGGACGCAGCTCGCGCTGGCCATCGCCCGGCCGCCT
>CAMLNA010000182.1 GCA_946481025.1 uncultured Rivibacter sp.
GCGGCCCCGGGGGGTGACGGCACCCCGCTCGCCGGGTACGGCGATCGACCCTCCGGGAGGGTGGGGCCTTGCTTGGGGCGGCCCGGCGCGGCGGCCCGTTTCATTGGGGCACCTTTCCCCGCCGGCGCAGCCAGGCGCCTGCGCCCAGCGCGATGGCGATCACCACGAACGACACCGCCGTGGTCAAGGTGCCCAGCGCATAGATGGCCGGCGTGGTGACGGTGGTGGTGAGGCCCTGCAGTTCGAGCGGCAGGGTGTTCACGTCGCCGATCGCCTGCGACGAGCGTGCGATCTCGTCCCAGCTCAGGGTGAAGCCGAACATGCCCACCCCCACGACCGACGGGCCGATGAGCGGCAGCACCACATGCCGGAAGCCCTGCCAAGGCGTGGCGCCCAGGTCCGTGGCGGCTTCTTCGTAGGCCGGGTTGAAGCGGTTGAAGACCGCGAACATGATCAGCAGCCCGAAGGGCAGCGTCCAGGTGAGGTGGGCGCCCAGGCCCGAGGTGTACAGGCCCATCGCGGTGGCATAGCCCTCCAGCAGCGACTGCGCCCCCAGGGCTTCGAGCAGTGCCTTCACGCCGGCGTCGATGAGACGGAACTGCAGCGCGATGCCGAGCGACACGATGATCGACGGCATGATGAGGCTGGCCACGGTGACGTAGAACAACGCCGAGCCTCCCGCCGAGCGGTGCAGGCCGGGCTTGCGAAAGGCCAGCCCCGCCAGCAGCGACAGCACGATGGTGAGCGTGGCCACCAGCGTGCCCAGCGCCACCGAGCGGCGCAGCGCCGCCCAGATGTCCACCACGCCCAGCCCCTCGATGAGCTGCGCATACCAGTGCAGCGACCAACCGCGCATCGGGAAGGTGAGGCCGCCCTCGGGCCCCTGGAAGCTCAGCACGAAGATGGTGAGCACCGGGCCGTAGAGGAACAGCACGAACAGCGCGAAGAAGGCGGCCAGCGGCCAGAAGGCGCGGGAGCGGCGTTCACTCATCGACAGGACCTCGACTCCATGTTTGTTGCCGCGACGCTGGCGCTACGGGGGTGGGTCATAGCTCCTTGCGCAGATCGACGAGGCGGTTGAGCGCCACGATGATGAGCAGCACCACCGCCAGCAGCACCACCGCGTTGGCCGCGGCGAGCGGGAACTGCAGGTAGGAGGTCTGCACCTGGATGGTCTTGCCCACCGAGGCGATCTGCTGGCCGCCCATCACGCCCACGGTCACGAAGTCGCCCATCACGATGGTGACCACGAAGATCGAACCGATGAGGATGCCGGTGCGCGACAGCGGCACGACCACGTTCCACAGCGTCTGCCAGCCGCTCGCGCCTGCGTCGGTGGCCGCCTCGATGAGCGAGCGGTCGATGCGCATCATCGAATTGAAGATGGGCACGATCATGAACATGGTGTACAGGTGCACGAAGGCCAGCACCACCGAGAAGTCGGAGAACAGCAGCCACTCGACCGGCTCGCCGGTGAGGCCGGTCGCCTGCAGCGTCTGGTTCACCAGGCCGTTGCGGCCCAGCAGCGGCACCCACGAGATCATGCGGATCACGTTGGAAGTCCAGAACGGGATGGTGCACACGACGAAGAGCACCGTCTGCGCGGTGAGCGAGCGCACGTGGAAGGCCAGGAAGTAGGCGACGGCGAAGCCGATGACGAGCGTGAGCGCCCAGGTGATCAGGCTGAACTTGATCGTCGAGGCATAGGTCTTCAGCGTGACGCAGGGGTCCTGCAGGCTGACGCAGCCCTCGAAGAGCGTGGCGTAGTTCTGGAAGGTGAAGCCGGGGATGAGCTCGTAGTCCGAGAGCGGCCAGAAGCTCACCGCGGCGACGAGCAGCAGCGGGGCGATGAAGAACAGCAGCATCACCGCGGTGAAGGGGGTGGCCTGGAGCCAGGCGGGGGCTTGCTTCATGACAGGGGCTCAACAGCCTTCACCGCGCAGGGCGCAGAGATCGGCACCGAGAAGAGGTTCTTCTCCGCGGTCCTCCGCGTCCTCTGCGCCTTGCGCGGTGAATGATTTGGGGTTCACTCACCGAGGGTCCACATGTCGTCTAGGCGGCGACGAACTCGTTCCACTTCTGCACCATGTACGTGTTCTCGTCCATGATCGCGTTCCAGCAGGCGATGCCGCCCATGCGCTGCTCGTAGGAGCCGCCGTCGCGCACCTTGCCCGCCTTCTCGAGCACCTGGCCGTTCGGCGCCTTGATGTCCTTCTCGGCGGGCTTGCCTTCCATCCAGTAGGCCCACTCGTACGGCTCCATCTTGGCCTTGGCCGTCTCGAGCACCGCGCTGTAGTAGCCCTGGCGGTTGAGGTAGGCGCCGGCCCAGCCGTCGAGGAACCAGTTGATGAACTCGTAGGCAGCGTCGAGCTTCTTGCCGCTCAGCGTGGCCGGCAGGCCGAAGCCGGCAGCCCAGGCGCGATAGCCTTCCTTCAGCGGTTGGAAGGTGCAGGCCAGCCCCTTGGTGCGCACCGCCGTCACCGCCGGCGACCACATCGACTGGATCACCACCTCGCCCGACGCCATGAGGTTCACGCTTTCGTTGAAGTCCTTCCACAGCGAGCGGAACTGCCCGGCCTTCTTGGCCTCGATGAGCGTCTTGATGGTGAGGTCGATCTCCTTCCTGGTCATGTTCCCCTTGTCGGGGTACTTGTACAGGCCCATCGCCTCCACCACCATCGCCGCGTCCATGATGCCGATCGAAGGGATGTTGAGGATGGCGGCCTTGCCCTTGAATTCCGGATTCAGCAGTTCCTTCCAGCTCTCGATGGGCCGCTTGATGAGGTCGGGCCGGATGCCCAGGGTGTCGGCGTTGTAGACGGTCGGGATCAGCGACATGAACTGCGTGGGCGACTTGGCGAAGACCTTCGACTTCTCGCCTTCGAGGAACATCACCTTCTTCGGTGCGGTGCCCTGGTCGCCCACCTTCTTGCCGCCCACCTCGCCTTTGGTGAACAGCGGCGTGATCTTGTCGGCGTTCTTGATGCGCTTCGCGTCGATGCCCTTCAGGTTGCCGGTGGGCACGATCTTCTTCAGCGAGAAGTACTCGGTGTCGATCAGGTCGAAGGAATTGGGGGCCGTGACCGCGCGCTTGGTCACGTCGTCGGTGTTCACCGCCACGTACTGGATCTCGATGCCGGTGTCGGCCTTGAACTTGTCGGCGATCGCCTTGTCCTGGTTCACCGCCGTGCCCAGGTAGCGCAGCACGATCTTCTCCTGCGCATGGACGGCAGGCGCGAGGCCGGTGGCCAGGATGCCGGCGGTGCCTTGCAGCAGCAGGCGGCGTTGTGCGTCGTGACGGTCGGACATGGCTCTCTCTCCTGTGGGGGGGTGAACGATCGGTGGGGCGGCCGGTCAGGCCGCGAGGCGGTGGACGTCGGCGGCGTCCCAGTGCGCATGGGCGGCGTCGCCGGGCTGCCAGGGCGCGGCGTCGAAGGCGGCCTCGCCCAGCATCACGCTGAGTTCCGGCGCGGCGGGTCCCGCATCGAGGGTGAGCATCACGAAGCTGCCCTGGTACTCGACGTTGCGCACGGTGGCGGCCAGGCCGGTCGGCCCGGCAGGCAAGGGCTCGCGCGACAGCCGGGTCTTGTCGGCCCGCACCGCGATGCGGCCTTCGCCCTGCGGCGACGGCAGCACGTTGTGGCCGCCCATGAAGCGCGCGACGAACTCGGTCCGCGGCGCGTTGAACACCTCGTGCGGCGTGCCGCTCTGTTCGACGCGGCCGTGGTTCATCACCACCACCTGGTCGGCCAGCGCCATGGCTTCTTCCTGCGAATGCGTCACGTGGATGAAGCTCATGCCCAGGCTCTTCTGCCAGCCCTTGAGCTCGGCGCGCATGCGGATGCGCAGGAAGGGGTCGAGTGCCGACAGCGGCTCGTCGAGCAGCAGCAGGCGCGGCTCGGTGATCAGGGCGCGCGCCAGCGCCACGCGCTGCTGCTGGCCGCCGGACAGCTCGGCCGGCTTGCGCTGCGCCAGCGCCCCCAGCGACACGCGCTCCAGCAGTGCGGCCGCCCGGGCGTTGCGCTCGGCCTTCGCCACGCCGCGCATCTTCAGGCTGAAGGCCACGTTGTCGAGCGCGCTCAGGTGCGGGAAGAGCGCATAGCTCTGGAACATCATCGCGGTGCCGCGGGCCGAGGCCGGCAGCGCGGTGATGTTGCGGCCGCCCAGCACGATGTCGCCGTCGCTCGCCGCCTCGTGGCCCGCGATCATGCGCAGGGTCGAGGTCTTGCCGCAGCCCGAGGGCCCCAGCAGGCAGCAGTAGCTGCCCGCGGCGACCTTGAGGTCGATGTGGTCCACCGCCGGTGCGCCATGGCCTGCGCCGCCATAGCGCTTGACCAGTCGCACGAGCTCCAGATCGGGCCGTGCGGCCATCGCGACGGCAGGTTCCAGCGAAGCTGAGATCACGGTGATCCCTCCTGGGCCCAGGCCGTTTGCAAGGCATGTGCCATGCGGTTTTGCCCTTGCCGGACCGGTTTGCGCACCATCGAGCGCCAGATTGCATACAAAAGTCGTGCACGTTGCATGCAATTGGTGCGCGGCGCACAGCGGCGGCACCGGGCCGCATCGGGAGCCGCGCGCTAAAGTCGCGCGCCATGCCCGCGCCTCCTCCGCCCGCCTTGCTGCAGCTGCAGCACATCGACAAGCGCTACGCCAGCGGCACGCTGGCGCTGCGCGACCTGTCGCTGGCGATCGGCCGGCACGAGTTCGTGAGCCTGCTGGGCCCTTCGGGTTGCGGCAAAAGCACGGTGCTGCGCCTGCTGGCCGGGCTGGACGCGCCGACGGCAGGCCAGGTGCACTGGGCGCCGCATGCGCACGGGATGGGGCTCGACGTGGGCTTCGTGTTCCAGGAGCCCACGCTGCTGCCCTGGGCCAGCGTGGCCGGCAACGTGGCGCTGCCGCTGAAGCTCCAGCGGCGCAGGCGCGAGGAGATCGAGGCGCTCGTCCGGCCGGCCCTGCAGGCGGTGGGGCTGGCCGACTTCGCGGCAGCGTTTCCGCGCGAGCTGTCGGGCGGCATGAAGATGCGCGTGTCGCTGGCCCGTGCGCTGGTCGCGCGGCCCTCGCTGCTGCTGCTGGACGAACCCTTCGCCGCGCTCGACGAGATCACCCGCTTCAAGCTCAACCAGGACCTGCTGGCGCTGTGGCAGCAGGAAGGCGGCGAAAGCGAACGGCGCGGCTTCACCGGCGTGTTCGTCACGCACAGCGTCTACGAGGCGGTGTTCCTGAGCCAGCGCATCGTGGTGATGGCGCCGCGTCCGGGGCGCGTGGTCGACGAGATCACGGTGGACCTGCCCTACCCGCGCAGCGAGGCCACCCGCCACACGCCGCGTTATGTGGAGCTGTGCGTGGCGGTGTCGCGCGCGCTGCAGGCCGCAAGCGGCCAGGAGGCCGCCGAACATGCGTGAGCCGATGCGCCGGGCGGCGCCGGTGATGGCCGTGCTCGTGTTCCTGCTGGGCTGGGAAGGGCTGGTGCGCGCCTATGACGTGCCGCACTACCTGCTGCCCGCCCCCAGCCTCGTGCTGGCCACCTTGTGGGCGAACTTCGGCTCGCTGATGCAGAGCTGGTGGGTCACGGTGAGCATCACCTTCGCCGCGCTGGCGCTCGCCGTGCTGGGCGGCGTGCTGCTCGCGTCGCTGTTCGCCCTGTCGCGCTGGGTCGAGTGGAGCCTCACGCCGTTTGCGGTGGTGCTGCAGGTCACGCCCATCATCGCGATCGCGCCGCTGATCATGATCCTCACCGACAGTGCGCTGGCCACCGTGCTGATCTGCGCCTGGATCGTCGCCTTCTTCCCGATCCTCGCCAACACGGTGACCGGCCTGCGCAGCGCCGATGCGAACCTGCGCGACCTGTTCCAGCTCTATCGCGCGAGCCGCTGGCAGCTGCTGCGCCACCTGCTGATTCCGAGCGCGCTGCCCTACTTCCTCACCGGGCTCAAGATCGCCGGCGGCCTCTCGCTCATCGGCGCCGTGGTGGCCGAGTTCACCGCCGGCGCGGCCGGGCGCGACACCGGCCTCGCCTCGCGCATCCTCGAGGCGGCTTTCCGCACCGAGATCCCGAAGATGTTCGCCGCGCTGCTGCTGGTGTCGCTCACCGGCGTGGCGATCTACCTGCTCTTCGCAGGCCTGGCCCGCCTGGTGCTGGGCCGCTGGCACGACAGCGAGGCCGGCCCGCGCCGCTGAGCGCGACGGCCGGTTCCCGGCTGTGTTTCAAATGAAATACGGCGCCGCCCAGGCGTCATGCGCCGTCCGCACGGCATGCCGACCATGGCCCCATCGTGCTCCGGCACTTCCTGTTCAAGGAGACAGGCCATGTTGAACAGCCTCCACAAGGATTCGCTTCTCGGGCGGGCCGCCGCCGCCGTTTCGGTGCGGCCCGCCTTCCTGGCAGCGCTGGGCTCGGCCATCGCGAGCCTGCTGCTGTCGGGCTGCGCCGAACCGGTCACCCGCACCACGCACGTGTACGAGGCGCCGGGCTATCCGTCGCGCTCGCCGGTCATGAGCACGCGGTTCGGCACCGTCGAACGCATCGACGTGATCGAGACCGAGCACGGCGACAGCGGCGGCGGCGCCGTGCTGGGCGCGCTCGTCGGCGGCGTGGTGGGCAACCAGGTCGGCCATGGCGCCGGGCGCGCTGCGGCCACTGCCCTGGGGGCCTTCGGCGGCGCCGTGGTGGGCGACCACGTCGAGCGCAACGACGCGGCCGCCCGCAGCGGCACGGTCTATCGCGTGTTCGTGCAGTTCGACGACGGCGGCCATCGCAGCTTCGACTACCGCTCGCTCAACGGCCTGCACACCGGCGAGCGGGTGCGCCTGCAGTACGGCATGCTCGACCGAGCGTGACGCGCCATGAGACACCCTGCGTCAACCTGGGTGTCACGGGCCGAGCGCCGGGCCGCCCCCAAGCCGGCCCGCATCCCCTCGGGGGATCGTCCGGCGTACCCGCCGGACGAGGGGCAGTCATCCCCGGCGTGGCGGGGCGCATCACGCGCCCTGGCGGCATTGGCGCTGTGCGC
>CAMLNA010000183.1 GCA_946481025.1 uncultured Rivibacter sp.
GGATCGAGTAGTCGTTGCCGCGGCGCAGCTCCAGCGTCACCTCGCCGGTGACGGCACGCGCCACCCAGCGCTGCGCGGTCTCGCGCAGCATCAGGCACTGCGGGTCGAACCAGCGGCCCTGGTAGAGCAGCCGGCCGAGCTTCATGCCGTTCATGCGGTACTGCTCGATCGTGTCTTCGTTGTGGATGCCGGTGACCAGGCGCTCGTAGGCGATGTGCAGCAGCGCCATGCCCGGGGCCTCGTAGATGCCGCGGCTCTTGGCCTCGATGATGCGGTTCTCGATCTGGTCGCTCATGCCCAGGCCATGGCGCCCGCCGATGGCGTTGGCCTCGGCGAACAGCTCCACGGCGTTGGCGAACGTGCGGCCGTTCAGGGCCACCGGCACGCCGTCCTCGAAGCGCACCGACACCGTCTCGGGCTTGATGGCGACCTCTTCCTTCCAGAAGGCCGCGCCCATGATCGGGTTGACGATGTGCATGCCCTTGTTCAGGAACTCCAGGTCCTTGGCCTCGTGCGTGGCGCCCAGCATGTTGGAGTCGGTGGAGTAGGCCTTCTCGACGCTCATCTTGTAGTCGAAGCCGTTGGCGATGAGGTATTCGCTCATCTCCTTGCGGCCGCCGAGCTCGTCGATGAAGGTCTGGTCGAGCCAGGGCTTGTAGATCTTCAGCGCCGGGTTGGCCAGCAGGCCGTAGCGGTAGAAGCGCTCGATGTCGTTGCCCTTGAAGGTGGAGCCGTCGCCCCAGATGTTGACGCCGTCCTCCTTCATGGCCACCACCAGCGCGGTGCCGGTGACGGCACGGCCCAGCGGCGTGGTGTTGAAGTACGTGTTGCCGCCGCTGCGGATGTGGAAGGCTCCGCACTGGATGGCGGCAATGCCTTCGGCCACGAGCTGCGCGCGGCAGTCGATCAGGCGGGCGATGTCGGCCCCGTAGGCCTTGGCCTTGCGCGGGATGTCTTCGTAGTCGCTTTCGTCCGGCTGGCCCAGGTTGGCGGTGTAGGCGCAGGGGACGGCGCCCTTGGCGCGCATCCAGTGGACGGCGGCGCTGGTGTCCAGGCCGCCTGAAAAGGCGATGCCGACTCGTTCGCCGGCGGGGAGTTTCTGCAGGATGGTGGCGGCCACGGCAATGCTCGCTGGAGGCTTGGGGAAAGCGCGGATTTTAGGCGCCGGCGCCTTGCGGGCTTTGCGCGGGCGGCGATGCGCCGTCCCCCAGCAGCTCGGCCACCCGCTGCTGCAGCGTTTCGAGGGTGGCCTCCCGCGCCGCCACCGGCGCGCCGGCCGCGAGCCCCACGCGGCTGAAGAACCCGCGGCGGAACGGCCGCACCATCGCCTGGCCCTCTTCGACGCGCGAGAAGAACGAGCCCCACAGGTTCTGCAGCGCGATCGGCACCACCGGCACCGGGTGGGTTTCCAGGATCTTCATGACACCGCCCTTGAAGGGCTGCAGATGGCCGTCGCGGGTGATCGCGCCTTCGGGAAAGATGCACAGCAGTTCGCCCTCGTCGAGCACGCGCCGGGCCTCGGCGAAGGCGCGTTCATAGGTCTGCGGGTCGTCCTTCTGCGGCGCGATGGGGATCGCCTTGGCCAGCCTGAACATCGCGCCCAGCACCGGAATGCGGAAGATCTTGTGGTCCATGATGAAGCGGATCGGCCGCGGGCTCGCCGCCATCAGCAGCACCGCGTCGACGAAGCTCACGTGGTTGCACACGAGGATGGCCGGGCCCTCGACCGGGATGTGCTCGTCGCCGCGCACCTTGAAGCGATAGATGCAGCGCGAGGCGATGAAGGCCACGAAGCGCAGCAGGTACTCGGGCACCAGCATGAAGATGTAGAACGCGACCACCGCGTTGGCGATGCCCACCGCCAGGAACACCTGCGGGATCGAGAAGCCCGCCTTCAGCAGGAGGCCCGCGATCACCGAGCTCGCGATCATGAACAGCGCGTTCAGGATGTTGTTGGCCGCGATGATGCGGGCCCGATGGCTGGGCCGGGCGCGCAGCTGGATGAGCGCATACATCGGCACGCTGTACAGCCCCGCGAAGAGCGACAGCAGGGCCAGGTCGGCCATCACCCGCCAGTGCCCGGCCTGCGAGGCGAACTCGCGCACCCCCATCGTGGCCGCGGCCGGCAGGCCGCGCGAGGCGAAGTACAGGTCGATCGCGAACACGCTCATGCCGATGGCGCCCAGCGGCACCAGGCCGATCTCGACATGCCGGCGCGACAGCGTCTCGCACAGCAGCGAGCCGATGCCGATGCCCACCGAAAACACCACCAGCAGCAGCGAGGCCACCTGCTCGTTGCCGTGCAGCACCTCCTTGGCGAACGACGGGAACTGCGACAGGAACACCGCGCCGAAGAACCACATCCACGAGATGCCCAGCAGCGAGCGGAACACCACCGTGTTGCCATGGGCGAGCTTCAGGTTGCGCCAGGTTTCGGTGAACGGGTTCCAGTTGATGCGCAGCTGCGCGTCGGTGGCCGGCGAGGTCGGCACGAATTGCGAGGTGGCCCGGCCCAGCACGGCGAGCGCCAGGCAGGTGGCGGCCACGTACTGCGTGCCCACCTGCGGCACGGCGACCAGCAGCCCGCCCACCACGTTGCCCAGCAGGATGGCCACGAAGGTGCCCATCTCGACCATGCCGTTGCCGCCGGTGAGCTCGCGCTCGTCGAGGTGCTGCGGCAGGTAGGCGAACTTGACCGGGCCGAACAGCGTGGAATGCAGCCCCAGCAGGAACACGCAGCCCAGCAGGGCCGCCACGCTGGTGGCATGGAAGCCCCAGGCGGCCACCACCATGATCGCGATCTCGAGCCACTTGACGAAGCGGATCAGCACCGCCTTGTCGTACTTGTCGGCCAGCTGGCCGCTGGTAGCCGAGAACAGCAGGAAGGGCAGGATGAACAGCGCGCCGATCACCAGCCCCGCCATCGCCGGCTCCAGCCACTGCACCCGCAGCTGGTAGGTCACGAGCACGGTGAACGCGAACTTGAAGAGGTTGTCGTTGGCCGCGCCGAGGAACTGCGTCCAGAAGAAGGGCGCGAAGCGGCGCTGGCCGAGCAGCGCGAACTGGTTGGGATGCGGTTCGTGGCTCAAGGTGTCTCCTCCTGGTCGCATTGCTTGCGTGTCGTGTTCAGGCGCGGCTTGCAATGTAGCCGGCGCCTGCCTCGTCGCGCCACAGCCGGCGCGTATCGAACACCGCGTCGTGCAGCCGCGCGTGGCCCAGGCGCAGCCGGCGCTTCAGCACGAAGTCGAACAGCAGCGGGTTGTGCTCGCGGATCGACTGCAGCGGCGCGACGTCGCGCTCGTCGAGCAGGCCCGCTGCGGCCAGGCGGGCCGGGCTGTACAGCGGCATCACGCCCGGCAGCGGGTAGTCGGAGCCGTGCAGCAGGCGGGCGTGCCAGTCGTCGCGCTGCAGCAGCGTGCGCCACACCCTGACACCGCGATTGACCTGGAAGACGGCCGAGATGTCGGCGAACAGCAGCTCCCGCCAGGCCGGCTCGTCCATCAGCCGGGCCCACAACTCGAAGGCCGGGCTGCGCGGCGCAGACGGGCGGTCGAGGTCGGCCGCATGGCCCAGTGACGCCGCATGCGCGACGATCACGCGCACGCCGGCTTCGAGCGGATGCCGCACCAGCAGCGGGTTGCCGAAGGCGGCTCGGTCGGCACCCGGCACGGCCTTCTCTTCGCCGCAATGCACGATGAGGGGCAGCCCTGCACGGGTCAGGCGCTCGTAGAACGGGCGGCAGCGCCGGTCGGCGAGGTCGATGTTCATCGCGCTCGGCAGCCACTTCACGGCCAGCGCGCCCTGCTGCAAGGCGGTGTCGAGGCGCTCCAGCGCATCTTCGCGGTAGGGGTGCACCGAAGCGACCCATCCGAAGCGTCCGGCCTGGGCCCTGGCCACCTTGGCGGCATGGCGGTTGGGCACGTGGAAGGTGGTCCAGTCCGCCTGCACGCGGCCGCGCTCGTCGCAGGCCTGGTCGAAGGCAAACAGCAGCCAGCGCGCACCCGCCGGAAAGTCAGCCGCCAATTGCTGCAGCCGTGCCACGTAGGCGGCGTCGACCGACGGCACCTGCCGCGCAACGCAGGCGGCGTTGAGGATGACCTTGCGGCGCAACACCTCGCCCGGGTGCCACCACTCGTTCATGGCCGCATGGATGCTGCAGCCCGAGCCGGAGTCCCCGTTGCCCAGCAGGTGGGCATGCACGTCCCACAGGCCGCCGGGCTCGATGCCTTCGAACGCTTCAGCCACCAGAGGGTGCTGTGCCAGGCGGCCCGGCAGCGGGTCGCGGCACGGGTTGCGCAAGGGCGCTGCATGGGCCTGCAGCGCGCTGAAGAGGCCTGCGCCCGCGGCGAGCGAGCAGCACAGGAGGTGACGGCGGTTCATCAGGCCGGCGTCCTTCATCGCACGACGAATTCGCCGCTGCCCAGGCCGCTGCGCTGCAGCCAGGCAAACACCGAGTCGACCGTGACGGTCTCGATGCGGTCGGCAAAGCGCTTGCTGTTCGGGTGGTCGTCGAACGTCACGTTGGCCGCGGTGACCCGCGCGCCCAGGCGGGTGAGGGCGCCCAGCCGCAAGGGCGTCGGCTGGTAGTCGCGCAGCTGCAGCCAGGCCTGCGCCTGGGCGCGGCTGGCAGCGCGCGGCTCCATCGCGCCGGCGAGCGTTTCGATGGCCCATTGGTTGGACTGCTGGTAGCGCTGGGCCCACGGGTAGGCCACCATGTTGTAGTGCGGCGAATGCCACGACGCGACACGCTGGTTGTCACGCAGCAGCGGCAGCAGTTGCTGCTGCACTTCGGGCGCCAGCACGACGACACCCGCTTCATGGCGGTGCAGCCGGTCCAGGAAGAACTCGCCCAGCCCCTGCCGATAGACGGCCGCCTCGGCCGTGCCGCAGTGGTTGAGCTTGTGCACCACGCGCCAGCCGGCGGCCCCCGGCTCCCGGTAGGCGAAGCCCAGGTGCGAGTAGTGCAGCCCGTAGCGGCTGAGGTCCTGGCCGGCGCGTGCGATCACCACCACCTGCGCACCGGTACCGTCGAGCCGCCTGGCCGTGGCGGCGGCCAGCTCCATGGCGCGCTCGACGCTGCGAACGTCCAGCGGCTGCGTCTCGCAGGGCCGGCCCGCCTGTGCCGTGGTGACGACGAGCAGGCCCGCCGCGCAGGCTGCCCGCAGGAACGAGGACGGCTTCATCGCGTGATCCGCTCGTTGTAGAGCAACGAGGCGCCGAGCTCGTTGGGAATGAAGGCCAGGGCCTGGCCTGCGGCCGACAGCACCCAGCCCGCGCTCACCGCGGTGACGAGCACGCCGGTGCCGACCACGACCGACGCGGCGCCCATCGCCTGCCCGGCCCAGCGCACGGTGGCCCGCGCGCCGTCGGACGCCCGCTCGAGTACCCACACCGTGCCGGTGGCCGAGGCCTCGACCGCCACCACGGTGAGGGCGGCGCCGGCCGACAGGATCACCACCGGCGCCGTGACCGATACCGCCACCGGCAGCATCGACAGCGTGCTGGCATCGGACAGGGCGGACTGCGCACGCGCCGCAGGGGCTGTTGCCAGGGCCAACGAAATGGACAAGGCGAGCGCGGGCAGGGAGAACAGCTTGTGCTGGTTCATGGCGGAGGAGCTCCGGTGCTTGTTGGGCTTACTGCGTTTCGCGGGCAGCGTGGCGCTGCGCGCGGGCTTCGGCGAGGTCGGCCTCGTAGGCATCGCGCAAGGTCTTGGCCAGCGTGAAGGCGCTGGAGATCAGGAACAGCCAGCTCACCACCAGGAAGGCCTTGTAGGTCGGGTTGATGGCCATGCGCCACAGGCCCCAGCCGGTGAGCCCCATGGCGAATGCAAAGCCGCCCCACACCACCAGCTTCCACATCGGCGTGTCGGTGGGGCGCGCCTCGTTGTCGCGCACGAACTTGGCCAGCGCGAAGGCGGTCGACAGACAGAAGACGTAGCCCATCACCATGAACGCGCGGTCCAGGTCTTCGCCCGGCAGCCAGGCGAGGCCGACGCCGCACAGCGACACGGCCACGCCGAAGGAGATCCACACCTGGGCCTTCCAGGCCTGGGTGTCACGGCGCACGACGACGATGGGAGAGGCACTCTGCATAAACCCTCGCGGGTGGTTGAACATGGGGGCGCATGTTCTTCACCCGCCGGGTCGGGGTCAACGAGGCGCGACGTTGTCCATCTGAGCTGGACGGAAGGTATCGTCAAACGATACGATCTGCCCATGAGCACCACCCTCGATCTCATCACCACGCTGAAGGCCGAACTCAAGTCGGCGGGCCTCACCTATGCCGACCTGGCGCGCGAGCTGGGCATGGCCGAGTCGAGCATCAAGCGCATGTTCGCCAAGGGCGACATGCCGCTCACCCGGGTGGACGAGATCTGCCGCGTGCTGAAGACCGACTTCGCCGAGCTGGCGCGGCAGGTGGCGGCGAACAAGCCGCAGAGCCGCGAGCTCACGCTGGAGCAGGAAAAGGCGGTGGTGGCCGACCGCCGGCTGCTGCTGCTGGCGATCTGCTGCGTGAGCCAGTGGACCTTCGAGCAGATGACCACCACCTACGACTTCACCGAGGCAGAGTGCGTGAAGTACCTGGTGCAGCTCGACAAGCTCGGGTTCATCGAGCTGCGCCCGATGAACCGCTACCGCCTCAAGGTGGCCAAGGGCTTCCGCTGGCGCCCCAACGGCCCGGTGATGCAGTACTTCAGGGCCGAGGTCGTGCAGGACTACTACGCCGGCGGCTTCGACGGCGAGGGCGAGCTGCTGCTGCTGGTGCACGGCTCCATCGGCAAGAGCCTGGCCGCGGGCTTCGTCGAGCGCCTGCAGCGCATCGGGCAGGACTTCGCGCAGCAGCACCTGGCCGACCAGCGGCTGCCGGCGTCGCAACGCACGCCTTACACGCTGGTGGTGGGGATGCGGTCCTGGCTGTTCGCGGCGTTCAGGGACCTGAAGCGG
>CAMLNA010000184.1 GCA_946481025.1 uncultured Rivibacter sp.
CGCGGTGAATGAATTGGGGTTTCACTTCAGCCCCCGGCGTTGAGCTGGATGCTGGCCAGCGCCAGCTTCGCGAGCTTGCGCACGTCCGGGTCGGCATCGCCCAGCGCCTTCTCGAGCGGCACGACGGCGCGCGCATCGCCCAGCTCGCCGAGCGCGATGACGGCTTCCTTGCGCAGGTTGCTGATGGGATGCGACAGCGCCTCGGCCAGCGCCGGCAGCGCATCGCGGGCCTTCAGCCGCCCGAGCGAACGGGCCGCCTTCAGGCGCACCTGCCAGTACTCGTCGGCCATCGCGGCGATGAGGTCGGCCGCGCCCCGCTGGAGGCCCAGCTTGCCGAAGGTGGCGGCGGCTTCCTCGCGCACCTGCCAGGCCGCGTCGGCCAGCGCGCTGCGCAGTGCCGGGTGCACGCTCACCTGCACCGCGTCCGACGCAAAGCCCAGCGCCCCCACCGCGGCGCGCCGCACTTCGGGCTCGGGGTCGTGCGCGGCGATACGGGTCAGCGCGCCGATCGCCTGCACCTGCTTCAGGTAGCCGAGCACGCCCACCGCCTCGCGGCGCACGCCGGCGTCGGCATGCCCGAGGCTCGCCAGCGCCGGCTCGAAGGCCTGGGGCACCCGCAGGGCCTTGACCGCCCGCAGCGCGGCGGCCCGCACGCCGGCATCTTCAGCGGCCAGCCAGGGCAGCAGGTGTTCGGCGGAGGCGGCCTCCTTCAGCTCGGCCAGCGTGGCCGATGCCGCCTCGCGCACGCCGGCATCGGCATCCTCCAGCAGCGGCACCAGCGCGGCCAGCACCTCGGGCTCCTCGAAGCCTTCGAGGGCCCTGGCGGCCTCGAGCCGCACCGCGGCCGACTCGTCGCGCAGCGCGGCCACCAACGGCGGCGCCACGTCGTCGATCTCGTCGCTGTAGGGCAGGTCGATCACCGCGATGCGCCGCACCTCGGCGTCGGGGCTGCTCAGGCGCGCATGGATGCCATGGCCGGTGTCGGGCAATGCACTCATGCCCGCCTCACCGCACCAGGTAGGGAATGTTCACGTGCACCGCGCCGGTCGGGCAGTCCTTCTCGCAGGGCATGCAGTACCAGCATTCGTCGAACTTCATGAAGGCCTTGCCCTTGGTGAGGTCGATGGCCAGCACGTCGAGCGGGCAGACGTCGACGCAGACGGTGCAGCCCTTGTCGGCGATGCACTTGGCTTCGTCCACCACCACGGGGGCCTGGGTGCGGGTGATTGCGATGGTCATGGGGTCGCTCCTCGTGGGCGTTCAGGCGGCCTGCGGCACGCGGGCCACCCGCAGGCGCTGGTAGGCCGAGCGCTCCTGCTCGTTGAGCTCGACGATGCAGGGCTCGACCGCGCGCTTGCGGAACACCGCCCGGCCGTCGCCGCCCTTCTTCACGTTGGTGTGGCACTGCCACTCGGCGTCGTTCTTCTCCGGGTGGTCGACCCGCAGGTGGTAGAGGCCCCAGCGGCTTTCGGTGCGGTACAGCGACGACAGCGCCGCCAGCTCCGCGCAGTCGCGGATCGTGCTGGCCTCCATCGCGCGCATCAGCTCGTGCGGGTCGGCCGCGCTCATCGCGCCCAGGTCTTCGGTGATCTCGCCGAAACGCGCGAGGCCGATCTCCATCTTGCGGGTGACCTTGGGCGGCTGCAGGTAATCGTTGACGAAGCGGCGGGTCTTGTATTCGACCTGGAACGGGGTGAGCCCCTCGCTGCGCGACAGCGGCGCGAACACGCGTTCGCGTTCGGCCGCCACCTGTGCGGCATCCACCGCCGGCTGGCCGGCCTGGGCCACGTAGTCGGCCGCGTTCTCGCCGCAGAACCGGCCATAGACGAAGGCGCCCAGCATGTAGTTGTGCGGGATGCTGGCGCAGTCCCCTGCCGCGTAGAGGCCGGGAATGGAACACTCGCCCTTCTCGTTGGTCCAGATGCCCGAGGCGCTGTGGCCGCTGCAGAAGCCGATCTCCGAGATGTGCATCTCGATCATGCGCTGCCGGTAGTCGGTGCCGCGGCGCTCGTGGAAGCGGCCGCGGCTCGGCCGCTCATTGGTGTGCAGGATGTGCTCGATCTCGGCGATGGTTTCCTCGGCCAGGTGGTCGAGCTTCAGGAACACCGGCCCGCGCCCGCCTTCGAGTTCGTTGAAGAACTCCAGCATCATCTGGCCGCTCCAGTAGTCGCACTCGATGAAGCGCTCGCCCTGCGAGTTGGCGGTGTAGCCGCCGAAGGGGCCGGTCACGTAGGCGCAGGCCGGGCCGTTGTAGTCCTTGATCAGCGGGTTGATCTGGAAGCACTCGAGGTTGGTGAGCTCGGCGCCCGCGTGGTAGGCCATCACGTGGCCGTCACCGCAGTTGGTGGGGTTCTCGTAGGTGCCCCACAGGTAACCCGAGGCCGGCAGCCCGAGACGGCCGGCCGCGCCGGTGCACAGCACCACCGCCTTGGCCTTGATGACGTGGAACTCGGCTGTGCGGCAGTCGAAACCCATCACGCCGGCAATCTCGCCACGCGGGCCGGTGAGCAGACGCGTGGCGACCAGCCGGTTGGTGATGTCCACCCGCGCACGCTTGAGCTGCCGGTACAGCACACGCTTCATGTGGTGGCCTTCGGGCATGGGCAGCACATAGCTGCCCAGGTGGTGGACCTTGCGCACGGCGTAGTCGCCGGTCTCGTCCTTCTCGAACTTGACGCCCCAGCGGTCGAGCTCCTGGATCATCGCGAAGCTGTTGCTCGCGTAGGCATATACGCCCCTCTGGTCGACGATGCCGTCGTTGGCGACGGTGATCTCCTTCGTGTACTGCTCGGGCGTCGCATGGCCGGGAATGACCGCGTTGTTGAGGCCGTCCATGCCCATCGAGATGGCGCCGCTGCGCTTGACGTTGGCCTTGTCGAGCAGCAGAACGCGCAGCTTTGGGTTCTTCTCCTTGGCCTTCACCGCGGCCATCGGCCCGCCGGTGCCGCCGCCGACCACGACGATGTCGTATTCCTGTTCGATCGTGTCCATGCGGCGGTCCTCAATCCTTGTGGGGGTTGGATGAAAGCGGCACGCGATCGACGCGCACCTTGTACTGGAAGGCATCGCCGCGGTAGTACAGGTGCTCGTAGTCGATCGGCGTGCCGTCGGCCGCGTGGGTGAGCCGCTCGATGAAGAGCACCGGAGCGCCCTGTTCCACGCGCAGCTGCCCGGCCAGCCGCTCGTCGGCCAGCGTCGAGCCGATCTGGAGGTCGGCATGGCCGAGCGCCAGGCCGTAGTCGTTCTCGAGGATGAGGAACACGTCGCGCGCAGCGAGGTCCTCCTTCGCCAGCCGCTGTCCGATGGACAGCGGCAGGTAGGTCACGTCGAGCGAGATCGGCTCGCGGTTGAGGAAGCGCAGCCGCTGCAGTTCGGTGACCCGCGCGCCGCGCCTGGCGACACCGAGCTTCTCGCGCACCTGCGGGCTCGGCACCACGCTGCGCAGCGACAGCACCCGCGCGTAGGTTTCATAACCCATCTGCCGCATCGCCTCACCGAAGCCCTGCAGCCGCGCGAGGTCCTGGAAGGCCTTGGGCCTGGACACGAAGCTGCCCTTGCCGTGCAAGGTGAAGATGAGGCCTTCGTTGAGCAGGTCGCCCAGCGCCTGGCGCACGGTGATGCGGCTCACGCCGTAGGCGGCCATCAGCTCGCTTTCGGAAGGCAGCTGCTGGTGCGGCTGGTAGGTGCCGTCGAGGATGCGCTCGCGCAAGGCGCTGCGGATCTGCGCATACAGCGGCTGCGGCGACGCGAGGTTGTGCACGTCGGCGCTGCCGGCCTTGCGAGGCAGCGCGGGCGGCTTGTTCAAAGGGGTGCGTGAACTCGTCATAACGAGTCACGACTTGCAATGCCCGTGCCAGCGCTTGATGCCGCTCAAGCCGGCCGACCTGCACCGTTGTGCTGCATTCGCAGCATCGCTGGCGCTGGAAGTGTTGGGTCTGGTGCAGCGGTGCGCGGTTTCGCGGCGCGACCGGCGCCCCGGCCTGAAGCGCCGGGCGCAGCAGCGCCCGGCCCGGTTCTCAGTTCACCGCCAGGGGCTGCCGGCGCTTCGGCGGCGGAAAGGCGGTGTCGATGGCGGCCAGCGTCTCGCGGTCCAGCTGCACGTCGGCGGCCGCCAGGTTCGCGCGCAGGTGTTCGGTCTTCACCGCCTTGGGGATGGCGATCACGCCGCCGTCGCGCAGCGTCCAGGCCAGTGCCAGCTGGGCCGCGGTGATGCCGCGCCGCAGCCCCAGCTCGGCCAGCATGATGTTGCGGGCGAGCTCGGCCTGGTCGATCGGGCTGTAGGCCATCAGGGGCACACCGCGTTCACGCTGCCACGGCAGCAGGTCGAACTCCGCGCCGCGCTGGCTCATCGAGTACCACACCTGGTTGGCCGCGCAGGCGCCCGACACCGACCACAGCTCCTGCAGGTCGTCGACGTCACAGTTGCTCACACCCCAGTGGCGGATGTGCTGCCGGGCAAGCAGCGCCTCGAACCCTTCGACGGTTTCGCGCAGCGGGTGCGAGCCCCGCCAGTGCAGCAGGTACAGGTCGATGTGGTCCAGACCCAGCCGCGCCAGGCTGCGCTCGCAGGCTGCCACGGTGCCCGCGCGGCTGGCGTTGTGCGGATAGACCTTGCTCACGATGAACAGCTCCTCGCGCCGCACGTCGCCGGCCTGCACCGCGCCCCGCAGCGCTTCGCCCACCACGCTCTCGGCGCCGCCTTCGCCATACATCTCGGCGGTGTCGATGAGCCGGTAGCCCATCCCGATGGCCTCTCGCACGGCCGCGACCTCAGCGGCGCGGGTTCGCGCCGATTCGCCCATGCGCCAGGTGCCCAGACCCAGCGCCGGCACCTTCTCACCGCCCGGCAGACTCACATGTTTCATCGTCTCGTGTTCCTTCGGCGCACGGCACGGGGCGCCCATCTCCGTTATCGTGCGCGCTTTCACAAGGGACTGCCAATACTCATGACATTCAACCGACTGTCGCGACGGGCACTGGTGTTCGCCACCGGCCTGTGCATGGCCTTCGCCGCCGCCTCACAAGGGCTGCCGGCCGCCAAGGACGAGCCCTATCTCGGCCCCATCTCGCTGCAGGTCGATGCCACCGACCTTGACCGCAAGATATTTCGCGTGCGTGAAACGCTGCCGGCGCGCGCCGGCCGGCTCACCTTGCTGTACCCGCGCTGGATCCCCGGCCATCACGGCCCCACGGCCGACGCCGGCAAGCTCGCGGGCCTCAGGATCACTGCCGGCGGCGCGCCGCTGGCATGGACGCGCGACGCCGTGGAGCCGCACGTCTTCCACGTCGACGTACCCCAGGGCGTGAGCGCGCTGCAGCTGGAGTTCGAGCACCTGTCGCCGGTCACCAGCGACACCGGCCGCGTGACGATGACCCGCGAGATGCTCGGCGTGCAGTGGCACACGGTGCTGCTGTACCCGGCCGGCCATGCCGCGAGCCGCATCGAGGTGGCGCCCAGCCTGAAGCTGCCGGCCGGCTGGCAGCACGGCACCGCGCTGCGGCCCGACCCGGCCCGGCCGGCCGCCGAAGGCTGGACGCACTACCGCAACGTCTCGGTCGAGACGCTGGTCGATTCGCCGGTCTTCGCCGGGCGGCACTTCAGGCGTGTGGAGCTCGAAGGGCCGGCCTCGCGCCGCCCGGTGGCGCTCAACATGATGGGCGACGAGCCGTCTCACATTGCCGCCACCGTGGAGCAGCTCAATGCGCATCGCCAGCTCGTCCTGCAGAGCGACCGGCTGTTCGGCGCGCGCCATTTCGCGCACTACGACTTCCTGCTCGCCATGAGCGACAGCTTCGGCGGCATCGGCCTCGAGCACCACCAGTCGAGCGAGAACGGCGTGAAGCCCGGTTACTTCAAGGACTGGGGCAAGGCCATCCTGTCGCGCGAGCTGCTGCCGCACGAGTACGTGCACTCGTGGAACGGCAAGTTCCGCCGCCCGGCCGAGCTGACCACCGACCACTACAACGAGCCGATGCGCGACAGCCTGCTGTGGGTCTACGAAGGCCAGACGCAGTACTGGGGCAACGTGCTCACCGTGCGCAGCGGTCTGGCCTCGCTGGAGCAGGCGCGCGACGGCTGGGCCACGATCGCCGCATGGGCCGAGCGCCGCGCCGGCCGCCAGTGGCGCAACCTCCAGGACACCACGCAGGAAGCCATCATCGGCTGGCGGGCCCAGAAGGACTGGGCCGACTGGCAGCGCGGCGCCGACTACTACGACGAGGCGGCGCTCGTCTGGCTCGACGCCGACACGCTGATCCGCGAACGCTCGGGCGGCAGGAAGTCTCTCGACGACTTCGCCCGCGCCTTCTTCGGCGTGGAGGACGGCCGGGTGGCGCCGCTCACCTACACCTTCGACGACGTGGTGAAGGCACTCAACGGCGTGCTGGCCCACGACTGGGCCGGCTTCCTGCGCGAGCGGCTCGACAACCATGAGAAGGCGCCGCTCGACGGCCTGGCGCGCGGCGGCTGGAAGCTCGTCTACACCGAAACGCCCAGCGAGTTCTTCAAGGCCGAGGAGGCCGATGCCAAGCGCACCCACCTCAACCATTCGATCGGCCTGTCGGTGGACAACGGCAGCGGCAAGGTCACCACGGTGAACTGGGACAGCCCGGCCTGGCGGGCCGGCGTGGCCCCCGGGGCCACGCTGGTGGCGGTGAACCTGAGGGCCTTCAAGCCGGAGGTGCTGAAGGACGCCATCACCGCCGCCAAGGACGGCCGGGCGCTGGAACTGCTGCTGAAGGAGGGCGACAACTACCGCATCGTGCGCATCGACTACCGCGGCGGCCTGCGCTACCCGAAGCTCGAGCGCCTGCCGGGCACCGAGGACCGCCTGAGCAAGCTGCTGGCGCCGCG
>CAMLNA010000185.1 GCA_946481025.1 uncultured Rivibacter sp.
CGGTGAAGGTTTTGGGTCTTTGCTGCAGTCACGGTGAATGACGGCGATGGACCCGCATCCGCCCTCCCCCGCCCTCTCGCTCCAGGGCCTCACCCGCCGCTACCCCGGCGTGGTGGCGCTCGACGGCGTGGACCTCGAGCTGCAGGCCGGCGAGGTGCATGCGCTGGCCGGCGAGAACGGCGCCGGCAAGTCCAGCCTCATCAAGCTGCTGGGCGGTGCCGAGCGGCCCGACGCCGGCAGCATGACGCTCTTCGGCGCGGGCTATGCGCCGCACACGCCGCTCGACGCCATCCGCGCCGGCATTCGCGTGGTGCACCAGGAACTGCACATGCTCGACGAGCTGTCGGTGGCCGAGAACCTGCTGTTCGAGCAGTTGCCCCGCCGGCGCTTCGGCCTGCTCGACCGCGCGGCGATGACCCGCCGCGCCCGCGAACTGCTTGCGCTCGTGGGCCTGGACGACCTCTCGCCGCAAACCCGCGTGGGCAGCCTCGGCATGGCGCAGCGGCAGCTGATCGAGATCGCGAAGGCGCTGTCGAGCCGCAGCCGCATCGTCGTCATGGACGAGCCCACCGCGACGCTCACGCCGCGCGAGACCGACCGCCTGCTGCAGCTCATCCGCCAGCTGCGCGACGGCGGCGTGACGGTGGTGTTCGTGTCCCACCACCTCCAGGAACTCTTCGAGGTGTGCGACCGCGTGACCGTGCTGCGCAACGGCCGCAAGGTCACCACGCAGGCCATGGCCCAGACCTCGCCCGACGAGCTGGTGCGCCTGATGGTGGGCCGCGCGCTCGAGGAGCGGCCGCCGCACAAGCCGGCGGCATTGCAGGCCGACCGTGCGCCCGCGCTGCAGGTGCAGGGCCTGCGCTACCGCGGCCAGCGCGCCGGGCGGCAGGTCGACTTCACGCTGCGCTACGGCGAGATCGTGGGTCTGGCCGGCCTGGTGGGCTCGGGCCGGACCGAAACGGTGCGTGCCATCTTCGGCGCCGACATGCCGACGGCCGGCACGGTGCTGCGCGACGGCCGGCCGGTGCGCATCCGCTCGCCGCGCGACGCGCTGGCCGAGGGCATCTGCCTCGTCACCGAGAACCGCAAGGACGAGGGCCTGATCCTCGACATGCCGATCCGCGCCAACATCAGCCTGGCGCACCTGGGCGCGGTGTCGCGCCGCGGCCTGCTGCGTGCGGGTGACGAAGAAGCCGCCGCCCTCCGTGCCGCCGCCGGCCTGAAGATCCGCCTCGCCTCGGTGGGCCAGCCGGTGCGCGAGCTGTCCGGCGGCAACCAGCAGAAGGTGGTGCTGGGCAAGTGGCTGCTGCGCGAGCCGCAGGTGCTGCTGCTCGACGAGCCCACCCGCGGCGTGGACGTGGGCGCCAAGGCCGAGATCCACGCCCTGCTCGAACGCATGGCGGCCGACGGCCTCGCGGTGCTGGTCGTGTCGTCGGACCTGCGCGAGCTGATGAGCGTGTGCGACCGCATCCTCGTGCTCAGCAAGGGCGCGCTGGCCGGCGAGTTGCCGCGCGAGCGTTTCGACGAAGAAGCCATCCTGGCGATGGCCTACCAGGAATACATGCAGCCCGGGAGTTCCAACCATGCAGAAGCTGCTTGACCAGGGTGCGACGATGAGCGCGCCCCCTCCTTCGAACCTTCAGCCCGCCTGGCAGGGCAAGGCCAGGGCCGTGCTGCGCGAGGCCGGCATCGGCGTGGCGCTGCTGGCGCTCATCGCGGTGTTCTCGGTGCTGTCGCCGATCTTCCTCACGGCCAACAACATCACCAACATCTTCACGCAGATCAGCATCAACGTGATCCTCGCGGTGGGCATGACCTTCGTGATCCTCATCGGCGGCATCGACCTCTCGGTGGGTTCGGTGATGGCCTTCTGCGCCGTGGTGGCCGGCACGGTGCTCAAGATCGAGACGCTGCCGGCGGGCGCCGCCATCGGGCTGGCCCTGGCCGCCAGCATCGCGGTGGGGGCGGCCTGCGGACTCGCCAACGGCTGGGTGTCGGCGTTCTGGGGCCTCCCCTCGTTCATCGTCACGCTGGGCATGCTCAACATCGCGCGCGGTGCCGCGCTGCAGTGGACCGAGGCGCGCTCGATCTACGAATTCCCCGACGCCTTCAACAACTTCGGCAGCGCCACGCTGCTGGGCGTGCCGGCGATCTTCCTGGTCGCTCTGACGTTGGTGGCCATCGGCTGGTTCGTGCTCAACCGCACCGTGTTCGGCCGGCTGCTCTATGCCATCGGCAACAACGAGGAGGCGGTGCGGCTGGCCGGCCACAACGTCAGGCGCTACAAGATCGCGGCCTTCGTGATCGCCGGTGTGGCGGTGGGCGTGGGCGCCGTGATCTACATGATGCGGCTCACCATCGCGAGCCCGATCATCGGCATCGGCTTCGAGCTCAACGCGATCGCCGCGGTCATCATCGGCGGCACCAGCCTGTCGGGCGGGCGCGGCTCCATCATCGGCACGCTGCTGGGCGCCTGCATCATCGGCGTGCTGGCCAACGGGCTGATCCTCATCGGCATGAGCGACTTCCTGCGCCAGATGGTCACCGGCTTCGTCATCATCCTGGCGGTGGTGCTCGACGTGTACCGCGCGCGGCTCACGAACCGGCGCACCGCATGATCACGATCAAGGACGTCGCCCAGCACGCCCAGGTGTCGGTGACCACCGTGTCGCACGTCATCAATGGCACGCGCTTCGTGAGCGAGGCCGCGCGCCTGCGGGTGCAGCAGGCCATCGCCGCGCTCAACTACGTGCCGAGCGCCCTGGCGCGCAGCCTGAAGAGCAGCCGCACGCACACGGTCGGGATGATGATCCCCAACAACTCCAACCCCTACTTCGCGGAGATCATCCGCGGCATCGAGGACACCTGCTTCGAAGCCGGCTTCAACGTCATCCTGTGCAACTCCGACGACGACCCGCACAAGCAGGCCCAGTACGTGCGCGTGCTGAGCGAGAAGCAGGTCGACGGGCTCATCGTGCTGTCCTCGGGAGGCGACCCCGAGCTGATCGCCACGCTGCGCTCGGCCGGCATGCCTCAGGTGGTGGTCGACCGCGAGATCGACGACCTGGCGGCCGACCTGGTGGAGGTGAACCACGAGCTGGGCGGCTACCTCGCCACCCGGCACCTGCTCGAACTCGGCCACCGCCGCATCGCCTGCATCGCCGGGCCGCAGGCGCTGTCGCCGGCCCGGCAGCGGGTGCAGGGCTATCACCGCGCACTGACCGAGGCGGGCCTGCGGGTCGACGACAAGCTGCTGCGCAGCGCCGACTTCACCAGCGCCGGCGGCCATGAGGCGATGAGCTCGCTGCTCAGGATGCGGCAGCGGCGTCCCAGCGCCGTGTTCGCCTCGAACGACCTCATGGCCATTGGCGCCGTCTGCGCGGCCGCCGAGGCCGGCCTGCGCATCCCTGAAGACCTTTCGGTGATCGGCTTCGACGACATCGCGCTGGCCGCCTACTGCAACCCGCCGCTCACCACGGTCGTGCAACCGAAGCACCAGACCGGCGCGCTGGCGGCTCGCCTGCTGCTGGAACGCATTGCCCAGCGTGACAAGCCGCTGCGCCGCGAGATCCTGCAGCCCGCGCTGTGCCTGCGGCGGTCCACCGCTGCCTGCAAGGAGCCCGCATGATCGTTGTCGTTGGCAGCGCCAACATGGACATGGTGCTGCGCGTGCAGCAACTGCCGCGCCCCGGCGAGACCGTCTCCGGCCACGGCTTCGAGACGATGCCCGGCGGCAAGGGCGCGAACCAGGCGGTGGCCGCGGCGCGGCTCGGCGCCGAGGTGCATTTCGTGGGCTGCGTGGGCAGCGACGTCTTCGGCGCGCAGATGCGCGGCACGCTGCAGGCCGAAGGCGTGAACGTGGACCATCTCGCCACGGTGAGCGGCCCCAGCGGTGTCGCCATCGTGCTGGTCGACGATGCAAACGGCCAGAACAGCATCGCCATCGAGGCCGGCGCCAATGCGGCGCTGTCCGCGGCGCACATCGACGCCGCGGCCGCCACCATCGCTGCCGCCTCCATGCTCGTGTGCCAGCTGGAGAGCCCGCTGCCCGCGGTGCAGCGAGCCATCGCCGTGGCCCATGCGGCCGGCGTGCCGGTGCTGCTGAACCCGGCGCCGGTGCAGCCCCTGCCGCCGCAGCTGCTGCAGCAGGTGAGCCTGCTGGTGCCCAACGAAAGCGAGGCCGCCGCGCTGGCGGGCCAGGCGCCGGGCGAGCCGGTCGACGAGGTGCTGGCGGCCGAGCGACTGCGCCGGCTGGGCGCCGCCACGGTGATCGTCACACTGGGCGAACGCGGCGTGCACGTGTCGACACCCGGCGGCGCAGTGCGCCACGACGCGCAACCCGCGGCCCGGGTGGTGGACACCACCGGCGCCGGCGACACCTTCATCGGTGCCCTGGCCGCGGCCCGCTGCCGCGACGGCCTGCCGCTGCACGACGCGGTGGCCTTCGCCCAGCGAGCCGCCGCCTTCAGCGTGTCGCGCCGCGGCGCGATGTCGGCCATGCCGCACCGCGAAGAGCTCCTGCCATGAAGAAGGCTTCGCTGCTGCATGGCGAGCTGTCGCACCTCGTCGCCACGCTGGGCCATGGCGACGCGCTGGTGATCGCCGACGCCGGCCTGCCCGTGCCGCCTGGCGTGCGCTGCATCGACCTCGCGGTGACCCGCGGCGTCCCCGCCTTTTCGGACGTGCTGGCCGCCGTGCTCTGCGAGATGCAGGTGGAACACGCACTGTGTGCCGAAGAGCTGGGGGCGCGCAGCCCGGAGCTGGCAGCACGCCTGCCTTCCTGGCTGGGCGGCGTGCCGCTGCAGGCGGTGAGCCACGAAAGCTTCAAGCGCCGCAGCCGGCGCGCCCGGGCCATCGTGCGCACCGGCGAATTCACGCCGTATGCGAACGTGATGCTGTTCGCGGGTGTGGTGTTCTGACCCACCCCCGTAGCGGCTTCGCCGCTCCCCCTCAAGGGGGCGCCTCCAGCGGACCGGCAAAGCCGGATCCGCGGCGTCCTCTCGGGCGCGCCCGTCGTCGCGCTGGATGAAGCGCTCAGCCGCGCAGCGTGCCCGCCGCCCTGGCGAGCTGCGTGATGCGCGCCCAGTCGCCGGACTGCACCGCGTCGTCGGGCGTCAGCCACGAGCCGCCGCAGACCTTCACGTTGGGCAGCGCCAGGAACTGCGGCGCCGTCTCGGCCGTGATGCCGCCAGTCGGGCAGAACACCACGTCGGGGAACGGACCGGCCAGCGCCTTGAGCAGCGGCACGCCGCCCACCGCGGTGGCCGGAAAGAGCTTCAGGAAGTAGTAGCCGTCGGCATTGGCCGTCATCACCTCGCTGCCGGTGGCGACACCGGGCAGCAGCGGCAGGCCGATTTCGCGCGCGGCACGGCCCACTTCCGGGGTGTAGCCGGGGCTCACCGCGAAACGGCAGCCCGCATCCTTGGCGGCCTGCGCATCGGCCACCGAGCGCACCGTGCCTGCGCCCACGATGGCATCGGGCACCGCCCTGGCGATCGCTTCCATGGCCTTCAGCGCCACCGGCGTGCGCAGCGTCACTTCGAGCACGCGCACGCCCCCGGCCACCAGGGCCTCGGCCATCGGCACGGCGTCTTCGAGGCGCTTGATCACGATCACCGGGATCACCGGGCCATGGCTTGCGAGTTCGAGCGTGTTCATCGGTCGGGTTCTTTCGTTTGGCAAGAGAGTCACAGCCAGGTGCAGGCGCCCTGCTCCGCGGCCACCACATTGCGGCGCAGGCCGGCAAACAGTTCGCGGCCCAGGCCGTGTGCGTGCGTGTCGCGGTGCGCATCGCCGGGCACGGCGACCTCGCGCTGCTCCCACTCGTCGGCCGGCACCAGCGCCTGCAGCGTGCCGGTGATCGCATCGAGCCGGATCACGTCGCCATCGCGCACCTTGGCAAGCGGCCCCCCCGCTTGCGCCTCCGGACTCACGTGGATGGCCGCCGGCACCTTGCCCGACGCGCCGCTCATGCGGCCGTCGGTCACCAGCGCGACACGGAAGCCCTTGCCCTGCAGCACCGCCAGCGGCGGCGTGAGCTTGTGCAGTTCGGGCATGCCGTTGGCCTGCGGGCCCTGGAAGCGCACCACCGCCACGAAGTCCCGCTCCAGCTCGCCGGCCTTGAACGCGGCCAGCAGCTGCTCCTGCTCGTCGAACACCCGCGCGGGCGCCTCGATCACATGGCGGTCTTCGGGCACGGCCGAGACCTTGATGACCGAGCGGCCCAGGTTGCCGGTGAGCAGCTTCAGGCCGCCGGTGGGACTGAACGGCGAGGCGGCCTGGCGCACGATGGCGGCGTCGCCCGGCTCGGTGGGCAGCGCCTGCCACTGCACCGCCTGCGCATCGCCCTGCACCGCCACCGGCAGCTGCGTGTAGTCGCGCAGGCCGTTTTTCGAGACGGTCATCACGTCGCCGTGCAGCCAGCCGCCGTCGAGCAGCTCGCGCAGCACGAAGCCCGGGCCGCCGGCGGCCTGGAACTGGTTCACGTCGGCCGAGCCGTTGGGGTACACGCGCGCCAGCAGCGGCACCGAGGCCGACAGGTCGGAGAAGTCGGTCCAGTCGATCAGGATGCCGGCCGAACGCGCGACCGCCACCCAGTGGATCAGGTGGTTCGTGGAGCCGCCGGTGGCCAGCAGCGCGACCATGGCATTGACGATGCAGCGCTCGTCCACCAGTTCGCCGATCGGCGTGTAGCGCTTCGCCTTGATGTTGGCCAGCACCGTGCGCACCGCCTCGCGGGTGAGCGCCTCGCGCAGGCCGCTGTGCGGGTGGATGAACGCCGCGCCCGGCACGTGCAGGCCCATCGCCTCGAGCAGCATCTGGTTGCTGTTGGC
>CAMLNA010000186.1 GCA_946481025.1 uncultured Rivibacter sp.
GGTCGATGCCCAGCACTTCGTTGCCCAGCCGCTCGAGCTCGCGCGCGACCGTGCTGCCGAAGGTGCCCAGGCCGATGACGGTGTATTTGAGTTTGCTCATCGATATCGGGGATCGAGATCATTCAGGGAGGCGAAGGCGGCAACCTTACCCGCCTTTCCTGCGCTGCGCCGGCCCCGCCGGCTCCTCGATCGGGTAGCGATGCGGCGCCCAGTAGCGACCGATGGGTGCATGGCCGCGCGCATGCTCGAAGAAGTCCTGCCAGTAGCGCGCGGCCACCCAGATGGCCTCCGGGCAGGAGGCCCGCGCCTCCAGCCCCGGCGTGAGGTCGAGGTTGGCCGCCGCGCACACCGTCTCGAGCATGCAGGCCGAGGGCAGGCCGAAGTTGTCGTGCAGCGGGTTGGGGGTGCGGGCCGCGCCCCAGGCGAACGCGAGCCAGCGCAGCACGTGCTCCAGCGCGTCGAGCGTGGAGCGCGACTTGCGAAAGCGCTGCACCGCTTCGAGGATCCTCGCCTGCGGCACCGGCAGCGCGATCAGCGCGATGTTGGGGTAGCGCCGGGTGTCGTCGAAGTCGCGCAGCGGACGCACCACCACGCCGTTGTTGCGGGTGGAGAAGTCGGGCCCCTGCGGCTGCACCAGCGGCACATGGATCGCCCGCGCGCCGGCCACGCTGTTGGCCTTGAGCTCCACCAGGATGGCTTCCGACCAGAACGAGGGCAGCATGTCGCTGCGCAGGTGCGACTGGGCGATGCGCAGCCGGAAGGCCATCGTGTCGGAGCCGCCCAGCAGCACCACGTAGCTCCACTCGCTGCTGCCGCCCGTGTCCATCTGCGCCACCGCCCGTTCGCCCCATTGCGTGTTGCTTTCGGCGAGCGGCCGCTCCAGCGGCGTGAACAGCGGGTTGGCGGTCCGGGACGTCGAACGGGCTTGCCTGAGCATGGGACCCTCCTCTCTTTTCAGATGCTGCGCAGTTGGAAGCGCTCGGTCGACTGCGACTTCGCGACCGCCTTGTCCGGGTGGACGGCGTAGTAGGTGACCTGGAAGTCGACACCGTGGCCCGCGCGCGAAAACGACAGCACGGCCACCTGGTCGCCGCGCTGCTTGAACAGGTTGCGCAGCCCGAAGCGGCGGTTGTCGCCGAAGCGCTCGGGCACGTCTTCCGGCTCGGTGTGGCGCGGCCAGGGCGGCGGCTTGCCGAAGATGCCGCGCACCCCGGCCCACGACTCGCGCGCCGCGTCGGCAAAGGGCACGCGGATCAGCCGCGACGGCGAACAGATCACCTCGTAGAGCAGCGTGCGGCCGCTGCGCAGGTCTGTGCCGCCGGCCACCCGGCCCCAATGCACGTCGCCGGTGATGTAGAGCACCGGCACGCCGGCATCGGCCACCCGCTCGAGGGCGCGGTACAGCGGGTCGAACTGCGCGTAGTTGGCCAGCTCCGCGTCGATGTTGCGCTTGTCGGACTCGCGCTGCGGCGCATCGATGAACAAGGCCTGGCCCGACGCCAGCAGGCCCACGGCCGGCTGCGCCGCCGCCTTGGCGGCCAGCAGGTCGGCGGCCCATTGCTCGACGGCCGCCAGGGTCTCCTCGCTCATCAGGCGTTCGAACCGGTCGTCGCGCCGGCAGCGGGTGTCGATGAGCAGCAGCTTCAGCGGCTCGACGTCGATGCGCTGGGCGCCGTCGGCGCCGGTGCGCTGGTAGTCGTCGTACAGGGCGAGCGCCGCTTCGGCCCAGCGCCGGCGCACCGCCTCGCGCCAGGTGTTGGGCAGCTGCTTCTGCTCGAACGGATAGTTGTTCCAGAACTCGTGGTCGTCGGGCAGGCAGGCCACCGGCGCGCGTGCCAGCACCGGCCCCAGCCCGGCAATGCCGAGCGCCGACGAGGCCCAGTTGCGGCGGTATTTCTCGCCCAGGCGCTGCGACAGCGCCGGCTCGGTTTCCGGCAGGTCCTCGAACAGCGGCAGGTCGAGGTACACCTGGTCGCCCAGCATCAGCGTGAGCTGGGGCGAGCGCTGGATCTGCGACACGATGGTGCCCAGCAGGCCGCTCGCGTCCTCGGGCTGGAAGTAGCACGAGCACAGCAGGATGTTGAAGCTGCCGTCCAGCACCGGCGGCACCGCCTCGGGCAGCGCCGGCGTCACGAGTTCCTGGCGCAGCGCACCGGCCAGCACCTCCACGCGGTAGGGCCGGCCCGGCTGCGGCACCACGAAGCTGAACACGCCGCGGTGGTTCGCCGGCAGGCCGCTGTGGCCGGTGGTGCGGTCCCGTATGGGGGTCAGCGCCGACGCGCCGAGCGGCGTGGCCGGCTGTCCGTCGATGCGAAAGGCCAGCGGCGGCGGCTGCTCGGTGTCGAACAGGCCGACCCACAGCCGGATCACGCCGGGTTCGGCTGCCTGGGCATACACAGCAAGACTCATGGGGCCGGATCATTGCACCGGCCCGCGGCTTGTCCAACCCTCTCGAGGTCAGACCGCCTCGACCTGCCCGCTGCGCAGCGACCGGGTGATGGCCAGCCCGATGCGGGTGGCCTCGGTGGCATCGGCCAGCGTCAGCGGCAACGCCCTCTCGCCGCGGCAGGCATCGACGAAGGCCTGCATTTCGGCGGCAAAGGCGCCTTCGAAGCGCTCGAAGAAGTCGGCCAGCGCCACATGCCGCACGCCATGCGCGTCGCTCGTGACCACGCGGTCGCGCGCCGCGCCGTGGCCCACCAGCAGCTTGCCTTGCGTGCCGATGACCTCGGTGCTGGTCTCGTGGCCGTGGGCAAAGGTGCGCGAGGCATAGAACACCGCCCGCGCGCCGCCTTCGAACTCCACCGTCGCGAAACCGTTGTCCACGTCGCCGAGGGGCTCGAGGCCTTTGTGGATCGCGACGGTGCCGGTGGCGAACGCCCGCTCCGCCCTGGGGTTGCCGAGCATCCAGCGGGCCAGGTCGATGTCGTGCACGCTGCAGTCCATGAACAGGCCGCCCGAGGTCGGCGCGAAACGGATGAACGCGCCGGACTCGTCGTTGCGGTCGCAGGTCTGCGAGCGCACGATGAAGGCGCGGCCGATCCCGCCCGCGTCGACCGCCGCCTTGGCGTGTGCGTAGCTCGCGTCGAAGCGCCGCACGAAACCGACCATCGCGACCTGCCGCGGGTGCTCGCGCGCCGCCGCCTCGACGCGTTCGCAGTCCGGCAGGTCGAGCGCCAGCGGCTTTTCGACGAAGACATGCTTGCCGGCCTCGAGCGCCGCGATGACCTGGTCGGCATGCAGCGAGGTCGGCGTGACCAGCACCACCGCATCGAGCCCCGGGTCGGTCACGAAACGCTCGAAGCTCTCGTGCAGGCGGCCCACGCCCAATTGCAAGGCCGCCCGCTGCAACTCCGCCGGCACCGGGCTGCAGGCCGCCGCCAGCTCGCAGTGCCGGGTGCGCAGCGCCAGGTTCTCGGCATGCCGCCAGCCCAGCCGGCCCAGGCCGGCGATGCCGACCCTGAGGCGGGCGCCCATGTCAGCCCAGCTGCACCGGCTGGCCGGTGCGCATGGACTCGGCGGCCGCATCGGCCAGGCGCTGCGCGGCCACGCCGTCTTCCACCGTGGTGCGGAACGGCTTGCCGTCCTGCAGCCGCTCGAAGAAGTGCGCGACCTCGAGCCGGTAGGCGTCGCGGTAGCGCTGCAGGAAGAAATGCTCGGGGTTGTCGTGGCTGGTGCCGGAGGACGTCGCCAGCGTCACCTCGGTGGGCTTGTGGTTGCCGCAGGCCAGCAGTCCTTTGGAGCCCAGCACCTCGAAGCGCTGGTCGTAGCCGTAGGCGGCGCGCCGGGTGGTGTTGATCTGGCACAGGCGCCCCTGCCTCGTGCGCAGCGTGACGGCGGTGCTGTCCACGTCGCCCGCCTCGGCGATGGCCGGGTCGGTGAGGCAGGAGCCCGTGGCGCAAAGCCACACCGCCTCGTCGCCGAGGATCCAGCGGAACACGTCGAAGTCGTGGATCAGCATGTCGCGGAAGATGCCGCCGGACTGCCGGATGTAGTCCACCGGCGGCGCGCCGGGGTCGCGGCTGGTGATCACCAGCATCTCGGGCGTGCCGATCTCGCCGGCGTCCAGCCTTTCCTTCGCGGCGTTGAAGGTCGGGTCGAAGCGGCGCTGGAAGCCGATCATGCAGGCCACGCCCGCCTCGGCCACCGCGCGCGCGCAGGCCTGGGCCCGCTCCACCGACAGGTCCACCGGCTTCTCGCAGAAGATGTGCTTGCGGGCCGCCGCCGCCCGCGTGATGAGGTCGCTGTGGGTGGTGGTGGGCGAGGCGATCGCCACCACGTCGATGCTGGCATCGGCGAACACCGCTTCGATGCTCTGCGCGACCTGGGCGCCGTGGCGGCCGGCGAGTTCTCGCGCGGCATCCGCCATCGGGTCGCTGACCAGGGCGAGCTCCACCCCCGGCAGGGCGGCGAGGTTGGCGGCGTGGATGCGGCCGATGCGGCCGGCGCCGAAGAGGGCAACGCGTTTCATCTCAAGCGAGCTCCGAAGAAGAACGGGACGACGAAGACGGGCTGGGTTGATAGTCCAGCTCGAGGTGGTAGGCCAGCGCGATGAACAGGCTCTGCGCCAGGCACATGGTGTTGGTGAGCGAGCGGAAGCCGAAGGTGCTGCTTTCCTGCACCAGCAGCACCGCGCTGGCGTCGCGCGCCACCGGGCTCATGCGGCTGTCGGTGATGGCAATGAGGCGCGCGCCGCGCGCGAGCGCCGTTTCGCAGCAGAACTGCGTCTCCTCGGCATAGGGCGCGAACGACACCGCGATCACCACGTCGCCCGGCTTCACGCCGCGCATCTGGCCTTCATGCATGCTGCCGATCGCGGCGACCTGGTGGACCGGCTTGTCGGTGTGCTGCAGCGCATAGGCGAGGTAGGCCGCCACCGCATACGAACGCCGCGTGCCGAGGACCCATACCGAAGGCGCCTCGGCCAGCAGGTCCACCGCCGCGGTGAAGGCCGAGCTGTGCAGGTCGCGCTGCAGCTCCTGCATGCCGGCGATGCTGCCGCCGATGAACTCGTGCGCAATGTCGGCGCTCGACAGGCGGCCCTGCGCGGTGTCGATCACCTGGCGGATGCGGGCCTGGTAGTTGCGGCTGGGCGCGATCTGCTGCGCAATGCCCTCGCGGAAGATTTTTTGCATCTCCGAATAGCCGGAGAAACCGAAATGCTTCGCGAAGCGGATCACCGCCGAAGGCTGCACCTCGCAGCGCCCGGCCACGTCCTGGATGCGCTCGAGCGCCAGGTGGTCGCGATGCCGCTCCACGTAGTTGGCTATCACTTTCAGCTGGCGGCTCAGTTTTTCGTACTCGGCGCTGATCTTCTTCAGCAGCTCGTCGACCGTGGTGATTTCGGGAGGCGGGGTTCTCATCGGGGCATGCGCTTTCGACCTTGGCCGCCATTGGATCAGAAAAACAGAAAAAACTTTCTACGGGAAACCACGAAAGAACAAAAATTCTTTCGGTTCCTAGAATCTTCCGCAGGGTCGCGCTCGCGGCCCGTGTGGCGAAGTACCCGACCCCGGAAGACCAGAACACAGGAGACGACATGACTTCGATGCCCTTCAAGCGGCCCATGCGGAAGGCCCTGGCCCTGGCCGTGCTGCTGGCCGCCGCCGGCGGCGCCCAGGCCGCCGGCAAGTACGTGCTGATCAGCCACGCGCCCGACTCGGACTCGTGGTGGAACACGATCAAGAACGCCATCAAGCAGGCCGGCGAGGACTACGGCGTGCAGGTGGACTACCGCAACCCGCCCAGCGGCGACCTCGCCGACATGGCGCGCCTCATCGAGCAGGCCGCGGCCGCCGGCTACGACGGCGTGATCACCACGATCGCCGACTACAACGTGCTGCAGGGCGCGATCAAGAAGGTGACCGACAAGAAGATCCCGCTCATCACCATCAACTCGGGCACCACCGAGCAGAGCGAGAAGCTCGGCGCGCTCATGCACGTGGGCCAGCCCGAATACGACGCCGGCAAGGGCGCGGGGGCTCGCGCCAAGGCGGCGGGCATCAAGAGCTTCCTGTGCGTGAACCACTACGCCACCAACCCGGCCTCGTTCGAGCGCTGCCGCGGTTTCGCGGAAGCCATCGGCGCCGACTACAAGAAGTCCACCCTCGATGCCGGCGACGACCCCACCACCATCGAGTCGAAGGTGTCGGCCTACCTGCGCCAGAACGCGGGCACCCAGGCGGTGCTCACGCTCGGCCCGACGTCGGCCCACCCCACCCTGAAGGTGATCGAGAAGGGCGGCCTGAAGGGCAAGCTCTGGATGGCCACCTTCGACCTCTCCGACGAGATCAGCAAGGGCATCAAGGACGGCACGGTGCAGTTCGCCATCGACCAGCAGCCCTACCTGCAGGGCTACATCCCGGTGGCGGTGCTGGCCACGATGAAGGAAATGAAAGGTGCCGACCTGAAGCGCGTGGCCGACGCGGTCAAGGGCAATGCCAAGGCGAAGAAGCGCTTCGACGAATACGGCCTGGCGCCCGCCTACGGCGCGCGCCACATCGGCTCGGGCCCGGGGTTCGTCACGAAGGACAACATCGGCAAGGTCGAGAAGTACGCCGGACAGTACCGCTGAAGGACCCTCAGGAAGCCACCGCTTCCCGTTCGGGCTGAGGTATCGAAGCCCTGCGACGACCGTTGCGAGCCCTTCGATACCTCAGGGCGAACGGAAAGTGGCGGTGCACGCGATGCCTGCAATGGCTCGCCCATGAACAGGAGATCCCAATGGCTGTCGTTCCAGCCCACCGTCCCCACGTCGCCGTGCCCGCTGCCAACGCGCCTCCCACCGACGAACGCGTGCGCAGCATCGGCCCGCTGCGCCGTTTCCTGTCGC
>CAMLNA010000187.1 GCA_946481025.1 uncultured Rivibacter sp.
TCGCTGGCCAGGTAGTCGAGCACGTCGCCGAAGTCGACGTCGGCGCTGTCGCCCAGCGAAATGAAGTGCGAGAAGCCGATGCCGCGCGCGTCGCTCCAGTCGAGCATCGCGGTGGCCAGCGCGCCCGACTGCGACACGAAGGCCAGGCGTCCGGGCCGGGCCGCCAGGTGCGCGAAGCTGGCGTTGAGCCCGACGCCCGGCACCAGCAGCCCCACGCAGTTCGGGCCGAGGATGCGCAGCAGGTGAGGCCGGGCGGCGTCGAGCATGGCCTGCTCGAGCGTCGGCCCGCCGGGCTGCTGCCCGGCCTTGAGGCCGGCCGTGAGCACCACCGCGGCACGTGTGCCCTTGCACCCCAGCTCGGCGACCAGGCCGGGCACCGTGGGCGCCGGCGTGCAGATGACGGCGAGGTCGGGCGCCTGCGGCAGCTGGCCGACCCCGGCCCAGGCCCGCAGGCCGGCCACGGTGTCGCGCTTCGGGTTCACCGGCCACACGGGCCCGGCGAAGCCGCCTTGCAGCAGGTTGCGCATGACCAGCGCGCCGATGCTGCCGGCCCGGTCGGAGGCGCCGATCACCGCCACCGAGGCGGGCCGGAACAGGGCTTCGAGGTTGCGGACACTCAATGCGGGCTCCCTGGCCATGCGAGTTGTCGATAGCCGCCTTCGCGGTACACCGTGACCACCGTGCCGGGCACGCGGCGCCAGGCGAGCAGCAGGCGCACCAGCTCGGCGCTGTCGCCCACCGGCAGGCGGTTCATGCCGACCACGATGTCGCCGACCTTCAGGCCCAGGCGTTCGGCCAGGCTGCCGGGCGACACCGCCTTGACGAGCGCGCCGCTGCTGTAGTGCCGGCCCGCGGCCAGCGCCAGCTGCGGCGGCACGTCCTCGAAGGCGGCGCCCAGCCGTGGCCGCTGGCGGCCGCCGCCGCTGCGCAGCTCGGCCGCCAGCTGCAGCACGATCTCGATGGGTATGGCAAGCGCCACGCCCGGCGCGCCGATGCCGCCCACCACGATGCGCGAGTTCATGCCGACGATGGCGCCGGAGGTGTCGAGCAGCGGCCCGCCGGAGTTGCCCGGGTTCAAGGCGAGATCGGCCTGGATGAACAGCACGTCGCTGTCTTCGATGAAGTGGCGGCGCGCGCCGCCCACGATGCCGGCGACCACGGTGCGCTCCAAGCCGTAGGGCTCTCCCAGCGCCAGCACCCAGTCGCCGGGGCTCAGCGACAGCGAGCTGCCGAAACGCGGCACGATGGGCTCGGCCAAAGCAACCTTCAGCAGCGCGATGTCGGCGTCTTCGTCCACGCCCACCAGCTGGGCTGCCAGCACGCGCTGGTCGGCCAGCTTGACCACGATGGATTGCACGCTGGTGACCACGTGCGCCGCAGTGACCACGTGGCCCTGGTCGTCCACGAAGAAGCCGGAGCCGATGGAGGCCGGGTCGCTGGTGCCGGGATCGGGCTGGAGCTGTTCGGGCGCCATGCCGATGGCCGGCCGGGAGACCAGGTCGGCATCGGCCAGGTCGAGCTTCTTGCCGACGCCGTAGATGCCCACCGCGGCATGGACGCCGCGGTTGACCGCCTCGGCGAAGTCGGCCGGGCCGGGCGCCGCCGCGGAGGCGACGGCTGGTGCCCGCGGAGCGGGCTGCCATGTGGAGCAGCCCGCCAGCATGCAGGCGATGGCGAATGCCAGCCAGGCCCGTGGAGCGAGCGGCCGCAGGTTCACGACCAGGCCCCGCTGAGCAGGTCCACCCGGTCTCGGAACATCGGCACGCGAGCCGGCCAGCCGAGCTCGTGCTCGATGCGCTGCCGCAGCGCATCGGCGGCACCCGCCTCGCCATGCGTGACGAACACGCCGCGCGGCGCCCGCGGCGCGGTGCGCAGCCAGCCCATGATCTCGCTCGCATCGGCATGCGCAGACGCGCCTTCGAGCTGCACCACCTCGGCCCGCACCGGCACGTCGACGCCATGGATGCGCACGCTGCGTGCCCCGGCGGCCAGCGAGGCGCCGCGTGTGCCGGGCACCTGGTAGCCGGCCAGCACGATGGCGTTGCGGTGGTCGGGTGCGAAGGCCTTGAGGTGGTGCAGCACCCGGCCGCCGGTGGCCATGCCGCTGGCCGAGACGATGACCATCGGCCCGCGCCCCGCGCTCAGCCGCTTGGAGTCCTCGACCGTGCGCACGAAGGTCGCGCCGCCGCACATGGCATGGCACTCCTCGTCGCTGAGCCGGTGCTCGCGCCGGAAGTGCTTGTAGAGCCCGGTGACGTCGATGGCCATCGGACTGTCGAGGTAAACCGGCAGGTGAGGAATCGCATCGCGCTGCCGCAGCCGTGCGATGTGGTGCAGCAGGGCCTGCGCACGTGCCACCGCGAAGGCCGGGATCACCACCACGCCACCATGCGCCGCCACGCGGCGGATGACGGTGCCGAGGGCGTCCTCCAGGTTGTCGGCCACATGTTCACGGTCGCCGTAGGTGGACTCGGTGACGAGCCAGTCGCAGGCCAGCAGCGGTTGCGGCGGCCGCATGATGGGGTCGTGCGGCCGCCCGATGTCGCCGCTGAAGGTGATGCTGGTGCCGCCCAGCTCGAAGCGCGCGCTGGCGGCGCCCAGGATGTGGCCCTGGGGCGCAAGCCGCACCTGCAGGCCGGGGGCCGGCTCGAAGGTCTGGCCGAACGGCACGGTCTCGAAACGCTCGAGGCTCGCCACGGCGTCCGCCCGGGTGTAGAGCGGCTCGGCAGGCCGGTGCCTCGAGAAGCCGTGCCGGTTGGCAAAGGCCGCGTCTTCTTCCTGCAGGTGGCCGGCGTCGGGCAGCAGCACCTCGCACAGCGCGCGCGTGGCGGGCGTGCTCCATACCCGGCCATGGAAGCCGTCGCGCACCAGCCGCGGCAGGTAGCCGCTGTGGTCGAGGTGGGCATGCGTGAGCACGACCGCGTCGATGTGGCGCGCGCCCACGGGCAGCGGTTCCCAGTTGCGCATGCGCAGCGTCTTGTAGCCCTGGAACAGGCCGCAGTCCACCAGGACGCGGCGTCCCGCCGCCTCGAGGAGGTAGCGCGAGCCGGTCACGGTGCCGGCAGCGCCGAGGAAGGTGAGGTGCGCCGTGGCATCGAGGGATGTGTTCATGCAGGTCCTTGGCCCCTGGGTGGGTCGTCAGCGCAGCACCAGCACCGGCAGCTCGGTACGGGCCAGCACGCCCTGGGTCCGCGAACCCTTGAGGACGCCGTCGAGGCCGGTGCGCGCATGCGTGCTCATCACCACGAGGTCGCAGCCCTCGCGGCGTGCGATCTCGGCAATGGCGTCTTCAATGCGGCTGGTGCACACGTAGTGGCCGCAAAACGGCACGCCTTGCGCTTGCGCCATGGCCGCGAAGCGCGACATGACCTGGCTGGCGTGCCGCAGCTGCTGGCCGGTGTGTTCGTGCAGCCTTTCGAGATAGTGCGAAGCCGAATGGCCCGAGCCCAGCGATGCCTCCGGCTCGACGATGAGGCCGGTGACACGGGCTGCCATGGCATGGGCGAGCCCCACGCCGCTGCGCATGGCGCTGTCGGAAAACAAGGTGCCGTCCACCGGCACGAGCAGATGGCGATACACGGTCGTCATTCGTCGGGGGTTGCAGGCATCTTGCGTGTGCACCGCACGGGCACGTTTGACGCGCGTCAAGGGCGGCTCGCCTGCCGGTTGCGCCGCGGTGTTCATGGCCGGTTCATCTGGCGTTCATTTGCCCCGGCAGCCCGCCCGCTACAGTGCCGCATGTATCGATCGCGCCTGTCTCTTGCCTTCATCGTGCTGGTGGCCCTGGTCTGCGTGCAGGCCGCTCTCGTCTACTGGGGCGCCGAGCGGGTCAACGGCTACGCCAGCCACAGCCGCCTCACCAGCGACATCCTTTCCGAACTGCTGGAACTGTCGTCCGACAAGCAGCGGCTGCGGGTCTGGGCGGCGCAGCAGCTGATGGACGCGGGGGCCGTGCCCGCGACACGCGACCAGGCCCTCGAACGCATGCGCGCGAGTGCCGCGCGGCTGGCAGGCATGTCGAAGCAGCACCTCGCGTCGTGGCAGCACCTGGCCGCGCGCGGGGGCGGCGAAGTGCCCCAGGAGGTCGAGCAACTGGTGGACATCAGCCGCCTGCTGGACGACAACATCGTCGAGCTGCAGGCGCAGCTGGAGCGCCTGCGTCCGCTGGGTGACCATGCGCAGTTCTCGGGGGTGTGGCGGCAGATCGGCCAGGTGTTCGACACGACCCACGGTCGCGACCTGCGCGAGCTGCTCAACGGCGCGATCGAGCGCCAGCGCAAGGCGGTGCCGGTCGCGCGCGCGGCGACCGAGCGCGGCCTCGAACAGCTGCGGCTGCAGGCGGTGCTGATCGCGGCGGTCACCTTCGTGGCGGCGGTGGCCTGGGCCCTGCACCTGAACCGCCGGCTGCAGCGTCCGCTGGACCGCCTGCTCGAGGGCACGCAGGCGCTCCAGGCGGGCGCACTGCACCACCGCATCGCGCTCGGCTCGGGCGATGAGTTCGACCACGTGGCGAACCACTTCAACGCGATGGCGGCAGAGCTGCAGCAGCATCGGCTCGAGGCCGACGCCGCACGGCGCCGGCTGGAGGACGCGGTGCAGGCACGCACCCGGGAGCTGCAGGCGGCGCACGAGACGCTGCAGCGCCTCGACGAACGGCGGCGCCAGCTGTTCGCCGACCTGAGCCATGAACTGCGCACGCCCGCCACCGCGATCCGAGGCGAGGCCGAGATCACGCTGCGCGGCGGCGACAAGCCGGCCACCGAATACCGCCAGGCGCTCGCGCGCATCGTCGGCGGCGTCAAGCAGCTCACCGGCGTCGTCGACGACCTGCTGCTGGTGGCGCGCGCCGAGGCCGACCAGCTGGTGTTCAACCCGGCCCCGCTGCCGCTGTCGGCGCTTTTCGCCGATGCGGCCGACCAGGCGGAGGCGCTGGCCTCGCTGCACGGCATGCAGCTCCAGTGCGAGGCGCCTCCCGTGCATCTGGACGTCCATGCCGACGCGGAGCGGCTGCGGCAGGCATTGGTGATCGTGCTGGACAACGCGATCCGGTATTCGCGCCCCGGCGGGACGGTGGAGCTGGGCTGGCAGCGCAACGGCGACCACGAGGTGGCGCTGGTCGTGCGCGACCACGGCATCGGCATCGATCCGCAGGAGCTGCCGCATGTCTTCGAGCGTTTCGTCCGCGGGCGGCGCGCCCGCGAGCACCGCGCCGACGGCACCGGCATCGGCCTGTCGATCGCGCAGGGCATCGTGCAGGCCCATCGCGGACGCATCCGCATCGACAGCGTCCCCGGGCAAGGGACGGTGGTGCGCATCGAGCTCCCCTGCCTGGATGCCTCCGCCGACGCCGCGGCGACAATCCGGGCCCCATGAACAGGAATCTGCTCGTCGTCGAGGACGACCCACGCGTCGCCGACTTTCTGGTGCGCGGCCTCAAGGCCGAAGGCTTCACCGTCCACCTGGCCCGCAGCGGCCCCGAAGGCCTCGAGATGGGACGGCGCGATGATCTTTCGCTGCTGATCCTCGACCTCATGCTGCCGGGAATCAGCGGCCTGGAGCTGTGCCAGACGCTGCGCGCCGAGGGCTGCCAGGTGCCGGTGCTCATGCTCACCGCCATGAGCACGACCGGCGACAAGGTCAAAGGCTTGCGGCTCGGCGCCGACGACTACATGACCAAGCCCTTCGATTTCGAAGAGCTGCTCGCTCGCATCGAGGCGCTGCTGCGGCGCGCACGCGAGTTGCGCCCACAGGTGACCACGCTGCAGGTGGCCGACCTCGTGCTGGACCGCGAGCGCATGCAGGTGCACCGCGCCGGCCGGCCGATCGTGCTCACCGCCAAGGAGCTGGCGCTTCTGGAGCTGCTCATGAGCGCGCCGGGTCGCGTGTACAGCCGCGAGCGCATCCTGGCCAACGTGTGGGGCACCTACGAGGACCCGCTGACCAACATCGTCGACGTCTACGTGCGCCGCCTGCGCGCCAAGATCGACGAAGGCCACCCGCTGGCGCTGCTGAAGACGGTGCGCGGCCTGGGCTACCGGTTCGACGACAGCGCCGCCTGAGCGGCGCCTGAACGCCATCACGGCCGTTCATCCGCTGTTCATCCAGCGCTCATTCGCGCTTCATCGATGCGCACGCGCCGGTTCATTCGCGGCTTGAAGAATCTGTTTCGCACCGCGGCAATCGCGGTGTCTTTCTTCAACACCTCGAGAGGACTTCTTCGATGAACCATCGCAACGCCCGACGTGCCCTTCTTTGTGCAGCCGCAGCCACCGTCGGTTTCTCGGCCCTGCCGGCCTTCGCCCAGGGCACGGCGAGCTGTGCCGCCGCCGACGAGCGCCAGGTCGCCGCGCTGTTCGACCGCTGGAACGCGTCGCTTGCCACCCTGGACCCGGACAAGGTGACGGCCAACTACGCATCGGACGCGGTGCTGCTGCCCACGGTCTCGAACCAGCCGCGCACCAACCCGGCCGAGATCCGCGACTACTTCGTCAAGTTCCTGAAGAACGGCCCGCAGGGCCGCATCGACAAGCGCACGATCAAGATCGGCTGCAACCTCGCGCAAGACGTCGGCATCTACACCTTCCGCTTCAAGGACGGCCAGTCGGTGCAGGCGCGCTACACCTACGTGTACGAATGGGCCAACGGCCAGTGGCTCATCGCGCACCACCACTCGTCGGCCATGCCTGAAGCGACACGGGGCAAGTAAGGCAGAAGCGTCCGGCCGGTCGGCCGGACAAATGAAAACGGCCACAGGCAGAAAGCCTGTGGCCGTTGAAGTTTGGCGGAGTGGACGGGACTCGAACCCGCGACCCCCGGCGTGACAGGCCGGTAT
>CAMLNA010000188.1 GCA_946481025.1 uncultured Rivibacter sp.
GGCCGCGTGCTTCTGCACGCAACGAGGCGGCAACACCGCCATGCGCCGCGCAAACGCCGGGCGCGGGCACACCGGCAGGGGGAGCAGGCCCCTGGCAAGGTTGCTCACGATCTTGGCGTGGGCGCGGTCGGCCACTTCGCCGTCGACCTTGACGTTCGAGATGTCGACCAGCTCCCATGCCTGAAGCGGCGCGGGCCGGTCTTCACCTTGTGCAGGCCCATGTCGAGCGGCCCGAAGTTCCTGGCAAACGCGATCTGCTGGTCTTCGGTGAGCGGCTGGCCGCGGAACACCAGCACGGCATGCCGCTCCATCGCAGCTTCGACCTCGTGCACCTGCGCGGGCGAAAGGGGCTGCGACAGATCGATGCCGCTCGCTTCGGCGGCAAACGGATGCAATGGCTCGAGTTGCAGCGTCGTCATGCTCATCATGTTCAGTCAGCCGTGGCGCCCGAGGCCTTCACCACCTTGGCCCACTTGTCGATCTCGGCGCGGATGAACGCATCGAACTCCTCCGGTGAATTGCCCACCGGCGTGAGGCCGATGTCGGCCATGCGGGCCTTCACTTCGGGCGACTGCAGCGCCTTCGCCATGTCAGCGCTGATCTTCTTCACCACCTCGCGCGGCGTGCCGCTGGGCACCACCGCGCCGAACATGCTCTGCACGCTGAAGCCGGGCAGCGTCTCGGCCACGGTGGGCACATCGGGCGCGATGGGCGAGCGCTGCGGACTCATGATGGCGATCGGCTTCATCTTGCCGGCCTTGATGTGCGGCAGCGACGAGAACAGCGGGTCGATGAGCAGGTCCACCCGGCCGGCGAACACGTCGGGATAGGCACCTCCGCTGCCCTTGTAGGGCGCATGCAGCATGTCGATGCCGGCCATCGTCTTGAGCAGCTCGCCGCCCAGGTGCATGGAGCTGCCGCTGCCGGGCGATGCGTAGGTGAGCTTGCCCGGCTCCTTCTTCGCCAGTGCGATCAGCTCCTTCACGTTGCCGGCCGCGAGGCCGGGCGAGGCCGAGATGAGCACCGGCGAGGTGGCCAGCATGGTCACGCCCGACAGGTCCTTCAGCGTGTCGAACGGCAGGTTCCTGCGCAGGCTGGGGTTGATGACGTGCGAGGTGACCACCAGGCAGATGGTGTGGCCGTCGGGCGCTGACTTGGCCACGAAATCGGTGCCGATCACCGTGCCGGCGCCGGCCTTGTAGGTCACGAGCACCGGCTGCTTCCAGGTCTCGCCGAGGTTCTTTTCGAGCAGGCGAGCCAGGATGTCCACCGCGCCGCCCGGCGCATTGGGCACGACGATCGTGACCGGCTTGCCCGGGAAGCCGGCGCCTTGCGCGACAGCCGGTACAGGCGCGGCCAGTGCGGCGGCAAGGGTGGTGGACGCGAGCAGGAAGGTACGGCGGATCATGCAGGTCTCCAGAGAAGATAGCCAAATAATGATCTTCGCGTCCACAAATATCAACACCTCGTACCACAACCTGCTGGAAAACCCTAGGCAATATTTAAAATTTCGGTCGCTACGCTCAAATTTATCTTGAACATTTCGAACGCAGCGTCCAGAATCCGCTCATCCGCACACCAGCCCGATCGACCGACCGGAGACGACCCTGATGAAGACCGTTGAGCGCACCGATGAACGCATCCTGTCGTCGGACATCTTCGAGCGCGACCGCGGCTCTTCGAGGCCCGACCAGGGCAAGTGGTACGAGCCCGGACGCGACATCCCGGTCTATCACCGCTGCGACGTGCTGGTGGTGGGCGGCGGGCCCTCGGGCACCGCGGCGGCTGCGGCCGCGGCGAAACAAGGCGCCGACGTGGCGCTGCTCGAGCGCTACAACCACCTGGGCGGGCTGTCCACCGGCGGCCTCGTGATCTGGATCGACCGCATGACCGACTGGTCGGGCGACCTGGTGATCCGCGGCTTTGCGGAGGAGCTGTTCGACCGCCTGCCCGCCGACGCGGTGGCCGGCCCGTCGCGCGCCGAGTGGGGCTCGCGCGATGCGGCCCGCGCCGGCTACTGGAGCCACCGCACCGCGGCCTACCACGGCGTGGTGACCTGGTCGCCCACCATCGACCCCGAGCGCCTGAAGCTGCTGAGCCAGGACATCGTGCTGGAGCGCAAGGTCAAGCTCATCTACCACTCCTGGGGCTCATGGCCCATCGTCGAGAACGGGCAGGTCAAGGGCGTGGTGTTCGAAAGCAAGGAAGGCCGCATGGCCATCATGGCCCGCGTGGTGATCGATGCCACCGGTGACGGCGACATGTTCGCCCGCGCCGGCGCGGCCTACGACAACGACATCGAGGAAGCCGACGTCCACCACTGCATGAACACCTCGTGGCTCTTCGGCGGCGTGGACATGAAGCGCTGGATCGACTTCAAGGCCGGCGAGCCCGAGAAGCATGCGGCCTTCATGCAGGGCGGGCGCGAGCAGCTGGGCCTGTTCGAGCGGCCCTTCGTGAGCTGGCGCAACGACGTCGCGCTGTTCATGGGGCCGCGCCAGTCGGGCTACTCGGCGCTCGACGTGGACGACCTCACCGAGGTGGAGGTGAAGTCGCACCGGGCGATGGCGGCCCACCTCGAATACTTTCGACAACACGCGCCCGGCTTCGAAAACGCCTACATGATGCAAAGCGCCCCGCAGATCGGCGTGCGCCATGCGCGCAGGCTCAAGGGCGTGGGGGCGGTGCTGCGCACCCAGTGGCCCAATGGCATCGCGCTGCCAGACGAAGTGGGCGTGAGCCCGGCGGTGTCGCCCAAGTTTCCGAACATCTCCATTCCCTACGGCGCGCTGGTGCCCGAAAGACTGGAGGGCCTGCTGGCCTGCGGGCGCCACATCTCGTGCGACAAGAACTCGCACGGCTTCATGCGCGAGATCCCGCAGTGCTGGATCACCGGCCAGGCGGCCGGCGCAGCCGCCGCGCTGGCGGTGGCTCGCAACGTGCAGCCGCGTGCGGTGGACGTGCACGAACTGCAGGCCGCGCTGCTGGCCCAGGGCGTGTTCCTGCGCCGCAGCGAAGACGCCGTGCAGGCCGAGGCCGCCTGAATCGACCATGCACGGCACCACTACAGTCCCCCCAACGGCCGCGCAGGAGCGGCTGCACAGGACTGTCGACATGGCCGAGAACACCAACACCAACGAATCCCGTCCCGACACCGTGAGCGCGCTGGAGCGCGGCATCGCGGTGCTGCGCTGCTTCGACGAAGACCGGCGCGTGCTGACCCCCACCGAGCTGGCGCGGCTCACCGGCATTCCGCGCCCCACCGTCACGCGGCTGGCCACCACGCTGGTGACGCTGGGGCTCATGAAGCAGGAACACGGCAGCGAGCGCTTCATGCTGGGCCCCGGGGTGGTGTCGCTGGCGCGGGTGTTCCTCGCCGGCCTCGACGTGCGCGCGGTGGCCCGGCCCCACATGCAGCAGCTCGCCGAAACCATGGGCGGCTCGGTGTACCTGGCGGTACGCGACGGGCTGGAAATGGTGCTGATCGAGGCCTGCCGGCCCCGGTCTTCGATGCTGGCCGCGCGGCTGGACGTGGGCTCGCGCGCGCCGATGGCCAACTCGGCGCTGGGACGCGCCTACCTCGCGGCGCTGCCGGCGACCGAGCGCGATGCGCTCATCGAGACCCTGCGCCTGGCACGCGGCAGCGACTGGTCGGCGCAAAGCGGCGGCCTGAACCGGGCCCTCGACGATGCCCACCGGCTCGGCTACTGCATCTCGGCAGGCGAGTTCCACCGCGAGATCAACTCCGTGTCGGTGCCCATCGTGGGCCCCACCGGCGAGGTGATGGCGCTCAACTGCGGCAGCGCCGCCTTCGTGTTCACCGAAGACAAGCTGCGCGGCGAGATCGCGCCGGCGTTGATCGAGATGGCCAAGACCCTGGCCAGGGAGATCGGCGGCCACGTGCCGCACGTCTGAGCCGCCTGAGGAAGAAGCACCGCGATGCGCCTGAACGACGACGAACAAGCCATGCTCGACGGACGCGACGGCCCCGCGGTGCGGCGCGCAATGGACCTGCTGGTGCGCTACGGCGAGGCGCTGGGCGCCGAGCGGCTGGTGGACACGAACAACGTGACCGGCACCTTTGCCGCCACCAGCCCGCTGATGGTCGCCTTTGCCGAAAAGCACGGCGGCATGGACGCGGTGTTCTCCGAGTTCAACCTCGACAGCCCCGAGATCGTGCAGGTGCCGCCGGCCCGGGTGTTCACCTCGCACCTGCAGCTCACGCTCGACCCCCAGCATGCCGAGCGCATGAACGCCCCGCAGGACGTGGTGCGCTTCTATCCGAAGAGCGAGGCCTACACCGCCGGCCGCGGCATCCAGCTCACCCACACCTGCACGCCCTACCAGGTGGGCAACGTGCCCACCCGCGGCGAGCACTGCGCCTGGATGGAATCGTCGGCCGTCATCTACTGCAACTCGGTGCTGGGCGCGCGCACGAACGCCGAAGGCCGCGAAAGCGCGGGCGCCGCCATGCTCACCGGCAAGATCCCCTGCTGGGGCTACCACCTCGACGAGAACCGCCTGGGCACCCACCTCGTGCAGCTCGACATCGACGTCGAGACCACGTCCGACTGGGGCCTGCTGGGCTACTTCATCGGCGAGTGGGTGCAGGAGCGTGTGCCGGTGGTTCGAGGCCGCAACGGCCGCTTCGCCAGCGTGCCCAACCTGGCGCGGCTCAAGCACTTCGGCGCGGCGGCGGCCTCTTCGGGCGGCGTCGAGATGTACCACCTGGTGGGCATCACGCCGGAGGCGCTGACGATGGAACAAGCCTTCGGCCGCAACACGCCCATCGACACGGTGCGCTACGGCGATGCCGAGCGCCGCAGGACCTGGGAGCAGCTCAACGCGACGGCCGGCGATTCGAAGGTGGACTACGTGATGCTCGGCTGCCCGCACTACACGCTCGAGCAGATCTGGGAAGCCTGCCAGCTGCTCGAGGGCCGCAAGGTGCACGCCCACTGCGAGCTGTGGATCTTCACGCCGCGTGCCATCAAGGCCCTGGCCGACCAGAACGGCTACACGAAGATCATCGAAGACGCGGGCGGCCGTCTCATGAGCGACAGCTGCTCGGCCATGAGCCGGGGGGTGCCCACCGGCACCAGGGTGGTGGCGCTGGACTCGGCCAAGCATGCGCACTACCTGCCGGCCATTGCCGGCGTGCAGGCCTGGTACGGCAGCACGGCGGACTGCATCAACGCGGCCTGCACCGGGCGCTGGGAAGGGCGGTTCGCATGAGCGGCACCGAGACGGCCAAGGTGGTGCTGCACGGGCGCAAGGTGGTCGGCGGCGTGGTCGAAGGCGAGGCGCTGGTCACGCGCGACCACATCTCCGGCTGGGGCGGCATCGACCCGCGCACCGGCAGCGTGATCGAGGTGCGCCACGAACTGCGCGGCCGGAGCTTCGCCGGCAAGGTGCTGGTGTTTCCGGGGGCCAAGGGCTCCTCGGGCTGGTCGGCGATGTTCCATGCCACCCGGCTGTACGGCAAGGCGCCGGCCGCCATGCTGTTCAACGAGATGACCACCAAGGTCGCACTCGGCGCGGTGGTCACCCATGCGCCGGCGATGACCGATTTCGATCACGACCCGCTCGAATGCATCGAGACGGGCGACTGGGTCAGGGTCGATGCCGACGCCGGCATCGTCGAAGTGACGAAGCGGACACAGGAGACAAACCGATGAAGACCCTCTTCAAGGCGCTGGCGGCAACCGCCGTCTCGTGCTGCATGCTGGCAAGCGCACCGGCCCCGGCACAGACCCGGTACCCCACGCAGCCGGTGAAGCTGGTGGTGCCCTTCCCGCCCGGCGGGCCCACCGATGCGCTGGCCCGGCTGATCGGCGAGAAGCTCTCGGCCCGCTGGAAGCAGACGGTCATCATCGAGAACAAGCCGGGTGCGAACACCACGCTCGGCACCGACCTCGTGGCGAAGTCGGCGCCCGACGGGCACACGCTGGGCATCGTGACCGGCTCGCACGTGATCAACCCGCTGCTCACGTCGAAGCTGCCCTACGACACCCAGAAGGACCTGACCGGCGTGATGCTGCTCACCGGCTTCCACATGGCCTTGTGGGCCCACCCCTCGCTGCCCGCCGGCAACCCGGCCGAGCTGCTGGCCCTGGCCCGGCGCGAAAAGGTGAGCTATGCGTCGGCCACCACGCAGTCGTACCTGGCGATGGAGCTGCTCAACTCGATGGCCAAGGTCAGGATGGAATACGTGCCCTACAAGGGCAGCGCCCAGGCGATGAACGACCTGATGGGCGGCCACGTGCAGCTGATGATCGACCCGGTGTCGCACACGCTGCTCGAGCAGGCGAAGGCCGGCAAGATCAAGCTCATCGGCACCCTGGGCGCGCGCCCAGCGGAGCTGGCCCCCGGCGCCCCGAGTTTCGCGACCGCCGTCCCCGGCTACGACTTCTCGGGCGCCTTCGGCCTGGTGGCGCGGGCCGGCACGTCGCCCGAGCTGGTGCGCTTCATCCGCGACGAATTCGCCAGCGTGATGAAGCTGCCCGAGGTGACCGAGCGCATCTCGTCCATCGGGCAGGAGCCGCTGCTGTCCACCCCCGAGGACTACAACGCCTACATCGGCCGCGAGACCACCAAGTGGGCGCCGGTGGTGAAGGCGACGGGCGCGACGCTCTGAACCCAGGAATCCTTCACCACGGAGGCGCGGAGAACGCGGAGGACCGCAGAGAAGCCTGTATTCCTGCGCGAACCTCCGCGACCTCCGTGCCTCCGCGGTGAATGTATTGACCGAGCATCCCCATGACCCAGCGAAAACTGCGCAGCAACTTCCCCCGTGGTTCCTATCTCTGGGCCGTGCGCAACG
>CAMLNA010000189.1 GCA_946481025.1 uncultured Rivibacter sp.
GCCCCGCCATCTGCATGATGAGGTGCGAGCCCAGGTTGCTGGTCATCACGATCACCGTGTTCTTGAAGTCCACCGTGCGGCCCTGGCCGTCGGTGAGCCGTCCGTCGTCCAGCACCTGCAGCAGCACATTGAAGACGTCGGGATGGGCCTTCTCGACCTCGTCGAGCAGCACCACGCTGTAGGGCTTGCGGCGCACGGCCTCGGTCAGGTAGCCGCCTTCGTCGTAGCCCACGTAGCCGGGCGGTGCACCGATCAGCCGGCTCACCGAGTGCTTTTCCATGAACTCGCTCATGTCGACGCGAATGAGGTGATCCTCGCTGTCGAACAGGAACGAGGCCAGGGCCTTGCACAGCTCGGTCTTGCCCACGCCCGTGGGCCCGAGGAACAGGAACGAGCCGTACGGCCGGTTCGGGTCGGAGAGGCCCGCGCGTGAGCGGCGGATCGCATCGCTCACGGCGCGGATGGCCTCGTCCTGGCCTACCACGCGCTGGTGCAGCTTGTCTTCCATCTCGAGCAGCTTCTGGCGTTCGCCCTGCATGAGCTTGCTGACCGGGATGCCGGTGGCGCGCGCCACCACTTCGGCGATCTCTTCGGCGCCCACCAGCGTGCGCAGCAGCTGCGGCTTGCCGCCTTCGGCCTTGCCGGCCTCCTTGGCCTGCGCTTCCTTCAGCTTCTTCTCCAGCTCGGGCAGCCGACCGTATTGCAGCTCGGCCACCTTGTTGAAGTCGCCCTTGCGCTTGAGCTCCTCGATCTGGAAGCGGATCCTGTCGATCTCCTCCTTCAGGTGGGCCGAGCCCTGCGCGGTGGCCTTCTCGGCCTTCCAGATCTCTTCGAGGTCGGCGTACTCGCGCTCGAGCTTGGCGATCTCGTCGGTGATCAGGCCCAGGCGCTTCTGCGATGCCTCGTCCTTTTCCTTGCGCACCGCCTCGCGCTCGATCTTGAGCTGGATGAGCCGGCGGTCGAGCCGGTCCATCGCCTCGGGCTTGGAGTCGATCTCGATCTTGATCTTGGCCGCGGCCTCGTCGATCAGGTCGATGGCCTTGTCGGGCAGGAAGCGGTCGGTGATGTAGCGGTGGCTGAGTTCCGCCGCGGCCACGATGGCCGGGTCGGTGATCTCCACGCCGTGGTGCACCTCGTACTTTTCCTGCAGGCCGCGAAGGATGGCAATGGTGGCTTCGACGCTGGGCTCGTCGACCAGCACTTTCTGGAAGCGGCGCTCCAGCGCGGCATCCTTCTCGACGTACTTGCGGTATTCGTCCAGCGTGGTGGCGCCGATGCAATGCAGCTCGCCGCGCGCCAGGGCCGGCTTGAGCATGTTGCCGGCATCGATGGCGCCTTCGGCCTTGCCGGCGCCCACCATGGTGTGCAGCTCGTCGATGAACAGGATGATGCGGCCCTCGTCGTGGGCCACTTCCTTGAGCACCGCCTTCAGGCGCTCCTCGAACTCGCCGCGGTACTTGGCGCCCGCGAGCAGCCCGGCCATGTCGAGCACCAGCACGCGCTTGTCCTTCAGGGACTCGGGCACTTCGCCGTTCACGATGCGCTGCGCCAGCCCTTCGACGATGGCGGTCTTGCCCACGCCTGGCTCGCCGATCAGCACCGGGTTGTTCTTGCTGCGGCGCTGCAGCACCTGGATCGCACGGCGGATCTCGTCGTCGCGGCCGATCACCGGGTCGAGCTTGCCCTGGCGGGCCCGTTCCGTGAGGTCGAGCGTGTACTTCTTCAGCGCCTGGCGCTGCCCTTCGGCCTCGGCGCTTTCGACCTTCTGGCCGCCGCGCACCGCCTCGATGGCGGCGGTCAGCGACTTGCGGGTCAGGCCGTGTTCGCGTGCCAGCTTCGCGGTATCGCCCTTGTGGTCGGTCAGGGCCAGCAGGAACATCTCGCTGGCGATGAACTGGTCGCCCGCCTTCAGCGCCTCTTTCTCGGACGCCTGCAGCAGCGCCACGGTGTCGCGCCCGGCCTGCACGCCCTCGCCGCCCTGCACGCTGGGCAGCTTGTTGACCTCGCCTTCGAGCGAGGTCTGCAGGCCCGAGGTGTTGACGCCGGCACGCGCCAGCAAGGCCTTGGGCCCGTCGGTCTGCTGCAGCATCGCCAGCAGCAGGTGGGCCGGCTCGATGTAAGGGTTGTCGCGCGCGATGGCCAGCGACTGGGCCTCGCCCAGGGCCTCCTGGAACTTGGTGGTGAGCTTGTCGATACGCATGGGGGGTGTCCTCCGATTGCAGGCGACTTCGGGGCAGGCCTCGAGTTTTCAAGGCAAGCGCCACGCCCGGATTGACCCGGGTCAATCCGGCCTTTCAGGCAGCGTTGGACGCCTGGATGCCCCAGCGCCTGAGCGCCTCGTCATCGGCCACGCGGGCATCGACCCAGCGGGCGCCTTCGGCCGTGTGTTCCTTCTTCCAGAACGGCGCCTGGGTCTTGAGGTAGTCCATCAGGAACTCGCATGCCTGGAAGGCCTCGCCGCGGTGGGCCGAGCTCACCGCCACCAGCACGATCTGGTCGCCCAGCTCGAGCGGCCCGACCCTGTGGACCACCGACACGCGGCGGATGTCGAAGCGGTGCAAGGCCTCGTCGATCATGGCCTCGATGGCCGCCTCGGTCATGCCCGGGTAGTGCTCCAGCTCCATGCGGTGGACGGTCTCGCCTTCGCTGCGCTCGCGCACCGTGCCGACGAAGCTGGCCACGGCCCCGACGCCCAGGTCGCCGGCTCGCAGCGCCGCCACTTCGGCGGCGAGGTCGAAGTCGTGGGTCTGGATGCGGACACGGGGGCTGCGGCTCATGCCCGGGATTGTGCCTGCGCCCCTAGAATGCGCCGCATGTCCCTCCTGCCCTTCACCCACGTCCACGGGCTGCCGATGCAGCAGCCCGTGAGTGCGGTCGTGCCGGCAGCGGACAAAGCGAAAAAACAGCAGCTCGTCTGACCGGAGCGGCTGTTCCGTCGTCAGATGAGCGACGGAACGGTTCGGCACGGCTCCCCCTGCTCCCATTCTTTGCGCTCCTCTGGAACGGACCCATCGGTCATCTCCAGCCTTGCAAGGAGCGTCCCATGCCATCCCTGGCCCCTCACGACTTTTCCGGACTCTGGATTCCGCTGGTCACCCCGTTCGACCGCGGGGCGGTCGACCATGCGGCCTTGCGCCGCCTCGTGGCGCACCTCGCCCCCACCGGCATTGCCGGCTTCGTGGTGTGCGGGAGCACCGGCGAGGCGGCAGCGCTCGACGACGACGAGCAGTTGGCCGTGCTCGACACCGTGCTGGGCTGCGACAGCGGCCTGCCGGTGCTGATGGGCCTGGCCGGCAACCACCGGCCCTCGCTGCTGGCGCAGTTGGGCCGCTGCGTGCAGCGCCCCATCGCCGGCCTGCTGGCGCCGGCGCCCTACTACGTGCGGCCGTCGCAACGCGGCCTCGTCGAGCACTTCATGGCCTTGGCCGATGCGTCGCCGGTGCCGCTGGTGCTCTACGACATTCCCTACCGCACCGGCGTGGCCATCGAGCTCGACAGCTTTCGCACGCTCGCCGGGCACCCGCGCATCGCCGCGGTCAAGGACTGCGGCGGCTCGTCCGAGAAGACGCAGACGCTCATCGCCGAAGGCCGGCTGCAGGTGCTGGCGGGCGAAGACGCCCAGATCTTCGGCACGCTGTGCCAGGGCGGCCATGGTGCGATTGCCGCCGCCGCGCACCTGCACACCGAGCGGTTCGTGGCGATGTGCCGGGCCATCGGCCGCGGGCAGCTTGCCGAGGCCAGGGCGCTGCACCATGCGCTGGCGCCGGTGATCCGGCTGCTGTTTGCCGAGCCGAACCCGGCGCCGCTCAAGGCCGTGCTGGCGCGGCAGGGCCTGATCGGCGACGGGCTGCGGCCACCGCTCACGGCGGCGACGCCGGGGCTGGTGGACCGGCTTGTCGCGTTGGGCTGAACGACTCAACCGCCTGTCACGGGCGGGAAGAACGCCACCTCGGCGCCGTCTTCGAGGGCCACGGATTCGTCGGTGGCCATGACCTGGTTCACCGCCGCGCGCAGGGCCCGGCCTCGGGCCAGGACCTCGGCATGGCGGCCGCCGCGCGCGATCAGCCGGTCGCGCAGCTCGGCAAGCGTGCAGGCCTGCGCGTCGAGCGCGACCGGCTCGCCGGCGCCCAGGGCTTCGCGGATGGAGGCGAAATAGCGCACGGTGAACTTCATGCCAGCAGCTCCGACATCGGCAGGAAGCGCACCGTCTCCCCGGCGCGCACCGTCTGCCCGGGCGCCAGGTCGACCAGGCCGTCGGCCCACACCACCGACGTGAGCACCCCTGACCCCTGGTTCGGGAAAAGCTCCAGCCCGCCGCCGGCGTTGCGACGCGCCCGCAGGAACTCGCGGCGCTTGTCTGGCCGGGGCCAGTCGAAGTCGGCCCGCACCGCCACGCCTTGCGGCTCGCGCCAGGCCATGCCTTGCAGCGCCATCAGCACCGGCCGCACGCTCACGAGGAAGGTCACGAAGCTGGACACCGGGTTGCCCGGCAGCCCGATGAAAAGCGACGACCGGCCATGGCTCGCGCGCACCTCGCCGAAGGCGAGCGGCTTGCCCGGCTTGATGGCGACCTGCCAGAGGTCGAGCCGGCCTTCGGCTTGCACCGCCGGCTTGAGATGGTCTTCCTCGCCGACCGACACCCCGCCCGAGGTGACGATGAGATCGCTGCCTTCGGCCGCCCGCCGCAAGGCCTCACGGGTGGCGTCGAGCCGGTCGGGCACGATGCCCAGGTCGGTCACCGCACAGCCCAGGGCCTGCAGCAGGCCCCGCAGCGTGTAGCGGTTGGAGTTGTAGATCGCACCCGGCTTGAGCGGCTCGCCCGGCATGGCCAGCTCGTCGCCGGTGGAAAACAGTGCCACCCGCGGGCGGCGCGTCACGGTCAGGCTGGCGGCGCCCACGGTGGCTGCCAGGCCGAGCGCCTGGGGCGACAGGCGCATGCCGCGCGTGAGCACCACCGAGCCTTCGCTCACGTCTTCGCCGCGGCGGCGGATCGCCTGGCCCGCCTGCGGCAGGGTGTCGATGCGCACCGCGTCACCTTGCGCATGGCACAGCTCCTGCATCACCACTGCGTCGGCTCCCGGCGGCACGGGTGCGCCGGTGAAGATGCGGGCCGCCGTGCCGGGCTGCAGCGGTACGCCGACCTGCCCCGCGGCGATGCGCTGGCTCACCGGCAGCAGCGTGCCGGCGGCCGGCACGTCGGCCACGCGCATGGCATAGCCGTCCATCGCGCTGTTGTCGAGCGGCGGCACGTCGAGCGCGGACTCCAGGTCGCGCGCCAGCACGCGGCCCAGCGCTTCGAACGTGGCAACCTCCTCCGTCTCGTCGATCGGACGGGTGGAGGCCAGCAGGCGCTCGATCGCTTCGGTCAGCGGAAGCAGGTCACGGCGCGGGAGGGGTGTATTCATGGCGCGAGGCCTGCGCGAGCAGGAACTGTGCGATGGCGTCGGCGTCGCCCAGATCGAGCAGCGGCAGCTGCGTGGCGATGGGCAGCAGCGCCGGGCTGTCGGTGGCGATGGCAGAGACGAAGGGATCGTCCGGGTAGATGACGGGCTTGTCGTTGGCCGCGCGCCAGACCTCGACCTTGGGCAGGTCGGCGTGCTTGAAGCCTTCGACCAGCACCCAGTCGCATGGGGCCAGCTCGGCCAGCAGCTGGTGCACGTTCGGGTCGCCTTCGACCTCGTATTCGCGCATGAGGGCCAGGCGTCGGCTGGACGCGACCAGCACCTCGAAGGCCCCCGCCTCGCGGTGGCGGTAGGAGTCCTTGCCGGGCTTGTCGACGTCGAAGGCGTGGTGGGCGTGCTTGAGCACCGACACGCGCTGGCCGGCCGCCCGCAGGCGCGGAATGAGCTGCTCGATCAGCGTGGTCTTGCCCGAACCGGAATAACCGCAGAAGCCGACGACTTTCATGGGCATCCTCGGTCCGGCGTTCAGACGTTCTGCGCGATGTAGGCCTTGACGGCCTGGGCGTCGACCGGCATCACCTTGAAGCGCTTGGGCAACTGCTCCAGGCCCTGCAGCGCCGCCGGCCGCTCGGGCTCGCGGCCCAGCGCGTCGCGGATGGTCTCGGCGAACTTGGCGGGCAGCGCGGTTTCGAGCACCAGCATCGGCACGCCCGGCGTGAGATGTTCGCGCGCGACCTTCAGGCCGTCGGCCGTGTGGGTGTCGATCATGGTGGCAAAACGCTGCCAGGTGTCGCGGATGGTGGCCAGCCGGTCTGCATGGGTGCTCTTGCCCGACACGAAACCGTAGTGGCGTACCCGCGCGAACTCCAGCGACGTGAGGGTGAAGCTGCCGCGCTGCTCGACTTCGCTCTTGAACAGCTGCAGCGTGCGAGCGCCGTCGCGGCCCAGCAAATCGAACACGAAGCGCTCGAAGTTCGACGCCTTGGAAATGTCCATCGACGGGCTGGAGGTCTCGTGCGTCTCGGCCGCGCCCCGCACCCGGTAGCTGCCGGTGCGAAAGAACTCGTCGAGCACGTCGTTCTCGTTGGTGGCCACCACCAGCTTGCCGATGGGCAGGCCCATCATGCGTGCCACGTGCCCGGCGCAGACGTTGCCGAAGTTGCCCGACGGCACGGTGAAGTCGACCTTCTCGTCGTTGCTCTTCGTGGCCTGGAAGTAGCCGGCGAAGTAGTACACGACCTGGGCCACGAGGCGCGCCCAGTTGATCGAGTTGACGGTGCCGATCTTGTGCTGGCGCTTGAAGGCGAGGTCGTTGGAGACTGCCTTCACGATGTCCTGGCAATCGTCGAACACGCCTTCGACGGCCAGGTTGTGGATGTTGGC
>CAMLNA010000190.1 GCA_946481025.1 uncultured Rivibacter sp.
ACCTGCCCGACATGGACTTCGGCGAGCGCGACGCCGCCTTCGTGCCCTTCTTCGGGGTGCCGGCCGCCACGCTGCTGGCGCCCTCCCGCATGGCGCGGGCGCTCAACATGACGGTGCAGCCGGTGGTGGGCGAGATCCTGCCGGGTGGCCGCGGCTACCGCATCCGCTTCCTGGAGCCCTGGGACCATTTCCCCACCGACGACCCGCTGGCCGACACCGCGCAGATGAACCGCTGGATCGAGCGCGAGATCCACGAGCACCCGGCGCAATACCTGTGGGTGCACAAGCGCTTCAAGACGCGGCCTCCGGGTGAGCCCGGGCTGTATTGAGGCCGGTCGCGAAACCCGATAATCGAGCCCCATGAAACTGCGCTTCACCAAGATGCAAGGCGCCGGCAACGACTTCGTCGTGCTCGACGCCACGCGACAGGCGCTCGACCTGAGCCCGGCGCAATACCGCTTCCTGGCCGACCGCCGTTTCGGCATCGGCGCCGACCAGGTGCTCATCGTGGGCCCCTCGCCCGCGCCCGGCATCGACTTCAGCTACCGCATCGTCAATTCCGACGGCAGCGAGGTCGAGCAATGCGGCAACGGCGCGCGCTGCTTCGTGCGCTTCGCGCGCGACGCCGGCCTCACCGACAAGGACACCATCCGCGTGCAGACGCTGAGCGGCGTCATCGAGCCGCGCCTGCAGGGCGACGGCCGCGTCACGGTCGACATGGGCGCACCGATCTTCGAGCCGCAGCGCATCCCGTTCGACGCCGGCGGCCTGCACCCCCGCGTGGTCAACGGCTTTCAGCTGTGGCCGCTGGCAGTGGCCGGCCGGGCGGTCGAGATCGCTGCGGTGTCGATGGGCAACCCGCACGCGGTCAAACGGGTCGACGACGTCGAGACCGCCGCGGTCGCCGAACTGGGGCCGGCCATCGAAGGCCACAGCCGCTTCCCGAAGAAGGTCAACGCCGGCTTCCTGCAGGTGCTAACCCGCCGCCACGTGAAGCTGCGCGTCTACGAGCGCGGCGCCGGCGAAACGCTGGCCTGCGGCACCGGCGCCTGCGCGGCGGTGGTGAGCGGCATCCGGCTCGGCTGGCTCGACGCCCAGGTGGACGTCGACACCCGCGGCGGCCGCCTGTCCATCGAATGGGCCGGCGGCGACGCACCCGTTTTCATGACCGGCCCCGCGGTGCGCGTCTTCGACGGCGAGATCGAGCTGCCCGCGAACCTCTGAACCTGACCCGACCCATGACCATCCAAGGCATCACCGAAGACGACATCGCCAACTTCCTGGCCAACACGCCCGGCTTCTTCGAGCGCCACGCCGAGCTGCTGGCCAGCGTGCAGCTCACCAGCCCGCACGGCAATCGCGCCGTATCGCTGCAGGAACGGCAGATGGAGATGCTGCGCGAGAAGATCCGCGGGCTGGAACTCAAGATCGTCGAGATGATCCGCAACGGCCAGGAGAACATGGCCATTGCCGACAAGCTGCACCGCTGGACGCGCGCGATGATGCTCACCGCCAACCCGAGCGACCTGCCGCAGGTGCTGGTGAACGAGCTGAAGCACCAGTTCCTCATTCCGCAGGCCGGCATCCGGGTGTGGGGCGCGGCCGACGCCTTCGACAAGCTGCCGTTCGCCCAGGCGGTGAGCGAAGACGTCAAGAGCTTCACTTCGAGCCTCGGCCTGCCGTACTGCGGCGTGAACTCCGGCTTCGAAGCCGCCGGCTGGCTCGACGACGCCGGCACGGTGATGTCGCTGGCGCTCATTCCGCTGCGCAACGCCATCGGCGCGCCCGCCTTCGGCCTGCTGGTGCTCGGCTCGCCCGACCCGACCCGCTACACGGCGGACATGGGCACCGAGTTCCTGATGCGCATCGGCGAGATCGCCAGCGCCGGCCTGAACCGGCTGCTGCCCGTGTGATGACGAAGCCGCCCGCCGACCCGGACAGCGGCTGCTTCCTGCAGCACCTGAAGGTCGAACGGCGGCTCGCCGAGCGCACGCTGGCGATCTACCGCGACGCGCTGGCCCGGCTGGAAACCCACGCCGCAGAAGCCCGCGTGCCGCTGCGCGACGTGCAGGTGCACCACGTGCGCCGCTGGGCCGCACAGTTGCACGGAGCGGGCCTCGCACCGCGCAGCATCGCCCTGCACCTGGCCGCCTGGCGCGGGCTGTACCGCTGGCTCGGCCGGCAAGGCGCCGTCAAGCTCAACCCGGTGGACGGCGTGCGCGCGCCCAAGGCGGGCAAGCCCCTGCCGAAGGCGCTGTCGGTGGAGCACTCGATGCTGCTGGCCGACCACCACGACCAGGAAACCGACCCGCTGCTCGATGCGCGCGACCGCTGCATGGTCGAGCTGTTGTACGGCGGCGGGTTGCGGGTGGGCGAGCTCGTCGCGCTGGACGTCCACGCGAGCGACCATGCCGCCGGCTGGATCGACCGGCAGAGCGGCGACGCGCACGTGCTCGGCAAGGGGAGCAAGCGCCGCAGCGTGCCCGCCGGCAAGACCGCGCTCGAGGCGCTCGATGCCTGGCTTTCGGTGCGCGACCAGCTCGCGTTGCCGGGCGAGCCGGCGCTGTTCGTCAGCAAGCGCGGCACGCGGCTCACCGCCTCGCAGGTGCGTTCGCGCCTGAAGCGCCGGGCGCTGGCCGCGGGGCTGCCCACCCATGTGCACCCGCACATGCTGCGGCACTCGTTCGCCACGCACCTGCTGCAGTCCAGCGGCGACCTGCGTGCGGTGCAGGAGCTGCTGGGCCATGCCCACATCTCGACCACCCAGGTCTACACCAAGCTCGATTTCGGCCACCTGTCCAAGGTGTACGACGCGGCCCACCCGCGGGCCAAGCGGTCGTCGTGACCGCGCTGCGCCTCAGCCGGCGCCGAACCGGTGGTCGGCCTGGCGCCGGAACTCGCTCGGCGTCATGCCCTTGATCTCGAGGAAGCGCCGGTTGAAGTTGGCCACGTTGTTGAAGCCCACCTCGTAGCAGATGTGGGTGACGTAGCGGTCGGTCTCCATCAGCAGCTGGCAGGCGCGGTTGATGCGCACCCGGTTCACGAAGTCGGTGAAGTTGTTGCCGGTGGCGCGGCGGAAGAAGCGCGAGAAGCGGCTTTCGCTCATGCCCAGCTCGGCCGCCACGTCGGCCAGCGACACCGGCTGGGCGATGTGCTCGGTGATGCGGCTCACGACGGCGTTGATCTGGTCCATCTGGGCGTCGTCGTCGGCGCCCTGCATCTGCACCGCCGACAGCAGCCGGTAGTCGGTGCAGCGGGCCAGGTCGGCCAGGTATTCGCAGAACGCGCCGAAGCGCTGGATGCCGCGCGCCGCCTTGACCCGCTGCCAGTGCTCGTGCGCCCGCTGCGACAGCCCGAAGAACTCGATGCCGTGTTTCGCCCGCTCCAGCATCGGCAGCACCTCGGCCAGTTCCGGGATCTGCTCGGCCGCCCGCTCGATCGGCTCCTGCGCGAACTGGATCACCAGGTCGCGCTCGGCCACGCCCGCCTCGGGAATGTCCATCGAGATCCAGTTGTGCGGCAGGCGCGGGCCGGTGAGCACCAGGTGGCCGGGCTGGAAGGGGCCGATCCAGTCGCCCACGAAGGCCTTGCCCGACGTGGCCACGATGAGGTGCAGCTCGTACTCGTCGTGGAAGTGCCAGCGCGCCAGCGGCGTGGGGAAGCCGTGCGAAAGGCAGCGCACCACGCCGGTCTCGGGCGCTTCGTAGCCCAGCGACGGCGAGCGCGCGTAGTCGTGCTCCAGCTCGGGCTGGCGCTGGCGCGGGAGGTGACGAACGCGGGCGGAGGCCATCAGCTCATCACATTACCGCCGTCGACGTTGAGTGTCTGTGCGGTGATGTACGAGGCTTCGGCGCTGGCCAGGAATACCGCCGCGCCGGCGACGTCCTGCGGAGCGCCCATGCGACCCAGCGGCACGGCCAGGCCGACCGCTGCCTTCTTCTCGCCGGGCGCCAGGCCCTCGTAGCGCGCGAACAGCGCATCGACGTGCCGCCACATCGGCGTGTCGATCACGCCCGGCGCGATGGCGTTGACCCGGATGCCGTGCGGCGCCATCGCCAGCGCCGCGCTCTGCGTATAGCTGATCACCGCCGCCTTGGTGGCGCAGTAGTGGGACACCAGCGCCTCGCCGCGGCGGCCGGCCTGCGAGGCGAGGTTGACCACCGCCCCCTTCACGCCGGCTTCGACCATCTGCCGCAGCACCGCCTGCATCGTGAAGAACAGGCCTTTCACGTTGACGGCGAAGAGCCGCTCGTACATGGCCTCGTCGCTGTCGAGCAGCGGCGCCATGTCGAAGACGGCCGCGTTGTTGAACAGCACGTCCACCGGCCCGAAAGCCCCGGCGGCCGACGCGACGAGTGCCGCCACGTCGTCGCTGCGGGTCACGTCGGCGCGCGCATAGCGCAAGGCGCCGTCATGGCGCGCGGCCAGGGCCTGCACGGCGGTGTTCGGCTCGTTCGCCAGGTCGGCAATGGTGCAGCGCGCGCCTTCGCGCAGGTAGGCCTCGGCCACGGCCAGGCCGATGCCGCCGCCCGCGCCGGTGAGCAGGGCATGCCGGCCCTGCAGTCGTCCGCTCATCGTCGATGCTCCTTCAGGAAACTGGCCACCCTGCCGGTGGCATGGCGCAGGGCCGCCACGAGCCGCAGGTCGCCGGCCAGGGGGCCCCACAGCATGGCGTCCGCGCAGAACGCCATCACCGGATCGCCCGCGGTGCAGATGGCGTGGCCCACGGCCGGGTCCATGCCCTGGTCCTGGTACTCGTAGGGCAGCTCGCCGCGATGCCAGGCCTGCAGGAAGGCCAGGAACAGCGCCGGCAGCATGGCCACGCCGGCAATGCCCTCGCCGCGCACGAGTCGCTCGCGGACGGTCGGGGCGATGAACCCCGGGATCTTGGCGAAGCCGTCCATCGCCACCCGCTGGTTGGTGTCGCAGATGGCCGGGTTCGAGAAGCGGTCGAGCACCACGTCGCGGTAGGCCGCCAGGTCGATGGGACTCGGCCGCTCGGTCGTGTGCAGGCAGGGGATCACGTCGTCGGTCACGTAGTCGAACGCCAGCCGGCGCACCGCCTCGTGCTGCGCGCCCTCGTGGATGAACCGAAGGCCCAGCAAGGTGCCGGCCCAGGCGATGCAGCTGTGGCTCGCGTTGAGGATGCGGATCTTGGCCTCTTCGTACGGCGCCACCGAATCGACCATCTGCACGCCCACCCTTTCCCATTCGGGCCGGCCGTTGCAGAAGTCGTCCTCGATCACCCACTGGATGAAGCTCTCGGCCATGAGCGCGGCCTCGTCGTCCACCCCGGTGGCGGCCTTGACCCGCTGGCGCACTTCGGGCGCGGGGCGCGGCGTGATGCGATCGACCATCGCGTTCGGTGCGGTGGTGTTGACCTGCACCCAGTCGAGCAGCGCGGCATCGCCGGCCAGCTCGATGAACTGCTGCAGGCCCAGGTTGAAGCGTTCGCCGTTGTGGCGCAGGTTGTCGCAATTGAGCAGCGTCACCTTGCCGGCGCCGGCGTCGCGGCGCGCGCGCAGCAGCGCGAACAGCGCGCCGTAGATCGTCTGCCCGGCCTCGCCGCGGCGGGCGCGTTCGAGGTCGGCCGCGAGGTCGGCGTACGCCAGGTCGAGGTGGTTCCTCGCATCGAGGTAGTAGCCCGCCTCGGTGACCGTGAACGAGATGATGCGGGTGGCCGGCGAGGCTGCGATGGCCACGAGCCCGCCCAGGCCCGGCTCATAGGGCACCACGCGGCGGATCGAGCCGATGTGCTCGTAGCGCCGCAGGCCGGTGGGCGACACGGTCTCGAGCAGGTATTGCCCGGCCTGGCGCTGCAGCGCGGCAATGGTCTCGGGCATGTCGGGCCGCAGGTTGCCGCCGGCCAGCGACCAGCGCGTGTCGCCGGCTTCGATGAGCTTTTGCAGGTAGACCGCCTGGTGGGCGCGGTGGAAGGAGCCGAGGCCCAGGTGCAGCATCACCAGGCCGTTGTGGGAGGAAGAGGCGTTCACAAAAGCCGTTCTCTTGTCAGGTTCCATGGCGCCCGAAGCGGCACCGGACAGCCCGGTGGACGCCGCGGATCCGGCTTTGCCGGGCCGCCAGCGTCGCCCCCTTGAGGGGGTGCGGCGAAGCCGCTACGGGGGAGGGGGTTCACTTCAGGCGGCCGCGACGACGCGGCCTTCTTGGTTGAAAACGTGCAGCACCGAGGGGTCCAGGTCGACCCCCACGGCTTCGCCTCGCGCCAGCGGCGTGCGCTCGCTCTGGCGCGCCACCAGCGACACGCCGCCCACGTCCACGTAGATCAGCGTGTCGGCGCCCAGCGCCTCGATGAGCTCGACACGGCCCTGCACCATGCCCTGCCCTGCCGGCCGCACGCGCACGCCCTCGGGCCGCACGCCCAGGAAGCCGTCGCGGGGCAGCCGCCCGCCGGTGAGCGACGAGAAGGCGGGCAGCGCGTTCGCGGGCAGCACGTTCATCGACGGCATGCCGATGAACTGCGCGACGAACTGGTTGGCCGGCCGGTCGTACAGCTCCAGCGGCGAGCCCACCTGCTCGACGGCGCCGTCGCGCAGCACCACCACGCGGTCGGCCAGCGTCATGGCCTCGACCTGGTCGTGCGTGACGTAGATGGTGGTGGCGCCCAGCTCGCGGTGCAGCTTGGCGATCTCCACCCGCGTCTGCCCGCGCAGGGCGGCATCGAGGTTCGACAGGGGCTCGTCGAACAGGAACACCTTGGGCGAGCGCACGATGGCGCGGCCGAT
>CAMLNA010000191.1 GCA_946481025.1 uncultured Rivibacter sp.
CACATCGACCAGGAGGTTCACCCCGATCACCAGCGTCGCCGTGATCAGGATCCCGCCCTGCACCACGGGATAGTCGCGCCGGCTGATCGCATCGATGAGCCACTTGCCCACCCCCGGCCAGGAAAAGATCGTCTCGGTCAGCACCGCCCCGCCCAGCAGCGTGCCGACCAGCAGGCCGATCACCGTGACCACCGGCACCAGCGCATTGCGCAAGGCATGCACGAAGACCACCCGCAGGGGCGGCAGGCCCTTGGCCCGGGCCGTGCGCACGTAGTCCTCGCGCAGCACCTCGAGCATCGAGGAACGCGTCATCCGTGCGATGACCGCCAGCGGCACCGTGCCCAGCACGATGGACGGCAGCACGAGGTGCGCCACCGCCGACTTGAAGGCGCCGGCCTCGCCGGACAGCCACGCGTCGATGAGCATGAAGCCGGTGCGCGGCGCGATGTCGAACTCCAGCGCCATGCGGCCCGACACCGGCAGCGCGAACTCCGGCGCCCATTCGCGCATGTAGACCGAGAAGAACATGATGAGCAGCAGGCCCCACCAGAAGATCGGCATCGAGAAGCCGGTGAGCGACAGGCCCATCACGCCGTGGTCGAGCGCCGAGCCGCGCCGGATGGCGGCCAGCACGCCGGCGAGCAGCCCCGCCACCACGGCGAACAGCATGGCGCAGATCGAGAGCTCCAGCGTGGCCGGAAAGAGCTTCAGGAACTCGCTCCACACCGCCTCGTGTGTGACGAAGGATTCGCCCAGGTCGAGGTGCAGCGCCTTCCACAGGTAGGCGAGGTACTGCTCCCACAGCGGCCGGTCGAGGCCCAGGCGGTGCAGCACCTCGGCATGGAAGGCGGGGTCGAGCCGGCGTTCGCCGGCCATCACCTGCACCGGGTCGCCCGGGATCAGGTGGATCAGCGAAAACGCCAGCAGCGTGATGCCGAGGAAGGTGGGGATGACGAGCGCCAGGCGCCGCAGCAGGAAACCGAACATGGGTGGGCGTTTGTCTTGTCAGTGTTCCATGACGCCGAAGGCGCTACGGGCGAACGGGGGGTGGTTTGCGCATGGGTCGCTGAAGACCTTCACCACGGAGGCGCGGAGGGCACGGAGATTCGCGGAGGAATGCAGGGCTTCACTGCGGTCCTGCGCGTCCTCCGCGCCTCGGCGGTGAATCAATTGGGGGTTCACTTCAGTTCAGTCCACGCGGGCTGCGCGGAAGTCGTTGCCGCCGAAGGGGGTGGCCACGTAGCCCGACACGCGCTTGTGGGCTGCCGCCACCAGCTGCCGGTTGGCCAGCGGGATGAGGCCGGTTTCCTCGTGCAGCAGGCGCTGGGCCTTCACGTACAGCCCCGTGCGCTTCTTCACGTCGGCGGTGGCGCGGCCTGCGGCGAGCAGCTCGTCGAAGGCCTTGTGGCACCAGCGGCTCTTGTTGCCGCCGCCTTCGACCGCCGCACAGCTGAGGTTGGGTGTGAGGAAGTTGTCCGGGTCGCCGTTGTCGCTGAACCAGCTGAGCAGCGCGATGTCGTGCTCACCCTTGCCGGTGCGCTTGTACAGCTCGCCCAGCTCCATGAGCTGCGGGCGCACCTTCACGCCGATCTTCGCCCAGTCGGCCTGCAGCAGCTCCACGCCGCGCTTGATGTCGCTGTTGCGGGCCGTGGCAAAGAGCGTGAGCTCGCTGCCGTCGTAGCCCGAGGCCTTGACCAACGCACGGGCGCGCTCCACGTCGTAGGGGCGCCGGATCGACGCATCGTGGCTCCAGATGCCCGGCGGCAGGAAGCTGCCCGCCACCGTGGCGTTGCCGCCATAGACGGACTTCACGTACGTGGCACGGTCGACGGCCAGCGACAGCGCCTCGCGAAAGCGCTTGTCCGAGAGGAACCTGCGCTGCGAATTGGGCGCGAGGTAGGCGGTGGTGAGCGGATGGCCGCGCACGACGTTGATGCGGGCATCGCCGTCGAAGGCACGCGCGTTGTCGCCCGGCAGTTCGCCGGTCACCAGGCATTCACCGGCCTTCACCCGCTGCACGCGCACCGCCGGGTCGGGCGTGATGGCGAACACGAGCTGGTCGATCTTCGGCGCGCCGCCCCAGTAGGCCTTGTGCGCCTCGTAGCGGATCACCGCGTCCTTCTGGTAGCTCTTGAAGGCGAACGGACCGGTGCCGACGGGCTGGGTGTTGATCTGCTCGAGCGCGCCCGCCTTGCGCAGCTGTTCGCCGTACTCGGCCGAGTACACCGAGGCGATCGAGGTCATGGTCAGGTTGGCGATGAAGGGCGCCTCGGGCCGGGTGAGGGTGATGCGCACGGTGTGCGCATCGACCTTCTCCACCGACTTGACGAGCTCGCGCATGCTCATGCCGGCCCAGTAGGGGAAGCCGTTGCGCGCGGCGGCGTGGGCGGGGTGGTTCTTGTCGTTGATGCGCTGGAAGGACCACACCACGTCGTCGGCGTTCATGTCGCGACCCGGCTTGAACCACGGCGTGCTGTGGAACTTGACGCCGCGGCGCAGGTGCAGCGTGTAGGCCAGGCCGTCGGGGCTGATCTGCCAGCGCTCGGCCAGCCCCGGCACCACCTCGGTGGTGCCGGGCTTCATGTGCAGCAGCTGGTCGTACAGCGTGAGGCCGGCTGCATCGTTGGTGTCCACGGTCTCGTACTGGGCGATGTCGAAGCCTTCCGGCGCGCTGTCGGCGCAGAAGGTCAGCGTGCCGGCGGCGTGTGCGCCGGCCATGCCCAGCAGGGCGGCTGCGACGCAGCCATGGCGTGCGCTGCGCATGACGGTCACTTCAGGCTCACGTGGCGGAAGTCGTTGTGCGTGAAGGGGCTCGGGATATAGCCGGACACGCGCTTGTTCACCGCCGTCATGTAGACCGGGTAGACCAGCGGGATGGTGCCCACGTCGTCGTACAGCACGCGCTGCGCCTTCATGTAGAGGTCGTTGCGCTTCTTCGGGTCGGTGGTCTTGCGGGCCAGGTCGATGTATTCGTCGAACTGCTTGTTGCACCACTGGCTCTTGTTGCCGCCGCCTTCCACCGCGGCACAGGCGAGGTTGGTGGTGAAGAAGTTGTCGGGGTCGCCGTTGTCGCCGGCCCAGCGCAGGAAGGTGATGTCGTGCTCGCCCTTGCCGGTGCGCTTGAGCATCTCGCCCCACTCGATCATCTGCACCCGGGCCTTGATGCCGACCTTGGCCCAGTCCGCCTGCATCAGCTCGGCGGCGCGCTTGGCGTCGATGCTGCCGCCGATGCGGGTGAAGATCGCGAGCTCGGTGCCGTCGTAGCCGCTGGCCTTGACCAGCTGCTCGGCCTTCTTCGGGTCGTGCCGGTTGAGCAGGGACTTGTCGTGCCCCCACATGCTGGGCGGCAGGAAGCTGGTGGCCGGGGTGGCATGGCCGCCGTACACCGCCTGGATGTAGGTCTTCTTGTCGAGCGCGAGCCACAGCGCCTCGCGGAAGCGCTTGTCGGAGAGGAACTTGCGCTTCGTGTTGGGCGCGATGTACTCGGTGAGCAGCGGGTTGTTGCGCACGATCTGCACGTTCGGGTCCTTGTCGAACGTGCCGGCGGTCTCGGCCTTCATGTTGGTGCCCACCAGGCACTCGCCGGCCTTCAGCCGCTGCACGCGCACGTTGGGGTCGAGCGTGATCGCGAAGATGAGCTTGTCGATCTTGGGCACGCCGCCCCAGTAGGCCGGGTTGGCGTTGTAGCGGATCACCGCGTCCTTCTGGTAGCTCTGGAACACGAAGGGCCCGCTGCCCACAGGCTGCGTGTTGATGTCGCCCAGCCTGCCGGCCTTTTGCAGCTGCTCGCCGTATTCGGCCGAGTAGATGGAGCCGATGGCCTCCATCGCCATGTCGGCCAGGAACGGGGCCTCGGGCCTGGTGAGCGTGATGCGCACGGTGTGATCGTTCACCTTCTCGACCGACTTGATGAGCGAGGACATGCCCATGCCCTCCCAGTAGACGTAGCCGTTCTTGGCCACGCCGTGCGCCGGGTGCTTCTTGTCGTTCACGCGGTTGATGGACCAGACCACGTCGTCGGCGTTGAAGTCGCGCGTCGGCTTGAACCACGGGGTGGTGTGGAACTTCACGCCCTTGCGCAGCTGGAAGGTGTAGACGAGGCCGTCGGCGCTGATGTCCCACTTCTCGGCCAGGCCCGGGCGGATCTCGGTGGTGCCGGGCTTGAAGCTCAGCAGCTGGTCGTAGATCGTGCGGCCGGCGGCGTCGTTGGTCACCGCCGACTCGTACTGCGCGATGTCGAAGCCGTCGGGCGAGGCTTCGGTGCACACGGTCAGCGTGCCGGCGGCATGAGCGGTGCCGAACAGGAGTGCGGCGGCAGCGGCGATGAGTTTGCGGTGTGTGAGCATGTCGTGCAAGGCCAGGAGTTGTTCGAGTGGACGCCGCGGATCCGGCTCTGCCGGTCCGCTGGCGGCGCCCCCTTGAGGGGGAGCGCCGCAGGCGCTACGGGGGTGGTCCATATTCACCAGATGCGGATGCGCGTCTCGCCCGGCTTGTACATGCCGTCGCCGGGCTGTGTGCCGAAGCTCTGGTGGAAGCCGTCGGTGTTGACCGCGGCGCCGTTGGCGCGGAATTCCGCCGGCGAATGCGAGTCGATGGTCAGCAGTTGCAAGGTACGTGCCTCGCGACGCTGCGAACGCCAGGCCTGCGCCCAGCCCAGGAAGAAGCGCTGGTCGCCGGTGAGTCCGTCGATCACCGGAACCGGCTTGCCGCGCTGCGAGATCTGGTAGGCCTTGAAGGCGATCTGCAGGCCGGACAGGTCGGCGATGTTCTCGCCCAGCGTGAGGCGGCCGTTGACCTTGTGGCCGGGCAGCGGCTCGTAGGCGCCGTATTGCGCCACCAGCTTCGCGCCCAGCGCCTCGAAGGCCTTGCGGTCGGCCGCCGTCCACCAGTTGTTCAGGCGGCCGTCCCCGTCGTACTGGCTGCCCTGGTCGTCGAAGCCATGGCTGATCTCGTGGCCGATGATCGCGCCGATGGCCCCGTAGTTCACCGCGTCGTCGGCCCCCATGTCGAAGAACGGCGGCTCCAGGATCGCCGCCGGGAACACGATCTCGTTGAAGCTCGGGTTGTAGTAGGCGTTGACCTTCTGCGGCGTCATGCCCCATTCGCCGCGGTCCACCGGCTTGCCGGCGCGTGCGGCCGTGCGCTCGTACTCGAAGCGGCCGGCACGGGTCACGTTGCCGAAGGCGTCGCCGGGGCGCACGTCGAGCCTGGAGTAGTCGCGCCACTGGTCGGGGTAGCCGATCTTGGCAACGTACTTCGAGAGCTTCTGCCGCGCGCGCTGCTTGGTGGTGTCGCTCATCCAGGTGAGGCCGTCGATCGACTCGCCGTAGGCGGCCAGCAGGTTGGCCACCAGTTCCTGCATGCGCGCCTTGTGCGCGGGCGGGAAATGCCGGCTCACGTAGATGCGGCCCACCGCCTCGCCCAGCGCGCCGTCGAGCGACGCGGTGGCCTTCTGCCAGCGCGGGCGGTCCTGCTGCTGGCCGCGGATGGCCTGGCCGTGGAAGGCGAAGTGAGCATCGCGAAAGGCCTCGGGCAGCACTTCGGCGCGGGCGTCGAGCAGCCGCACGCGCAGGTACTGCTTCCACGCGGCCAGCGACGTCGACTGCACCAGCGCCGAGAAGCCTCGCACATAGCTCGGCTGCGACACGGTGAGCCTGTCGACGTCGGCCAGCATGGCCGCCTTCAGGAAACCGGCCCAGTCGAACCCGGGTGCCGCCCGCTTGAGCGCGGCCGGCGTCATGGGGTTGTAGGTCTTCACCGGGTTGCGGTTGTCCACCGGCGACCACTGCACCCGGGCGAGCCTCTCCTCGAGGGCGAACACCACCTTGGCCTGGCGCGGCGCATCGGCGCTGCCGCCCAGCGACAGCAGCGACTCGAGATAGCGCAGGTAGGCTTCGCGCGCCTTGGCGAACCGCTCTTCGCGCTTCTGGTAGTAGTCGCGATTGGGCAGGCCCAGGCCGTCCTGCCAGGTGACCGCCCGGTAGATGCCGGGGTCCTTGGCATCGGCGTCGATCCACATCGCCAGCGGCATGGGCACCACGCCTTGCAGGCGACCCATCAGCGCGGCCAGCCCGGCCTTGTCCTTCAGGCCGTCGATCTCGGCCAGCCAGGGGGCCAGCGGCGCCAGGCCGGCGCTTTCGATGGCGGCCTCGTCGAGGTAGCTGCGGTAGTAGTCGCCGATCTTCTGCGCGTCGCTGCCGGGCGCCTGAGAGCCGGCGGCGAGCTCCTCGACGATCTTGCGCACGCGTTCGTCGGAGCGGTCGCGCAGCTGGATGAACAGGCCGTGATCGGCCTTGTCGGGCGGGATGGGCGATTCCTTGAGCCAGCGCCCGTTGGCGGCGCGGAACAGGTCGTCCTGCGGGCGCACCGCCGGGTCGAAGCCGGAGCGGTCGAGGCCGGCGTGCGGCTGCGCCACCATCACGATCGGCTGCTGGGCCGGGCCGCCCGCCGCGCCCGCGCTTCCCGGCGCCTGCGGGTTGGCCGCGCACGCGCCCAGCAGCGCCGCCACGCAGGCCAGCGCGAGTCGTCCCGGCCGGCTCGCGC
>CAMLNA010000192.1 GCA_946481025.1 uncultured Rivibacter sp.
GGCGAACAGGGCCGCGGCTTCGCGGTGGTGGCCGGCGAAGTGCGCAGCCTGGCGCAGCGCAGCGCCCAGGCCGCCAAGGAGATCAAGGGCCTGATCGGCGAAAGCGTCGGCAAGGTCGAAGCGGGCACGCGGCTGGTGGGCGACGCCGGCCAGACCATGGACAGCATCGTGTCGCAGGTCAGGCGCGTGAGCGACCTGATCAGCCAGATCAGCGCCGCCAGCACGGAACAGTCGGGTGGCATCGGTCAGATCGGCGACGCCGTGCAGCAGCTCGACCACGTGACGCAGCAGAACGCCGCGCTGGTGGAGCAGTCGGCCGCCGCCGCCGAAAGCCTGAAGCAGCAGGCCGCACGCCTCGCGCACACCGTGTCGGTCTTCCAGCTCGCTCCCGACGAACAATGACGGTGCCCGGCGACCGGTGAATTCACGGGTCGCCAGTCACACATCACAGGTCACAGGTCACCGCTGGAAGGGCCAGTTGAGCTTGGCACCCTTGTTGCTCTATGCTCCGCAGGTCTGTGGATAACAGACCCTACAACCAGGAGCGGGTCATGGATGTGCTTCAACTCGACGTATCCGGCCGCCCGCAGGCCTGGATCTCGGCGAAAGAAGCGGCCGTGATCTACGCCTGCGACGGAGTCGCCTGGACGCTGGGCGATCCTTTCTGGGTGCTGCGCGGCGGCACCCAGCGCCGCACCGGGCTGCAGTCGCGCATCGAGGTGCATCCCATCATCGCGGTGCGCGGCGCCATCCCCAGCCGCGCGTGGCGCACGGTGCCCGCACTGTCGAACCCCAAGCTGTTCGCGCGCGACCGCTACCTGTGCGCCTATTGCGGCCACCAGTTCCCCCAGGACGACCTCACGCGCGAGCACATCCGGCCCACGTCGCGAGGCGGCGGCGACACCTGGATGAACTGCATCACCGCCTGCCGGGGCTGCAACGGTCGCAAGGGCAACCGCATGCCCGAAGAGGCCAACATGTCGCTGATCTACCTGCCCTACGTGCCGAGCCTGCACGAGGACATGATCCTGCGCGGGCGGCGCATCCTGGCCGACCAGATGGAGTTCCTGCTGGCCAGCGTGCCCAGGCACAGTCGCCTGCACGGCTGAGGAGAGGCGGTCTGCCGCCCCTCGCGCAGCGCCCGTCGCAGCGCTGTGCTTCAATCGGCGCGGTCTGCGTTCCCCACCACCGCACCTTGCGCCTGGCTGCCCTCCTCCCGCTGCAAGCCGTTGCTTTCCTCGGCCATGTCGGCCTGTCGGCGGCCGGCGCGCTGCGCCACGGCAAGGCCTTCCGGCCCGGCGACTTCGTCCGCATCGCGGCCGACTGCAGCGCCCGCTCGCTGCCCATCGTGTTCGTGGTCAACCTGCTGGTGGGTGCCATCCTGGCCTTCGTCGGCGCGGTGCAGCTGGTCAAGTTCGGCGCCGGCATCTACGTGGCCGACCTGGTGGGCATCGCCGTGGCCCGCGAGATGGCGGCGGTGATCACCGCGGTGGTCATGGCAGGGCGCACGGGCGCGGCGTTTGCCGCGGAGCTCGCAACCATGCAGACCAACGAGGAAATCGACGCGCTCGAGGTGCTGGGCCTGCACGCGGTGGACTACCTGGTGCTGCCCCGGGTGCTGGCCTTGCTGGCGTTGATGCCGCTGCTGTTCGTCTATGCCTGCCTGACCGGCCTGCTCGGCGGCCTGCTGGTAGGCGGCGGCATGCTGCACATCGCGCCGGCAGCCTACTTCGACCGCACCTTCGAAGCGCTCGGCATGGCGCACGTCGGCCTCGGGTTCTTCAAGTCGTTCGTGTTCGGCGCGCTGGTGGCCATCACCGGCTGCTACTACGGCCTGCACGCCCAGCGCAGTGCCGCCGGCGTGGGCCAGGCGACCACGCGTACCGTGGTCGCCAGCATCGTCGGCATCATCGTGATCGACGCGGTGTTCGCGGTCTGCGCCAACGCCCTGGACATATGACACCGCTGCTGGCCGTCCACGACCTCGAAATGCGCTTCGGATCGCGGCTCATCCAGGCCGGCGTGTCGTTTTCGCTCGAGCGGGGCTGCATCTTCGCGGTGATGGGCGGCAGCGGCTGCGGCAAGAGCACGCTGCTCAAGCACCTGATCGGCCTGCTGCCGCCGCATGCCGGGCGCATCGAATACGAGGGCGTGGACTACTGGAAGAGCGACGATGCCGGGCGCCAGCGTATGCGCGCCGGCTTCGGCATGCTGTTCCAGAGCGCGGCACTGTGGTCGTCGATGAGCGTGCTCGACAACGTGCTGCTGCCCCTGGAGCGGCAGACCTCGCTCGACGCCCGGCAGCGCGAGGCGCGTGCCCGCGAAGTGCTCGAATGGGTGGGCTTGGCCGACCATGCCGGCAAGGCGCCTTCCGAACTGAGCGGCGGCATGAAAAAGCGCGCCGGCCTGGCGCGCGCCATCGCTGCCGAGCCGCCACTGCTGTTCCTCGACGAGCCCTCGGCCGGGCTCGACCCCATCAGCTCGGTGCGGCTCGACGAGCTGATCCTCGACCTGCGCGAGCGCACCGGCGCCGCCGTGGTCATGGTGAGCCACGAGCTGCCCAGCCTGCTGGCCATTGCCGACGACGGCATCTTCCTCGACGCCGACAGCCGCCGCCCCATCGCCCATGGCAGCCCGCGCCGGCTGCGCGATGATGCGCAACACCCCACCGTGCGGGCTTTCCTCCGGAGGGAAACTCCCGCGCGGCAACCCCTGGTCACCTCATGAAACGCCACGCCCTCCTCGTCGGCAGCTTCCTCATCGGCGCCCTGCTGCTGGCCGTGGCCGGCGTGCTGTGGCTGAGCGGGGCCGACCTGTTCCAGCAGCAGGTGCGCGCGGTCATCTACTTCAAGGGCAACGTGAGCGGGCTGTACATCGGTGCGCCGGTCACCTTCCGCGGCGTGCAGGTCGGGCAGGTCATGAACATCGGCATCGAGGTGGACCGGCAGACGCTGGCGGCCAGCATCCCGGTGCACGTGCGGCTGCAGCCGTCGGCCGTGTACGTGAACGGCGGCAATGAAAAGGCGCCCATCGACATCGACCAGCTGGTGCAGCGGGGCCTGCGGGCCCGGCTCGTGGCGCAGAGCTTCGTGACCGGCCAGCGCGCGATCGATCTCGACTTCGCGCCCGACACGCCGGCCGAGCGCCTGGGCCGCAACGGCGAGCCCGAGATCCCGGCGCAGCCCGACCGGTTCGGCGCGCTGATCGACCAGGTGGCCGAGCTGCCGCTGCGGCAGACGGTCGAAGACCTGCGCCACACGCTGCAGGCGCTGCAGAAGACGCTGACCACCGCGCAGGCCACGCTGGACATCACGGCGCGGGAGGTGAGCGCCACCGCCGGCGAGGCGCGCAAGACGCTCGCCACCGCCGCCACGGCCATCCAGCAGGTCGAACGAAATGCCAATGTGACGCTGGCCTCGGTGACCCGTTTGTCAGAGACTACGCGCGACACCGTGGCCGGTGTGCAGCCCGAGCTGCAGAAAACACTCACCGGCGCCCGGGAGGCTGCAGAATCGGCGCGCCTGGCCATGGACCGCGTGGCCGAGCTCACCGCCCCGGGCGCACCGCTGCGCGACGACCTCGACATTGCCGTGCGCGACCTGTCGCAAGCGGCACGCAGCCTGCGCGACTGGGCCGAGCTGCTGGAAGAAAAACCCAACGCCGTGATCTTCGGGAACCGTCCATGAACCTCTGCTGCCGATTGCCCCGCGTCGTTGCCCTGCCGGTGCTCGCACTGCTGGCAGCCGCACTCGCCGGCTGCGCCAGCCGCGAGCCGCGCCCCACGCTGCTCACCGTGCCGGCGGCGGCCCGCCCCGCCCAGGGCGCCAGCGTCTCGGCCATCACGCCGGTGCCGCGGCAGCCGGGCGCGGTGCTGGCGGTGCGGCGGCTGGGCCTGCCCGAGTACATCCAGGCGCGCCGCGTGCGCTACCGCGCCGACGCGAGCACGCTGGCCGAATGGCCCAACACCTTCTGGGCCGAACGCATCGAGGTCGGGCTGGCACGCGAGTTCCAGGCGGCGCTGCGCCAGGCCCTGCCCGGCTGGCAGCTGTGCGACGACGACTGTTCCGAGCGCAACGCCACGCTGAGCGTGCAGGTGGACCTGGCGCCGCTCGACTTCGTGCGCAGCCGCCTCACGCTGCAGGCCCATGCCCGCATCGTGGTGAGCAGCCTTCCGGCCGCCTCCGCCGGCGGCAAGCCGGGTGCGGCCGCCGCGCCGCCGCGCCCGTTGCTGACGCTCGAGCGCAACTTCGAGCTGGCCGCGAGCGCCGACACGCCGCAGGCCCATGCCCAGACGCTGTCGGACCTGCTGGAGGCGCTGGCCTTCGCGGTGGCCGAAACCACGCAGCGTGCGCAGGCGGCCCCCCGCTGAAGAAGCTCGCGCCGGCGGCGCGGCCGGCTGCCGGCGGGCTGCGCGAGCCTCGCGGCCTGCTCGGCATCCCGCTGCTGCAGCACATCAACCTGAGCGTCAGCCCAGGTAGACCCGCCCTTCGGGGTACCGGATGGCGTCGGCCGTGCCGCGCGCGAGCATGAGCCCCAGCGCCAGCGGCCCGATGCGGCCGAGGAACATGATGACCACCAGCACGCCGCGGCCGAAGTCGTCGAGCCGGGTGGTGGTGCCGCGCGACAGCCCGGTGGTGCCGGTGGCCGACACCGCCTCGAACATCAGGTCGAGGAAGCTGCCCTCCTGCGTGGCCACCAGCAGGAACACGCCGAACATCGCGACGACGAGGCTCAGGAACACCAGCGCCAGCACCCGCAGCATGTCGACCGTGGAGACGGTGCGGCCGAAGGCCGACGGCGACGTGGAGCCGCGCAGGAACGCCAGCGTGGCGATGACCAGCACCATGAACGAAGACACCTTGATGCCGCCCGCGGTGGAGGTGCTGCTGCCGCCGATGAACATCTGCGACATGGTCATGAAGGTGGTCGCGTCGGTCAGGCCGCTCACGTCCACCGTGTTGAGCCCCGCGGTGCGGAACGACACCGCCTGGAACAGCGAGACGAGCAGCCGGTCGGCCAGGCCCGCATGCTGGCCCAGCGTGCGCGGGTTGTGCCATTCGAGCACCGCGAACATCACGGTGGCCCACACCACCAGCGCGGCCGTGCCCACCAGCGTGAGCCGGGTGTGCAGCGACAGCGCCCGCCAGCGGCGCCGGTTGCCCACCTCGTCGATCACCGAGAAGCCGATGCTGCCCAGCAGGACCATCGCGATCAGCACCAGGTTCACCCACGCGTCGGTGGCATAGCGCACCAGCCCGTCGGGCCACAGCGCGATGCCGGCGTTGTTGAAGGCCGACACGGCATGGAACAGCGCGCGGAACAGACCCTCGCCCCAGCCGAACTCCGGCACGAACCGCACCGCCAGCGCCAGCGTGCCGGCGGCCTCGGCCGCCCCCACCACGGCGGCGATCACCACCACCAGGCGCATCAGGTCGCCCAGCGAGGTCTGGTTCAGGTCTTCCTTGAGCACCAGCTGCTGGCGGATGCCCAGCCGCTGGCCCAGCAGCGCCAGCACCATCACGGTGAAGGTCATGATGCCCAGCCCGCCCAGCTGGATGAACACCAGCAGCAGCCACTGGCCCGGGCGGGTGAGGTCGCTGCCGGCGTCCACCACCGCGAGCCCGGTCACCGTGACCGCCGACGCGGCGGTGAACAGCGCCTCCATCCAGGTGAACGGGCGCGTCGTCACGCCAGGGGCGAGCAGCATCGCGGTCGCCACCACGATGAGCCCGAGGAACAGCAGCGTCAGCACCGCGGTGGGCGGCAGGCGGATCACCTGCCGCTGCGCCGCGGTGAACGGCGCCTCGATCGACGACCAGTGCCTCAAAGCTTTTCTCGCGAGAAGCGCCGCAGCGCCGACAGCGTGCCCAGCAGCACCAGCCGGTCGCCGCGGCGCAGCGGGCGCTGCTGCAGGTCGCCGGTGGTGGCGGCCTCGCCTTCGCGCTTCGCCGCCAGCACGCCGACGCGGTAGTCGTCTGCGAGCCGGAGCGTGGCGGCCGTCTGGCCGTCGAGCGCCTGCGGCACCTCGAGCTCGACGATGTAGTCGTCGCCGCCGAGCGCGATGTAGTCGAGCACGTGCGGATAGATCATCGTGCGCGCCACGTGCACGCCCACGTGATGCTCCGGGTTCACGATGCGGTCGGCGCCCAGCCGCTCGAGGATGCGGTGGTGCACCGGTGAAGCCGCCTTCACCCAGATGCAGGGCACGCCCAGGCTCTTGAGCGCGAGCGTGCACAGGATGTTGGATTCGAGGTCTTCGCCGATGGCCACCACCGCGCCGTCGTGGTCGGCCACGCCCAGCTCGCGCAGCACCTTCTCGTCCTGCGCGTCGGCGATCACCGCATGCGACAGCTCCTCGGCGATGCGGTTGACGTGTTCATCGTTGCGGTCGATGCCCAGCACTTCGTTGCCCAGCCGCTCGAGCTCGCGCGCGACCGTGCT
>CAMLNA010000193.1 GCA_946481025.1 uncultured Rivibacter sp.
GCCGGCGTCGTTGCGGCCTTTCAGGTTGGCAAGGTGCCCATCGCGCTGCCGGAGATCCAGCGCGACCTGCATCTCGGCCTGGCGTCCGCCGCATGGCTGATGGCTGCGTTTGCGGTCGTTGGCGCCGTGGCGGGCGCGCCCATCGGGTTGGCGGTGGACCGCCTCGGCGCGCGGCGGGTGGCGGTGGCTTCGATGGCCATCCTGGGTGCAGGCGCCGCGCTCGGCGCAAGCGTGGCCGCGCCGGTGGCGCTGCTCGCCACGCGCGTGCTCGAAGGCATCGGGTTCGTCGGGGTGTCGGTCGCGGCGCCGGCACTCGTGGCCGCAGTGGCAACCACCGGGATGCGCAAGCGCGCCATGGCGCTGTGGGCCACGTTCATGCCGGTCGGCATGACACTGGTGATGCTTGCGGCCCCGCTGCTGGGCGCGATCGGCTGGCGGGGCTTCTGGGTGGTCAACGCAGCGCTGCTGCTCGCATACGCCGGCCTGCTGGCCCGGGGCACGCGCGGGGTCGGCGTGGGGGCCGCGGGCTCGTCACCGGGCATCCTGGCCGATGTGGCGGCCGCCGCGAGCGCGCCGGGCCCCTGGATCCTCGGTGGGTTGTTCGCCGCGTTCTCGGCGGCCTACTTTGCGATGTTCAGCTTCCTGCCGACCTACCTGGCGCAGCGGCTGGGCACCACGCCCGAAAACGCTTCGATGCTGAGCGCCGCCGCAGTGGCTGCGAGCGCCGCGGGCAACCTGCTGTGCGGCCACCTGCTGGCGCACGGTGCACGGCATGCGCGGCTGCTCTTGGCCGCATTCGGCGTGATGGCGCTGTGCGGGGTGGCAGCGTTCCATCCGTCGATGGCCGATGCCGCGATCCTGCCGCTGGCCGTCGTGTTCTCGCTCGCGGGCGGCGCGATTCCCGTGGTGATCTTCGACAGCGCCCGCCGCCTGGCGCCCGGCGAGCATCTGGTCGGTGCCACCGTGGGCTTTGCCATGCAGGGCAACAGTGTCGGCCTCCTCGTGGGGCCGGTCGCGGCGGGTGAGGCGGTGGCCGCCTTCGGCTGGCAGGCCGTGGGCCCGCTCATCGTCGCCATCGCGTTGGCGGCCTTGGTGCTCGTCGCAGCGTTCGCACACCGAGCACCGCACGGCCCCGCAACCGGGCCGCTCGCGGGCAAGCTGCCTACTCCGGATGCGGGTGCCGATGGTGCAGGTCGGGGTAGTGCGCGTGGCTGTGCGTGAGGACGGCATGGCGGTGCGGGTGCACGTGCGGCTCGGTGCCGTCCCACGCAAAGTCGTGCTCGTGCTGGTGATGCGCGTCATGCCGGTGCGGGTGGCTGTGCTCCAGCGCTTCGTGCGTGTGCTCGTGGATGTGCCGCTCGGTGAGATGCAGCCACACGCCCACGCCCATCAGCAGCGCCGCGGCCCAGAAGGGCCAACCGGGCAGCTCGGGCCACAGCACGAGCGCAATGAGCACGCCAAACAACGGTGCCACCGAAAAGTAGGCGCCGGTGCGGGCCGCACCGAGCAGGCGCAGGGCCACGACGAACAGCACCAGGCTGAGGCCGTAGCCCGCAAACCCCACCAGCAGCGTCGCCGCCACCGCCCACGTCGGCGGCAATGCCGCGCCGGTGGAGAGCGCGAGCCCCGTGTTCACCACGCCGGCGAGCAGGCCCTTGAGGCAGGCGATGAGGGTGGCGTCGTTGGCAGACACCTTGCGGGTGAGGTTGTTGTCGATGGCCCAGCACAGGCAGGCGCCGATCACGAGCAGCGCGCCGTACGAAAAGCCCAGGCCGCCCGGCTGCCACGCGAGCAAGGCGCCACCGGCCACGATGGCGAGCATGCCGGCCACCACGCGGCGGTCGGCGTTTTCCTTGAAGACGACCCACGCGAGCAGCGCCGTCAGCACGCCTTCCACGTTGAGCAGCAGCGACGCTGCCGCGGCGCTGGTGTGGCGCAGCCCGAACATCAGCAGTGCCGGCCCCAGCACGCCGCCCGCGGCAATGGCGGCCATCAACCAGGGCCAGTCGGCACGGGCCAGCGCGGGCGCCGGCTCCGCACCCCTGGCGGGTGCCAGCCGGCGCACCAGCAGCACCGCCGACAAGCCCAGCCCGCTGCCCAGATACAGCAGCCCCGCGAGCAGCAGCGGCGCCACCTCGCCGCCGAGCAGCTTGGCCAGCGGCGTGCTGGCGCCGAACAGCAGGGCTGCCAGCAGGGCGGGGGTTGCGCTTCGCACGGGCGTCTACCTTGTCAAGTCGTTTGCATCTGAATCGGCGGCGGGCAGCGACAGCCCGGCGCTCAGGCCTCCGGCGTCTGCCGCGTCCAGCGTGAGGTCGCCACCATACAGGCGCGCCAGATCCCCCACGATCGCAAGGCCAAGGCCGGTGCCCGAGCCGGTTTCGTCCAGGCGCACCCCACGCTGGAGCACGGCGGCACGGAACGCAGGCGCGATGCCGGGGCCGTCGTCTTCCACGGTGATGTGCAACCGCGAGCCCTCGCGGCGGGCCTTCACGGTGACGGCGCTGCGTGCACTGCGGCAGGCATTGTCGAGCAGGTTGCCGAGCATCTCCTGCAGGTCCTGCTCCTCGCCGGCAAACGCGAGATGGGGCGGCACCTCGTCGGCGCCGAGGTCCAGGTGGCGCTCGGCGTGCAGCCTTTCCACGGTGCGCAGCAGGCTGTGCACGACCGGCGCCAGCGGGGTGCGCTGCCCCGGCACGTGCTGCGTGGCCGCAGCGCGGGCGCGCGCGAGATGCCACTGCAGGTGGCGCTGCGCCAGCTGCACCTGCTCACCCACCAGTGCCGAAAACTCCGAAGGCCCGGCCTGCCGCGCCGCCTGCCCGAGGATGGCCAGCGGCGTCTTCAACGCATGCGCGAGGTTGCCGGTTTGCGCGCGGGCGCGCGTCACGACCTGCGCGTTGCGGTCGAGCACGCCGTTGAACTCGTCGATGAGCGGTTGCACTTCGGCCGGGAACCGCCCCTCCAGGCGCTGCTCCCGCCCCTGCCGCACGCGTTGCAGCCCGTGCTGCATGGTCTTCAACGGGGCCAGGCCCACGGCCACCTGGGCCAGCGCTGCCAGCACCAGCAGCACGCCGAGGCCGGCGAGCGACGCGCCGAGCACGCCGTTGAAGCGTTCGATGGCCGCTGCCACATCGTGCAGGTCACCGGCCACGATCAACCGCCAACGGGAGCCCGCGGGCTCGTGCGCCTGCAGCGAACGCTCCACGACGCGCAGCGGCTCGCCGCGCGGGCCGGCCACGTCGTGCCGATGCACCACGCCGTCGGCGAGTGCATCCGTGGGGAGCTGCAATTCGGCGTCCCACAGCGAGCGGGAGCGCAAGACCTCGGGCCGCTGCTGCGGCTCGCCGGGCAGCCGCTCGATCTGCCAGTAGAGGCCGGAGTACGGCTTTTCCCAGCGGGGGTCGCTCATGCCCCGCTCGGCGATGACGGGCACGCCCCGGGGATCGAACTCGAGGCGTGCCGTGAGCTGGTCGAGCTGCTGCGTCAATGCCGCATCGAACTGCTGCAGCACGTGGTCGCGGAACAAGCCCGCGAGCCACCAGTGCGCCCCGGCCAGCGCGAGCACCAGCGTGACCACCGTGGCGCCCAGCAGGCGCAGTCGCAACGAGCCGGGCCAGGTGTTCACGGGGCCGCCAGGCGGTAGCCCTGGCCGCGGACGGTCTCGATCAGGCCGGGCGGCAGCTTCTTGCGCAGGCGCCCGACGAAGACCTCGATGGTGTTGGAGTCGCGGTCGAAATCCTGCGCGTAGATGTGTTCGGTGAGTTCCGTGCGCGAGACCACCGCGCCCGGCCGGTGCATCAGGTAGTCGAGCACCTTGAACTCATGGCTGGTGAGCGCCACGGCCTGGCCACCGAGGGTGACGCGATGGCTGCGCGTGTCGAGCGCGAGCGCCCCGCATCGGAGGATCGGCGACGCCTGGCCGGCCGCACGGCGGATCAGGCCGCGCAAGCGGGCGAGCAGCTCTTCCATGTGGAAGGGCTTGGTGAGGTAGTCGTCGGCGCCGGCGTCGATGCCGGCGACCTTCTCGCTCCAGTTGTCGCGTGCGGTGAGCACCAGCACCGGCATGGCCCGCCCCGCGTCTCGCCAGCGCCTGAGCACGGTCAGCCCGTCGAGCTGCGGCAGGCCGAGGTCGAGGACGACCGCGTCATAGCTTCCGGTGTCGCCTTGAAAGTGCGCGTCCTGTCCGTTGTCGGCCTCGTCGACCGCGTAGCCGGCCTCCTGCAGGCCCGCCCGCAGCTGAGCACGCAAGGTGGGGTGGTCTTCAACCAGGAGGATGCGCACGAGCGCCGAGCCTATCAGCGGCGGTCGCTTGCCCTTTGCGAACGCTCAATGCGCCGCAAGGTCTGCGCGGTGGCGGCGTCGAGCTCGAGCTTGACGAGCCGGCCGTCGGGCTGGAGCAGCTTGATCTCGTAGACCCAGCGGCCCTCTTCCTGTTCGAGCTCCACTTCCAGCACCTGGCCCGGGTGATCGCGCTCCAGCCGCGCCAGCACCGCCTTCAACGGCAGCACCTCGCCGGCCTGCACGGCCGCGCGCGCCCGATCGTGGTCGTTGCCGGCACGTGCCGACGGACCGGGCAGCGCCAGCATCAGCACGGCGGCAAGCAATGGCAAAGCGCGGGCAGGGTTCACGCGTCGATTCTTGCGGCCCGACGCTGAACGCCCGATGAACGCGCGCTTCAGCGGCCGTTCAAGCAGGGCTTTGCACACTGCGCTGACCCTGTCCCCCGGAGCCCTGCCGTGAAAGCCCGCCCGTTCACCCCCGCCCTGCTGATGGCTGCGGCCCTGTGCCTGCCCGTGCACGCCGCCGACACGACGATCTCGCAACAGCTCGCTCGTTGGAGCGCGCAGGCGGCAGCGCCGGGCGATGCCGCCCGCGGCAGCGCGTTCTTCAACAACCGGCACGGCGGCGAGTGGTCGTGTGCTTCCTGCCACGGCACCCCGCCCACGGGCGCGGGCAAGCATGCGAGCACGGGCAAGACGATCGACCCGCTGGCACCGGCGTTCAACGCGAAGGCCTTCACCGATACGGCGCGCGTGGACAAATGGTTCCGGCGCAACTGCAAGGACGTGCTGGCACGCGAGTGCAGTGCCGCGGAAAAGGCCGACGTGCTGGCCTACCTGGCCAGCCTCAAGTGACCCACCGACTCTGGAGCATGCCTCGATGAACACTCGTCTGCTTCGCACCCTGGGGGCCGCAGGCCTCGGCCTCGCCTGCATGGCCGGCGCCATCGCCGGCGAAGGCCGGGCGATGCCGCTCACCGTGCCGCGCGCCTACACGCAGGAATGCGCGTCGTGCCACGTGGCCTATCCGCCGGGCATGCTGCCGGCGCGATCGTGGCAACGCATCATGGCCGGCCTCGAACACCACTACGGCACCGACGCGTCGCTCGACGCCGCCACGGTGCAGCAACTCGGCACGTGGCTGCAGTCGCATGCCGGCACGCACAAGCGCGTCGCCGAGGAGCCGCCGCAGGACCGGATCACCCGTTCTGCCTGGTTCGAGCGCAAGCACCGCAAGGTCGAACCCGCAGTGTGGCAACTGCCGGCCGTGAAGAGCGCCGCCAACTGCGCGGCCTGCCACACCGGCGCCGAGCAGGGGCGTTTCGATGACGACGACCTGCGCATGCCCGCGGGGCTGAGCGCGCGCCAGCGCCGCGCCTGGGCCGACTGACCCACGAAGGAGATCAAGATGAACGTCTCACCCTCTGCCGGCACCGGCGCCACCCCCCAGGCCCACGCGCCCGCGGCCGGCCGACTCGTGATCGATGCCCCGACCCGCATGTTCCATTGGCTGTTCGCGTCGACGTTTCTCGGCGCCTACGTGAGCGCCGACAGCGAGCACTGGCGGCTGCTGCACGTGACCCTGGGCTATGCGTTCGCGGGGCTGCTGGGGTTTCGGGTGCTGTACGGCCTCTTCGGGCCGCGCCAAGCGAGGCTCGCATTGCTGTGGCGCCGGCTCGGTGGCACACCCGCCTGGCTGCGCTCGGTGCGGGCGGCGCGGTCGCTTGCATCGGTGAACTGGCGGCAGGGGCAGAACCTGTGCACGGCGCTCGCGATCGCGACCATGCTCGCGCTGGTGGCACCGCTCGTGCTGAGCGGCTACGGCACCTACCACGACTGGGGCGACGTGCTCGGTGGCGACTGGCTCGAGGAGGTCCACGAGTTCTTCGGCAATGCCTTCCTGTTCGTGGTGCTCGCGCACCTCGGCTTGCTCGCCGGCGTGAGCGTGCTGCGGCGGCAGAACCAGGCGCTGCCGATGCTCACCGGCCGCGCGCCCGGCAACGGCCCCAACCTCGTGCA
>CAMLNA010000194.1 GCA_946481025.1 uncultured Rivibacter sp.
GTCGGCAATGCGCGTGCCTTGCGGCGCGGCAGGCAAGGGTCAGTTGGCCTGCGGTTTCCCGGACCTCGAGATGCGCTGCGTCGTCTCGTCGGCGAACAGCTCGAACACGATGCCGCGCAGCCAGCGGTTGGCCGGCGAGCGGTGGTACTTGGCGTGCCAGAAGACGTTGATCGCCACGTCGGGCAGCCGGGCCGGGTGCGGCACCTTCACCAACCCGAAGGGCTCGATCAGCCGGTCGGCCAGGCGTTCGGGCACGGTGGTCACCAAGTCCGAGCTTCGCAGGATGTGGCCCACGCTCACGTAGTGCGGCACGGTGAGCCGCACGGTGCGTTCGATGCCGCTGCGCTGCAGCAGCTCGTCGAGCTTGCCGTGCCCGGTGCCGGCCGACACCACCACCAGGTGTTCGGCCGCCGAATACTCGGCCAGCGACATCTTGCGCCGGGCGAGCCGGTGGCCTTCGCGCATCAGGCACACGTAGCTCTGGGTGAACAGCCGCCGCTGGAAGAAGCCGGCCTTCAGCTGCGGCAGCAGGCCGATCGCCAGGTCCACCTTGCCCGACTCCAGCTCGTCGCGCAGGTTGACTGCGGTGTTGCGCACGGTGCTGAGCGAGACCCCGGGCGCCTCCTGGTGCAGGCGCTCGATGAGTGCCGGCAGGAAATAGATCTCGCCGATGTCGGTCATGCCGATGGTGAAGGAGCGCTTCGCGCTGGCCGGATCGAAGCTGGTGCGCTGGTTGACGCCGCTGTGGATCATGGCCAGCGCATAGCTCACCGATTCGGCGAGCTGGTCCGCATAGGGCGTCGGTTCCATGCCCTTGGGCGTGCGCAGGAAGAGCTCGTCATCGAACAGCTTGCGCAGCTTGGCCAGCGAGTTGCTCACCGCCGGCTGCGAGATGCCCAGGTTGTCGGCCACCTTCGAGACACGCCGCTCGACGAGCAGCTGGTTGAAGACCACCAGCAGGTTGAGATCGATTTCGTGCAGTTCCATGGGCGCTCCTCGTGGGGTGAGGGTATCACTGGGTATCACTGCGAGTGATACGGCCTATATCCGCAATCCCATTGGCTGATCACGCGGCGGCGCCGATCATGCGCCGCATGGAAGTGCTGATCCAACCGCTGCGCAAGGTCATCGAGGTGGAGCCGGGGGCCAACCTGCTCGAGGCGCTGCGCGGCGCCCAGGTGCCCATGTCGTACAGCTGCATGGCCGGGCGCTGCGGCACCTGCCGCTGCCGCGTGACCGACGGCGAAGTGCTGGACTCGGGCCGGCCGCAGCAGAACCCGCTCGACGGCCGCGACGCCTACGTGCTGGCCTGCCAGACCTTCCTCACCCAGCCTTGCACGATCGAGATCCCGGAGCCCGACGAAGTGGTGGTGCACCCCGCCCGCATCGTGAAGGCCACGGTGCAGGCGGTCGAGACGCTCACGCACGACATCAGGCGCGTGGTGCTCAGGCCGGCGAAGCCGATCGAGTTCTCCCCGGGCCAGTATGCGCAGCTGCAGTTCACGCCCGAGCACGTGCGGCCGTATTCGATGGCCGGACTGCCGGGGGATGGCACCCTGGAGTTCCACGTGCGCATCGTTCCGGGCGGGCGGGTCTCGGGCTACATCGCCAACGCGCTGAAGCCGGGCGACCCGGTGCGGGTCAGCGGGCCGCTGGGCACCGCCTACCTGCGCCGCAAGCACGAGGGGCCGATGCTGTGCGTGGCCGGCGGCACCGGGCTCGCCCCCATCCTGTCGATCCTTCGCGGCGCCGTGGCCGGGGGCATGCGCAACCCCATACACCTGTATGTCGGCGCGCGTTCGCCGCGCGACGTGTACGGCCTCGACTGGCTCCTCGAGATCGAGCGCAGCCACCCGGCGGTGAAGCTGCACGTGGTGCTCACCTCGGGCGCGGATGCGCGCGGGCAGCGTGGCGGCCTCGTCACGGAAGCCATCGCGCAGGACCTCGGTCACCTCGAAGGCTGGCGCGCCTACCTGTGCGGCTCGCCGCCCATGGTGGAAGCCGCCACGGTGCTCGCGCGTGCGAAGGGCATCGACCCCGCCGGCATCTACGCCGACGCCTTCTATACCCAACCTTGAAGGAGCCTTCCTTGCAAGCCGCTCAAGACCGTGCCGCCTACTACGAGCGCATCGGCGCGAAGCACCTGACGCCGCTGTGGGAAGTGCTGCACGCGCTGGTGCCGCGCGAGCCGCGCTCGCCGGTGCAGGCCCACCTGTGGCGCTATGCCGAGCTGCGCGAGCAGGTGCTCGAGGCGGGGCGTCTCATCACCGCCGAAGAGGCGGAGCGCCGCGTGCTCATCCTGGAGAACCCGGCGCTGCGCGGGCAGTCGTGCATCACGCAGAGCCTGTATGCGGGGCTGCAGCTCATCCTGCCCGGCGAGGTGGCGCCTGCGCACCGGCACACGCAGTCCGCCTTGCGGCTGGTGCTGGACGGCGAGGGCGCCTACACCGCGGTGGATGGCGAGCGCACGACCATGCGCCGCGGCGACTTCATCATCACGCCGGCGTGGACCTGGCATGACCATGGCAACCCGGGCCGGGAGCCGGTGGTCTGGCTCGACGGCCTGGACATCCCGACCGTTCGTTTCCTCGACGCGGGCTTCTCCGAGAAGGGCGAGCAGTCCGCGCAGCAACCGCTGCGGCCCGAGGGCGACGCGCTGGCGCGTTATGGCGCGAACATGGTGCCCGTCGACTACGCGCCGCGACCGGCTGATCCGACCCGTGTGTTCGTCTATCCGTTCGAACGCACGCGCGCCTCGCTGCAGGCCCTTGCCGGCGGCACGCCGGACCCGCACCACGGGTTCAAGCTGCGCTACGTGAACCCCGCGACGGGCGCATCGCCCATGCCGACCATCGGCGCTTTCGCCCAATGGCTGCCCGCGGGCTTCGAGGCGCGGCCGCTTCGCTCCACCGACAGCACGGTGCACGTGTGCCTGCAGGGCGGCGGCGAGGTGCAGGTCGCTGAACACGGCTGGCGCTTCGAGGAGAACGACGTGTTCGTCGTCCCGTCGTGGCAGGCCCTGCAGCTGCATGCCGACCGCGACACCCTGCTGTTCAGCTTTTCTGACCGCCCGGTGCAGCAGGCGCTCGGCCTGTGGCGTGAGCAGCGCCAGTGACATCCATTCCCGAAGAAGGACGACCCACCATGAAACTCGCCATCGAGGCTCCTGCGCTCCACACGCTTTCCGTCGCCGGCCGCGACGAGCGCTTTCCCGTCAACCGCGTCTTCTGCGTGGGCCGCAACTACGCCGCGCATGCCCGCGAGATGGGCAAGGACCCGGACCGCGAGCCGCCGTTCTTCTTCATGAAGCCGGCGTCGGCGGTGGTGGATGCGGCGCGGCCGGCGAGCGTGCCATATCCGTCCCACACGAAGAACTTCCACCACGAGGTCGAGCTGGTCGTGGCCTTGCACACGGGGGGGCGCAACATCGCCGCGGCGGATGCATTGGGGCACGTCTACGGCTATGCGGTCGGACTGGACATGACCCGGCGCGACCTGCAACTGGAGGCGCGCGACAAGGGCCGGCCGTGGGAGTTCGGCAAGTCGTTCACCGGCTCGGCGCCCATCGGCTCCCTGCACCGTGCGGCCGATGTCGGCCACCCGGCGTCGGCCACGATCTCTCTGCAGGTCAATGGCCAGCCGCGCCAGTCGTCCGACATCGCCAAGCTGATCTGGTCGGTGGCCGAATGCATCGCGGTGCTGTCGGAGTACGAGGCCCTGGAGCCCGGCGACCTCATCATGACCGGCACGCCCGAGGGGGTGAACGCGGTGGTGGCCGGCGACCTGATGCAAGGCGCGATTGCCGGGCTGGGCGCGATCGAGGTTCGTGTCGATGGCTGACCCGGGCCGGGCAACACAGAGGAGACCCGCATGAACCCCACGTCCACCGTCTTTCCGATCGTGCCGCACTGGGAAGGCGACGGCACGCACCGCATTCCCTTCCTCGCCTACACCAGCGACGAGCTGTACCGGCGCGAGCTCGAACGCTTCTTCTACAAGGGCCACTGGTGCTACGTCGGGCTGGAGGCCGAGGTGCCGAACCCCGGTGACTTCAAACGCACGGTGATCGGCGAACGCTCGGTGATCCTGGTGCGCGACGCGGACGGCGCCATCCACGTGGTCGAGAACGTGTGTGCGCACCGGGGCATGCGCTTCTGCCGCGAGCGGCACGGCAACCGCAAGGAGTTCGTCTGCCCTTACCACCAGTGGAGCTACACGCTCAAGGGCGACCTGCAGGGTGTGCCGTTCCGGCGCGGCGTGAAGCAGGACGGACAGGTGCACGGCGGCATGCCGGCCGATTTCAAGACGCAGGACCACGGCCTCACCAGGCTCGAGGTCGCCGTGCGCGGCGGCGTGGTGTTCGCCTCGTTCGACCCGGACGTGGAGCCCCTCGAGGCGTACCTGGGCCCCGCGATCCTGGGCTACTTCGATCGCCTCTTCAACGGCCGCCGGCTGAAGATCCTGGGCTACAACCGCCAGCGCATCCCGGGCAACTGGAAGCTGATGCAGGAGAACATCAAGGACCCGTACCACCCGGGCCTGCTGCACACCTGGTTCGTCACCTTCGGCCTCTGGCGCGCCGACAACAAGTCGCAGCTGCGCATGGACGATCGCCACCGCCACGCCGCGATGATTTCCACGCGCGGCAGCGCCGGCAAGTCCGAACAAGTGACCCAGGTGTCGAGCTTCAAGGAAAGCATGCAGCTCAACGACCCCAGCTTCCTCGACATCGTGCCGGAGCCCTGGTGGGGCGGCCCCACCGCGGTGATGACCACCATCTTCCCGAGCGTGATCCTGCAGCAGCAGGTCAACAGCGTGAGCACGCGCCACATCCAGCCCAACGGACATGGCAGCTTCGACTTCGTGTGGACGCATTTCGGGTTCGAGGACGACGACGAGGCCATGACGCAGCGGCGCCTGCGCCAGGCCAACCTGTTCGGACCGGCCGGCTTCGTGTCGGCCGACGACGGCGAGGTGATCGAGTTCTCGCAGCAGGCCTTCGAGAGCAAGCCGTTCCACCGCACGCTGGCCGAGCTGGGCGGCCGCGAGGTCGAGGACACCGAGCACATGGTCACCGAGACGCTGATACGCGGCATGTACCGCTACTGGCGCGACGTGATGGAAGCGTGATGGAGGCAGGGGCGATGGCAACGAACCTCAACTTCGAAGACTGGCTCGCGCTGACCCAGCTCTATGCCGACTATGCGAGCGCCGTCGATTCCGGCCAGTGGGACCTGTGGCCCGAGTTCTTCACGGACGAATGCGTGTACCGGCTGCAGCCGCGCGAGAACCACGAACGCGGCTTCCCGCTGGCCACGCTGTCGTTCACCAGCAAGGGGATGCTGAAGGACCGGGTCTACGGCATCAAGGAGACGCTGTTCCACGACCCGTACTACCAGCGGCACGTGGTGGGCACGCCGGTGGTGCGCAGCGTCGAGCCCGGGCGCCTGAAGTGCGAGGCGAACTACGCGGTGCTGCGCACCAAGCTGTCGGATGCGTCCACGGTGTTCAACGTGGGCCGCTACATCGACACCGTGGTGCGCACGCCGCAAGGCCTGAAGTTCGCGTCGCGCGAGTGCATCTACGACAGCGAAATGATCCCCAACTCGATCATCTATCCCATCTGAGGCCGACCATGAGCGACACGAACTGGGTCGACGCCCTGTCGGCCGACGACCTGCCCGACGACGACGTGATCGGCGTGCTGGTCGAGGGGCGCGACATCGCCGTCTACACCGCGTCCGGCGAGGTGTACGCGACCGACAACGTCTGCACCCACGGCCAGGCCCGGCTTTGCGACGGCTTCCTCGACGGGCACGAGATCGAATGCCCGCTGCACCAGGGCAAGTTCGACGTGCGCGACGGCCGGCCGCTGTGCGAGCCGGTCACCGATGCGCTGCGCAGCTACCCGGTCCGCATCGAGGGGCGGCGCGTCTACATACGACTCGACTGAAGGAGACAGACATGACATCACGCCAACTCCAGGCGGTTGCGCTCGCCTGCGCGCTGTCCGGCGCGACCGCCGCCGCACCGGCCGCCACCATCGGCTTCATGGCCCCGCTGTCCGGACCGCAGGCGCTGGTCGGGCAGGACCAGCTCGACGGCTTCCTGCTCGCGGTGGACCAGCTGGGCGGCAAGCTCGGCGGCACGCCCGCCAACGTGCTCAAGGAAGACGACCAGCTCAAGCCCGAGGTCGGCCAGCAGATCGTGCGCAAGCTCATCGACAAGGACAAGGTCGATGCGATCGTCGGCCTGTCGTTCTCGAACGTGCTGA
>CAMLNA010000195.1 GCA_946481025.1 uncultured Rivibacter sp.
AGACCGGCGGCCACATGATCACGCCGCTGCCGGGCGCCACGCCGCTGGTGCCGGGCTCGTGCACGCTGCCCTTCCCGGGCATCACCGCGGCCATCGTCGACGAAACCGGCCACGACGTGCCGAACGGGCAGGGCGGCATCCTCGTCGTCAAGAAGCCGTGGCCCAGCATGATCCGCACGATCTGGGGCGACCCCGAGCGCTTCAAGAAGAGCTACTACCCGCCCGAACTCAAGGGCTACTACCTCGCCGGCGACGGCGCCAGCCGCGACGCGGAGCGCGGCTACTTCACCATCACCGGCCGCATCGACGACGTGCTCAACGTGAGCGGCCACCGCATGGGCACGATGGAGATCGAGTCGGCCCTGGTGAGCTGCACCGAGCTGGTGGCCGAGGCCGCCGTGGTGGGCCGGCCGGACGAGACCACCGGCGAGGCGATCTGCGCTTTCGTGGTGCTGAAGCGCCCGCGCCCCACTGGCGAAGAAGCGAAGAAGATCGCCACGGAGTTGCGAAACTGGGTGGCCAAGGAGATCGGCCCGATCGCCAAGCCGAAGGACATCCGCTTCGGCGACAACCTGCCCAAGACGCGCAGCGGCAAGATCATGCGGCGGCTGCTTCGCTCCATCGCCAAGGGCGAGCAGATCACCCAGGACACCTCGACCCTGGAGAACCCGGCGATCCTGGAGCAGTTGGCGCAGACCAACTGATCCAGCCCCCGCAGGGGGCGCGGCGCGAAGCGCCGGAACGCCGGAACGCCGGGGACGGGGAACACTCATGTCGCGAAGCGACGTGATGTGTTTACCAGAACCCGGCGATCCTGGAGCAGTTGGCGCAGACCAACTGATCCCCGCCCCCGGGAGGTTCATGCCGCTCCAAGAAACAAGGCCCGCTCGAGGGCGGGCCTTGTGTGATCTGGAAGGTGGCTCGGCTTACTTCTGGCCCAGCACCCACTGCACCAGTTGCTTGGCTTCGGCTTCCGAAACCTGCGGGTTGGCAGGCATGGGCACCTGACCCCATGCGCCGACGCCACCCTTCATGACCTTCTGGGTCAGCTTGGCCGCGGCGTCCTTCTGGCCGGCGTACTTGGCGGCCACTTCCTTGTACGAGGGGCCGACCAGCTTCTTGTCGACCGCATGGCAGGCCATGCAGTTCTTCTTCTGTGCGAGGTCTGCATTGGCGAACACGGGGCCGGCAGTCATCGCTGCAACGAGGAGGGCGAGCAGGCGTTTCATGGGTTCCTTTCGGATCGTGGGGGGTTCGTTTACAGTCTCAACGCATTCTAGTGAGGCGGGTTGACCGGCACATCCGTGCGGATTCGCCAACTCCAGGGGTCCTGTCGCATGTGGTTCGTTGTTCTGGGTGTGCTGCTGCTGCTGATGAAGATGACCGACTTCGGGCCGGTGGGCGCGTGGTCGTGGTGGTGGGTGCTGGCGCCGTTCGGTGCGGCGGCGGTCTGGTGGGCCTGGGCCGATGCCACCGGTTTCACCAAGCGGCGCCAGATGGAAAAGATGGACGCCAAGCGAGCGGAACGCCGCAAGAGCCAGATGGCCGCGCTCGGCATCGAGCCGCGCAAGCGCAAGAAGCGCTGAAGCGCCCTCCCGGAAAAAAGGTCCCTCGCGGGACCTTTTCCTTTTCTCACTGGTCCAGCACGGCCCCCGAGCTGGCGCTCGAGGCGTTCTTGGCGAACTTGGCCAGCACGCCGCGCGTGTAGCGGGGGGCCGGCGCCTTCCAGGCCGCGCGGCGCCGGGCGAGTTCCTCGTCGGCCACGTTGAGCTGCAGCAGCAGCTGGTGTGCGTCGATGGTGATGGAGTCGCCTTCCTTCACCAGCGCGATGGTGCCGCCCTCGTAGGCCTCGGGTGCCACGTGGCCGACCACCATGCCCCAGGTGCCGCCGGAAAAGCGGCCGTCGGTGATGAGGCCCACGCTTTCGCCGAGGCCCTGGCCGATGAGCGCGCCGGTGGGGGCCAGCATCTCCGGCATGCCGGGGCCGCCCTTGGGGCCGAGGTAGCGCAGCACCATCACGTCGCCGGCCTTGATCTGGCCGGCCATGATCGCGGCCAGCGCCGCCTGCTCGTCGTCGAACACGCGCGCTGGGCCGGTGATGACCGGGTTCTTCAGGCCGGTGATCTTGGCGACGCAGCCCTCGGGCGACAGGTTGCCCTTGAGGATCGCGAGGTGGCCTTCGGCGTAGATCGGGTCCGACACGGCGCGGATCACCTCCTGCTCCGGCGACAGGTCCGGCACGTCGGCCAGGTTCTCGGCGACGGTCTTGCCGGTGATGGTGATGCAGTCGCCGTGCAGCAGGCCGGCCTTGAGCAGCTGCTTCATGACCGCCGGGATGCCGCCGGCCTTGTGCAGGTCCACCGCGAGGAAGCGGCCGCTGGGCTTGAGGTCGCACAGCACCGGGATCTTCTTGCGCATGCGCTCGAAGTCGTCGATGGTCCAGTCCACCTCGGCGGCATGCGCGATGGCCAGGAAGTGCAGCACCGCGTTGGTCGAGCCGCCGGTGGCCATGATCACCGCCACCGCGTTCTCGATCGCCTTTTTCGTGACGATGTCGCGCGGCTTGAGGTTGGCCTTCACCGCCTGGACCAGGTAGTCGGCGGCGCGCTTGGTGTTCTCGACGACCTCGTCCTCGACGTTGGACATGCTCGACGAGTAGGGCAGCGACATGCCCAGCGCCTCGAAGGCCGAGCTCATCGTGTTGGCCGTGTACATGCCGCCGCAGGAGCCGCTGCCGGGAATGGCGCGCTTCTCGATCTGGCAGAAGTCTTCCTCGCTCATCTTGCCGGCGCTGAACTGGCCGACGGCCTCGAAGACGCTGACGATGTTGAGGTCCTGGCCCTTGTAGTGGCCGGGCTTGATGGTGCCGCCGTAGATGTAGATCGCCGGCACGTTGGCGCGCAGCATGCCCATCATGCCGCCGGGCATGTTCTTGTCGCAGCCGCCGATGACGATCACGCCGTCCATCCACTGGCCGCCCACGCAGGTTTCGACGCAGTCGGCAATGACCTCGCGCGACACCAGCGAGTACTTCATGCCCTCGGTGCCCATGGCCATGCCGTCGCTGATGGTGGGCGTGCCGAAGATCTGCGGGTTGGCGCCGGCGGCCTTGAGTCCTTCGACCGCCGCGTCGGCCAGGCGCTGCAGGCCCGAGTTGCACGGCGTGATGGTGGAGTGGCCGTTGGCCACGCCGATCATCGGCTTGCCGAAGTCTTCGTCCTTGTAGCCCATGCCGTAGTACATGGAGCGGTTGGGCGCGCGGGCCACGCCCTCGGTGATGTTCCTGGAGCGGCGGTTGAAGCTCATCGGGGTTCCTCTTTCTGGTGACCGGTCAACGGGCAAAGTATCGGCAACCCGCAGGTGCGAGTCCAATATATCTTTGGTGGGCTTTTGATACGCTTGGCGAATGAATGAGGCGATCGACCTGCGCGCATGGCGCCAGTTTCTCGTGCTGGCCGAGACGCTGCACTTCGGCCGCGCGGCACAGCGGCTGCACATGACGCAGCCGCCGCTCACGCAGGCCATCCAGCAGCTCGAGCGCAGGCTGGGCGTGATGCTGTTCGAGCGCACCCGCCGCGCCGTCGCGCTGACGCCCGCAGGCGCGGCGCTGCTGGCGCCCGTGAAGGCGTTGCTTGCCCAGGCTGAAGCACTGCCGGCGCTGGCGCGAGCGGCCGGGGAAGGCGAAGTGGGGCAGCTGCGCCTGGCGTTCGTCTCGACCGTCGGGTTCGACCCGCTGCCGCGCTGGCTGCGCGCCTTCCGCGAGGCCGAGCCGCGCGTCAACGTGGCGCTGCGCGAGGCCACCACCGACGTGCAGCTGGCCGCCTTCGAGGCCGGCGAGATCGACGCCGGCTTCGTGCTGCATGCACCGGGCATGGCGCCGGCCGGCTACGAGCGGCTGGTCGTGCGGCGTGAGCCGCTGGTGCTGGCGCTGCCCGAGACGCATCCGCTCGCCGCGGCGCCGCGCCTGTCGCTGAAGGCCCTGCTGGCCGAGCCGCTGGTGATCTTTCCGCGCGGCATCGCCGCGTCGCTGTATGACGCGGTGCTGGCCTTCTACCACCGCCACGGCGCCGCGCCGGTCATCGCACAGGAGGCCATCCAGATGCAGACCATCGTCAATCTCGTCTCGGCGGGGCTGGGCCTGGCGTGGGTGCCCGAGGTGGTGACCGAGCTGCAGCGCACCGGCGTCACCTACCGGCCGCTGCCAGCGTCGCTGGCGGGGGGCGCGCCGCGCTGCGAAACCAGCCTGGTCTGGCGCGAGCCGGCACCGCCGGCATTGCGGCGCTTCATCGACTTCATTCGCGCCCAGCCCGAACGTTGAGAAGACTCGGGTATCGTTCGGCGCTCATCGCGTCTTGCCCACACCATGCTCGTCCATCCCCAGTTCGACCCCATCGCCATCAAGCTCGGCCCGCTGGCCATCCACTGGTACGGGCTGACCTACCTGGTGGCCTTCGGCCTTTTCCTCTGGCTCGCGTCGCTGCGGGTGAAGCAGCCGCAGCACGCGCAGGCCGGGTGGACGCGCCGCGACGTCGAGGACCTGCTGTTCTTCGGCGTGCTCGGGGTCGTCATCGGCGGCCGGCTGGGCTACGTGCTCTTCTACAAGCCGGGCTACTACGCCAGCCACCCGCTGGAGATCTTCGCCGTCTGGAAGGGCGGCATGGCCTTTCACGGCGGCCTGCTCGGCGTGATTGCGGCGATGGCGCTCTATGCGCGCTTCAAGGGCCGCCGCTTCTTCGAGGTCACCGACCTGATCGCGCCCTGCGTGCCCACCGGCCTCGCCAGCGGCCGCATCGGCAACTTCATCAACGGCGAGCTGTGGGGCCGCGCGGCTGATCCGTCGCTGCCCTGGGCGATGGTCTACCCGCAGTCGGGCACCGACATCCCCCGCCATCCGTCGCCGCTGTACCAGTTCGCGCTCGAGGGACTGCTGCTTTTCGTGCTGCTGTGGCTCTATGCGCGCAAGCCGCGTGCGACCGGCCAGGTGTCGGGCGCCTTCCTGGTGGGTTACGGCACCTTCCGCTTCATCGCCGAATACTTCCGCGAGCCCGACAGCTTCCTGGGGCTGCTGGCGCTGAACATGAGCATGGGCCAGTGGCTGTGCGTGCCGATGGTGCTGCTGGGCGTGGCCATCTGGTGGTGGGCCGGCCGCCGACCGCACTGAAGAGGTGCAAAAGAAAACCTCCCGGTCTTGCGGCCGGGAGGCTGGACAAAGGGCTGGGCCCTACTGAGGAGATAGGTGACTGACAACAGTCACGCCTTGCTCCGTTGCAAGGCTCATGCCACTTCGAGGCGCGGGGCCGCTCAGGCCGCTTCCTTCTCGACGTGGCCGTGCCGCGTGTAGAGGAAGTCCAGCACCTCCTTGCGGCAGTGCACGTACTGCGGGTCCTCGGCCAGCTCCACCCGGTTGCGCGGGCGCGGCAGGTTCACGTCGAGGATCTCGCCGATGGTGGCGGCCGGGCCGTTGGTCATCATCACGATGCGGTCGGACAGCAGCACCGCTTCGTCCACGTCGTGCGTCACCATCACCACCGTGCTCCGGGTGCGCGCGACGATCTTGAGCAGCTCGTCCTGCAGGTGCGCACGGGTCAGCGCGTCGAGGGCGCCGAAAGGCTCGTCCATCAGCAGCACCTTGGGTTCCATGGCCAGGGCGCGGGCGATGCCCACCCGCTGCTTCATGCCGCCCGAGACTTCGTGCGGGCGCTTGCCGGCCGCATGTGCCATGTTCACCAGCTCCAGTGCCGCCTGGGTGCGTTCCTTCAGCCGCGCCTTGGGCTCCACATGGCCGAACACGCGCTCCACCGCGAGGTAGACGTTCTCGAAGCAGGTGAGCCAGGGCAGCAGCGAGTGGTTCTGGAACACCACCGCGCGCTCGGGCCCGGGGGCCGCGATCTCCTTGTTGTCGCACAGCAGCCCGCCCTCGCTGGGCATCAGCAGCCCGGCAATGAGGTTCAGCAGCGTGGACTTGCCGCAACCCGAATGGCCGATCAGCGTGACGAACTCGCCGCGTGCGACTTGCAGGTTGATGTCCCGCAGTGCATGGAACCGCCCCTTCTTGGTGGTGAACACCATCTCGGTGCGCTGGACGTCGATGAAGTTTTTCATGATGCGCGGTCCTTCGTCAGTCTTCGAACGAGAAACGCCGGGCGATGGCCACCAGCAACTGCTCGAGCAGCAGGCCGACGATGCCGATCACGAAGATGGCGATGATGATGTGGGCGACGTTGAGGTTGTTCCACTCGTCCCACACCCAGAAGCCGATGCCCACGCC
>CAMLNA010000196.1 GCA_946481025.1 uncultured Rivibacter sp.
GCTGTGCCGCCGCCTCCCGCTGTTCATCACGTTGCTGCTCGGCCTGTGGGCCTCGGGGGCCCGCGCCGACGAGCCGCCGCCGCCCGTGCAGACGTTGAACGAGGCCGAGTTCGAACTGCTGCCCGCCGGTGAGCCCGAGCGCGTGTCGCTGCCCGACACCTGGGCCTTGCGCGGCGTGCGCGACGGCCGGGCCGTCGGCCGCTACCGCGTCGGCTTCGACCTCGCCGGCGTGCCGGCCGAGTCGATGGCGCTGATGTTCACGCGGCTGAGCACGCGGCATCGCCTCTGGATCAATGGGCGGCCCCTGGCGAACCAGGCGATGGACGACGCCTTCGGCAACCCCGGTTTCCCCCGCCCTGCGCTGCTGGAGCTGCCGCCGGCCCTGCTGCAGGCGGGCCGCAACACCGTCGTGATCGAGGTGGTGCACGCACAGCGTGCCGGCCTGTCGGGCGTCGACGTGGGTTCCATGGTGGACCTGCGCGCCAGGTTCCTCAGGCACCTGCTGGTGTCGGTGGAGCTGCCGCAGGCACTCAACATGGCCTGCGGCGGGCTGGCGCTGCTGCTCGTGCTGATCTGGCGGCGCCGCCCGAGCGAGGTGGCGCTGGGGAGCTTCGGCGTCATCGCCCTCGTGGGCTCGGTGCGCAACTACAGCTATTTCCTCGACACCTCGGTCACCGGCACGGCGTTGTGGGCCGACTGGTTCTTCTTCGCGATCAACGTGTGGATCGTCGCCCTGTTCGGCGTGTTCGCGCAGGCCTTTGCCGGCCAGCGCTGGCCGCGCTACCGGCGCTGGCTGCTCGGCCTGGCCATCGTGCTGCCGGCGCTGGGCCTCGTGGCCACCGGCCTGGACCGCCTGCAGGAGCTGCGCGGCTACGCCTACCCCGTGCTCATCGGTTCGTGCCTGCCCGGGTTGTGGCTGTGCCTGGCGGGCGCGCGGGCCAGGCGGCCGTGGGGAGCGGTCGGCCCCGCGCTCGGCATGGGGGCGATGGTGGGCGCGGGCGTGCACGACTACATGTTCCAGACGGCCTACTGGCTGCCGATGACCGAGACCTTCTGGATGCCCTACGTGATGCCGGTGACGCTGGGCATCATCTCGCTGGCCCTCGTGCGGCGCATGGTGCATGCGCTGTCGGAGGTGGAGGCGCTCAACACCGAGCTGGAAGCCCGCGTGGCCGCGCGCACCCGCGAGCTCGAGCTCGCCAACGCGGCGAAGACGCGCTTCCTGGCGTCGGCCAGCCACGACCTTCGCCAGCCGCTGGTCACCATCGGCCTGCTCGTCGGCCTGGCCAAGGACCGCAGCGACTCGCCGCAGACGCGCCAGCTGATGAGCCGCGTCGATGAGGCGGTCGGCTCGATGGAGGGTCTGCTCACCGGGCTGCTGGACCTGTCGCGTTTCGAGGCTGGCGCGGTGAAGCCCAACCCGGGGCCGGTGCGACTGGCGGCGGTGTTCGATGCCATCGACGCCCATGAGCATGCCGCCGCTTCGCTCAAGGGCCTGCGCCTGCGTTTCCGGGCCACCGACGCGGTGGTGTGGAGCGATGCGGTGATGCTCGAGCGCATCCTGCGCAACCTGGTGGCCAACGCGGTGCGCTACACCGAGCGCGGCGGCGTGCTGGTGGCCGCACGGCGCCGGGGCGGCCGCGTGGTGATCGAAGTGCGCGACAGCGGCATCGGCATCGCGCCCGAGCACCAGCAGGCGATCTTTCAGGAGTTCGTGCAGGTCGACAACCCTGCGCGCGACGGCACCAAGGGCATGGGCCTGGGCCTCGCGATCGTGCAGCGTTCGGCGGCGATGCTGGGTCACCGCATCGGGCTCGAATCGGCGCTCGGTCGCGGCTCGAAGTTCCGGGTCGAACTGCAGCCGGCCGAGGCGCCGCAGGCAGTGCCTGCCGACGGCGCGGCCGGCGACGCGCCGGGCGAGGCGGTGCCGCTGCAGGGCCGGCGCGTGCTGCTGGTGGAGGACGACGCCAGCGTGCGCGCCGCCATGATCGAGCGCCTGCAGGCCTGGGGCGCGCAGGTGGTCGCCGCGCACGCCGACGTGCCGTCGCTCGAAGCCTGGCTGGCCGATCCGCAGCAGCCCGCGCCGGACCTGATGGTGTCGGACTACCGGCTGCCGCATGGCGACGGGCTGCAGGCCATCGCGGCTGCGCGCGGGCGCTTCGGCAGGCTGCCGGCGCTGCTGGTCACCGGCGACATCGCCCCCCAGGACCTCGCGCGGCTGAACGATGCCGGGTTGCGCGTGCTGCACAAGCCCTTCCGGCCTGACGCGCTGCTGGACGCATTGGTGGACGCGCTGCTCGCCGTCGAGGACGCGGCTGAGACAATCGCGCCACCATGCTGAAGTTCGAACTGCTCAAGACCGAAGGCCAGGCCCGCCGCGGCCGCCTCACGCTCAACCACGGCGCCGTCGAGACGCCGATCTTCATGCCGGTGGGCACCTACGGCACCGTCAAGGGCGTGATGCCCAGCTCGCTCGAGGCGATGGGCGCGCAGATCATCCTCGGCAACACCTTCCACCTGTGGCTGCGCCCGGGGCTCGACGTGCTGCAGCAGTTCGGCGGGCTGCACCGCTTCGAAGGCTGGGGGAAGCCCATCCTCACCGACAGCGGCGGCTTCCAGGTATGGAGCCTGGGCGAGATGCGCAAGATCAGTGAAGAGGGCGTGCGATTCGCCTCGCCGGTCAACGGCGACAAGCTGTTCCTCACGCCCGAGGTCAGCATGCAGATCCAGCGCGTGCTGAACTCCGACATCGTGATGCAGTTCGACGAGTGCACGCCCTACGAGACCAAGGGCCACCTCACCACCGAGCGCGAGGCGCGTTCGTCGATGGAACTCAGCCTGCGCTGGGCGAAGCGCTGCCAGGACGAGTTCGCGCGCCTGCAGAACCCGAATGCGCTGTTCGGCATCGTGCAGGGCGGCATGTTCGAGCACCTGCGCGACGAATCGCTCGCCGGGCTCGAGCGGCTCGACCTGCCCGGCCTGGCTGTGGGCGGCCTGAGCGTGGGCGAGCCGAAGGAGGACATGCGCCGCGTGCTCGCGCACATCGGCCCGCGGCTGCCGGCCCACAAGCCGCGCTACCTCATGGGCGTGGGCACGCCCGAGGACCTGGTCGAAGGCGTGGCGCAGGGCATCGACATGTTCGACTGCGTGATGCCCACCCGCAATGCGCGCAACGGCCACCTGTTCACCCGCTACGGCGACCTGCGCCTGCGCAACGCGCGCTACAAGACCGACGAGCGGCCCATCGACGAAAGCTGCGGCTGCCACGCCTGCGCCAACTTCAGCCGCGCCTACCTGCACCACCTCGACCGTTGCGGCGAGATGCTGGGGCCCATGCTCACCAGCATCCACAACCTGCACTACTACCTGAACCTGATGCGCGAGGTGCGCGAGGCGCTCGACGCCGGTCGTTTTGCCGCCTTCGCCCGGCAGTTCGCGGACGACCGCGCCCGCGGCGTCTGAGCGGAATCATTCGCACCTCCTGACGCAACCCGACACATTTCACGCCGCCCCCCCGGCGCAGCCCGAACCGGCGTGAACGAATTCACGGGACAGCGCAGCCCCGGGCCACGGCCGGGAGGCACACTCGCCGCTTTCAGCCACAGCAAACAACAACAATGCTGGCGAGCCTGCATGCAGCGGGCGCACGCATCTGGGAGCCGCTGCAACACTTTCTCCACCTGCCCACGCAAGGTGGCGACGATCACCACGAACGGGTGCAGCTGAGCGCGCTGCGCATCGTGCTGTTCAGCGGCCTGCTGCTGGAGCTCGCCATCGGGCTGCACAGCAGCTGGCAGGCGATGCAGCGCGGCATGTACCACATCGTGGTCATCGTCACGCTGTTCTTCGTGGCGCTGGTCGGCGCGATGCGCGTGTCTGCGACGCGGCGTCATCGCGGCAGCACCATCGCGCTCATCGCCACCATCTATGCAGGCGGCTTCACCATTGCCGCCTTCGTGCGCGTGCCCGAGGTGGCGCGGCTGGGCTACCTGTTCTGCTACACCGCGCCGCTCCTGGCCGGGCTGCTGCACGGCTACCGGCTCGCCACGGTGCTGATGCTGCTCAACGTGCTGCCGTTCTGGATGGCCGCCGCCGGCCTGCTGCCGCCCACGCTGTTCGGCATCGAGGACTCGCTGGCGGCCGCGCCGATCTACGTGCAGTCGCTGCTGTTCGTGTTCTTCAACGTGTGCCTGCCGCTTGCCGCCTTTCGCGTGCTGGGCGCGCTGCGCAGTTCGCAGCAGCGGCTGCAGCGGGCCCAGCAGCTGTACGAAGACCTGTTCCAGCACCACGGCGTGCCGACCGCGGTGTGCGCCGCCGACGGCCGCATCCAGCGCGCCAACCGTCTGTTCGCGCAGCTGGTGGGCGCCAGCGGTGAGCTGCAGGGCGTGCCGCTGGCCGGCCTGCTGCACGCCGCGCAGGCCGATGCAGCGGGCGGCCCGCTCGATGCGTTCGCGCCCGGCACGCACTGGAAGGCGGGCTCCGCCTCGCAGCAGCGGCTGCTGGTGGTGCGCAGCCGGCGCGACTGCGGCGAGCAGCACATCGCGCTCACCTTCCATGACGTGACCGACCTGCGCAGCCTGCAGCACGAACTGATCCGCAGCCAGGCGCAGGCCGAGTACCTCGCCTCGCACGACGAGGTGACCGGCCTGCCCAAGCCGCAGCGGCTGTGGCAATGGCTCGAGCGCCGCCGCGCCGACCTGGAGGAGGGCGAGGTGCTGCCGGTCGTTTCGTGTCGCCTGGGCGGGCTGCGCCAGATCAACGCGCGCTTCGGCCTCACGCAGGGCAACCGCTTCATCAAGAGCGTGGCCGATGCGCTGCGCCAGGCGGCCGGCGGGCAGGGGCTCGTGGCCCGCACGCGCGGCTCGGTGCTGTGCATCGCCTTGCCGCCCATGAAGCCGGCCGACGCGTCGGCGGCCATCGCGCGGCTGCGCTCGGCCACGCCGGTGCAATGGCAGCTGGGAGACGCAGGCGTGGTGGCGCCTGAGCTGGCCTTCGGCGCCGCCTTCTATCCTGCCGACGCGGAGGAGGCGCCCGAGGCCATGCACCGCAGCGAGGTCGCGATGGAGCTGGCGCGCCAGGGACGCCCCGGCGCGGAGCTGAGCGACGCCCAGGCAGTGAGCCGCCGCATCACCCTGGAGGCGGGGCTGGCCCGTGCCATCGACACCCGCGAGCTGCGGGTGGAATACCAGCCCAAGCTGAATGCCGACGGCGTGCTGCTGGGGTTCGAGGCGCTGGTGCGGTGGCACAGCCCGCAACTGGGCCCGCTCGCGCCGGCCGAGTTCGTGCAGGTGGCCGAGCAGATGGGCTGGGTCACCCGCATCACCGACCTCGTGCTCGACGAGGTGTGCCGCCAGATCGCACGCTGGCGCGCTGCCGGCATGGCCGAGCCGCAGGTGGCGGTGAACCTGTCTGCGCGCGACCTCGACCGCGACGACCTGCAGGCCGCGGTGCTCGGCGCCCTCGAACGCCATGGCATCGCGCCGCGGTCGCTGCAGCTGGAAGTGACCGAAACCTACCTCGCCGAGCGGCCCGAGCGGGCGGCGCAGCAGCTGGGCCAGCTGCGCGAGCGCGGCATCAAGGTCGCGATCGACGACTTCGGCACCGGCTATTCCTCACTCGCCAAGCTGGCCGACCTGCCGATCGACGTGCTCAAGATCGACCGCAGCTTCCTCGTGGGCCTGCCGGGCAACGCACGCCGCGAGCGGATCGTGCGCTCCATCGTCACGCTGGCCAACGGGCTGCAGCTCGGGGTGGTGGCCGAAGGCGTGGAGCATGCGGCGCAGTTGCGCTTCCTGCATGCGCTGGGCGTCAACGGCTTCCAGGGGTTCCTGTTCCACCGCCCTGCGCCGGCAGAGCAGTGGGACGCGCTGCTGCAGGCGAGGCATGACGACGCGAGCGCGTCGCCGGCGTTGCCTCAGCCCAGCGTCTGGCCGTGACTACTCGCCCTGGCCCGAAGTGAGCAGCGGAATGCTGCCGTCCGACTGGCCGCCCAGCAGGCCGGTGCGGGTGTAGACGCCCAGCTTCTCGCGGGTGTCGGCGATGTCGAGGTTGCGCATCGTGAGCTGGCCGATGCGGTCGGCCGGCGTGAACGGTGCGTCTTCGACCTTTTCCATCGACAGGCGCTCGGGCGCATAGGTGAGGTTGGGGCTCGCGGTGTCGAGGATCGAGTAGTCGTTGCCGCGGCGCAGCTCCAGCGTCACCTCGCCGGTGACGGC
>CAMLNA010000197.1 GCA_946481025.1 uncultured Rivibacter sp.
GGCACCAGCGGACTGGCGGAGCCAGATCCGCGGTGCCACTCGGTTGAGGCCGAGTGTCGCGGGGAGCCCATTGCTATTTCAACCATGGGGTGCTTGGCGCCCCACCTCAGAGGAGTCAAACGATGAGACAAACCACGCTGGCCGCCGCGGCCGCTGCCCTGGCATTGAGCCTCGGCTCTACCCAAACCCTGGCCCAGGTGTCGAACGACGCCGTGAAGATCGGCTTCATCACCGACATGTCCAGCCTGTATGCCGACATCGACGGCAAGAACGGCGTCGAGGCGATCCGCATGGCGATCGAGGACTTCGGCGGCAAGGTGCTGGGCAAGCCGATCGAGCTGGTCTCGGCCGACCACCAGAACAAGGCCGACATCGCCGCCTCCAAGGCGCGCGAATGGTTCGACCAGGACAACGTCGACATGATCCTCGGCGGCACCAACTCCGGCACCGCACTGGCGGTGAGCGGCCTGGCTGCCGGCAAGAAGCGCGTGTACTTCAACGTCGGCGCCGGCTCGGCCCGCCTGACCAACGAAGACTGCAACCCCTACACCGTGCACTACGCCTACGACACCGTGGCGCTGTCGAAGGTGACGGGCTCGGCCATCCTGGAGCAGGGCGGCAAGAGCTGGTTCTTCCTGACGGCCGACTATGCCTTCGGCCACTCGCTGGAAGGCGACACGGCCAACGTCGTGAAGGCCAAGGGCGGCACGGTGGTCGGTGCGGTGCGGCACCCGCTCAACGCGTCGGACTTCTCGTCCTTCCTGCTGCAGGCGCAATCGTCGAAGGCGCAGATCCTCGGCCTCGCGAACGCGGGCGGCGACTTCGTCAACGCGGTGAAGGCCGCGCGCGAGTTCGGCATCACCAAGAGCATGAAGATGGCCGGCATGCTGGTGTTCCTGAACGACGTGCACAGCCTGGGCCTGCAGAACACCGCCGGCCTGCTGATGACCGACAGCTGGTACTGGGACACCGACGACAACACCCGCAAGTTCGCGCAGCGCTTCTATGAGAAGACCAAGAAGATGCCGAGCAGCCTGCAGGCGGCCGACTACTCGGCGATCACGACGTACCTGAAGGCCGTGCAGGCCGCCGGCACCGACGATGCCGACAAGGTGATGGCACAGCTCAAGAAGATGAAGCTCGACGACTTCTACGCGAAGGGCTACATCCGCAAGGACGGCCGCTACATCCACGACATGTATTTGATGCAGGCCAAGGCGCCGAGCGAATCGAAGGCACCGTGGGATCTGCTGAAGAAGGTCGCGACCGTGTCGGGCGAGCAGGCGTTCACGACGCCGGCTGAATCCAAATGCAGCCTGATGAAGAACTAGAGAGACAGAGACAAACCACCCCTACGGCCTTCGGCGGCTTGCAGCCCGCGCCGGGCCGGGACGACCCGGCTCTTCGCCAGGCACGATCAGTCCGCAGGGACTGATCGTGTCCGGGCTGAGCCCCTCAAGGGGCGCCACCAGCGGACCGGCGAAGCCGGATCCGCAGTGGCACTCGGATGGGTCCGGTTCGTGCCGGCCGCGGTTCGTCCATTCGAGCCGCGGCGGGCGCCAACACAAAGCATGACATGGACATCTTTGGTATCCCTTTGCCCGCGATGCTGAGCCAGCTGCTGCTGGGTCTCGTCAACGGCTCGTTCTACGCGGTGTTGAGCCTGGGCCTGGCGGTCATCTTCGGGCTGCTCAACGTGATCAACTTTGCGCACGGTGCGCTGTTCATGCTGGGCGCGCTGCTGGCGTGGATGGGCATGGACTACCTGGGCCTGAACTACTGGGTGATGCTGCTGCTGTCGCCGCTGGTCGTGGGCGGCGTGGGCATCGTCATCGAGCGCACGCTGCTGCAGTGGATCTACAAGCTCGACCACCTCTACGGCCTGCTGCTCACCCTGGGCATCACACTGGTGATCGAAGGCGTGTTCCGCGCGGTGTATGGTGTCTCGGGCCAGCCGTATTCGGCGCCGGAGCAGCTCACCGGTGCGATGGACCTGGGCTTCATGATGCTGCCGGTCTACCGCGCCTGGGTCGTGGTGGCGGCACTCGCCGCGTGCTTCGGCACCTGGTACGTGATCGAGAAGACCAAGCTCGGTGCCTACCTGCGCGCCGGCACTGAAAACCCCAAGCTGGTGGAAGCCTTCGGCATCAACGTGCCGCTGATGGTGACGCTGACCTACGGCTTCGGCGTGGCGCTGGCGGCGTTTGCGGGCGTGCTGGCCGCGCCGGTGATGCAGGTGTCGCCGCTGATGGGGCAGAACCTGATCATCGTCGTGTTCGCGGTGGTCGTGATCGGCGGCATGGGCTCGATCATGGGCTCCATCGTCACCGGCCTCGGGCTCGGTGTGGTCGAGGGCATGACCAAGGTGTTCTACCCGGAGGCCTCCACCACGGTGGTGTTCGTGATCATGGTGATCGTGCTGCTGATCCGCCCCGCCGGCCTGTTCGGCAAAACCCGTTGAGGAGCGAGACGTGCTGCTTCGTCAAACCAAAGTGATGTACGCGCTGCTGCTGGCGGGCCTGATCCTGGCTCCGCTGCTCGGCGCCTACCCGGTGTTCGTGCTCAAGGTGCTGTGCTTCGGGTTGTTCGCGTGTGCGTTCAACCTGCTGATCGGCTTCACCGGGCTGCTGTCGTTCGGGCATGCGGCCTTCTTCGGCGGCGCGGGGTATGTGTGCGGCCACGCGTTGAAGGAGTGGGGCGTCACGCCGGAGGTGGGCCTGCTGCTCGGCACGGCGGTGGGTGCCGGGCTGGGCTGGGTGATGGGGGTGCTGGCCATACGCCGCGAGGGCATCTACTTCTCGATGATCACGCTCGCGCTGGCGCAGATGCTGTTCTTCTTCTGCCTGCAGTCGCCGCTCACCGGCGGTGAAGACGGCCTGCAGGGTGTGCCGCGCGGCAAGCTGTTCGGGGTGATCAGCCTGGCCGACGACCGCGTGCTGTACTACGTGGCACTGGTGATCGTGGTCGCGGCCTATGCCTTGATCGCGCGCATCGTGCATTCGCCGTTCGGCCAGATCCTGCGCGCGATCCGCGAGAACGAGCCGCGCGCCACCTCGCTCGGCTACGACACGCACCGCTTCAAGCTGCTGGCCTTCGTGCTGTCGGCCGCGTTGGCCGCGCTCGCCGGCTCGCTGAAAGTGGTCGTGATGGGCTTCGAGACGCTGACCGACGTGCACTGGAGCATGTCGGGCCTGGTGATCCTGATGACGCTGGTCGGCGGCCTGGGCACGCTGGTGGGGCCGCTCGTCGGGGCCTTCGTGATCATCACGCTCGAGAACAAGCTGGGCGACATCGGCACCGGCCTGGCCAACCTCACCGGGGTCGAGGCATTCGCCGCGCTGGGCGAATCCGTGACGACCGTCACGGGCGTGATCTTCGTGATCTGCGTGCTGGCCTTCCGGCGCGGGATCATGGGCGAGCTGATCCACCGCCTGGGCCGCGCGCCCAGCGCACCAGCGCCGGCACCCGAGCCGGCCCGCGAGCCGGCGCCCGCCGGTCGGTAGTGGAGCAGCGCGGTTCGCGCTTGGACGTGGAGGTGCAGTTGGAAGCGGACGAGACGGACATCTGGGCGGCCGCCGACGCGGCCCGGCTCGGTGATTTCTCCTCACTGCGCGAAGGCGCGATGCAGGCGGTGTTTCGTGCCTTCGAGCGTGCCAGCGAAGGCACCATCATCGTCGACCACGAGGCGCGCATCGTCTGGATCAGCGAGCGCTACGCGCGCCGCTTCGGCATTGCCGACACGCGTGCGGCGCTGGGTCGCCCCTGCGAGGAGCTCATCCCCAACAGCCGCATGCGCGAGGTCGTCGCCACCGGCCAGCCCATCCTGCTCGACATCCTCGACGCGCCGCACAAACCGCTCGTGGTGATCCGCCTGCCGTTGAAGGACGGGGCGGGCCAGGTGGTGGGCGCCGTGGGCTTTGCGCTGTTCGACGAACTGGGCTCGCTGTCGCCGCTGGTGTCGCGCTTCCTGGCGATGCAGGAAGAGCTCACCGCGGCCCGCAAGGCGCGCCCGCCGCAGCGGCAGGCCAAGTACAACTTCTCCAACTTCGTGGGCGTGTCGCCGGCCACGCTGGAGCTGAAGCGCACCGCTCGCCGCGCGGCGGCCACACACTCGCCGGTGCTGCTGCTCGGCGAAACGGGCACCGGCAAGGAGCTGCTCGCGCATGCGATCCATGGCGCCTCGCCGCGCGCCCACAAGCCCTTCGTGTCGCTCAGCATGGCGGCGATTCCCGAGAACCTGCTCGAAGCCGAGCTGTTCGGCGTCGCGGCCGGCGCCTACACCGGCGCGGACCGGCGCGACCGGCAAGGCAAGCTGCACATCGCGCAGGGCGGCACCTTGTTCCTCGACGAGATCGGCGACATGCCCCAGGCGCTGCAGGCCAAGCTGCTGCGCGTGCTGCAAGAAAAGGAGTTCGAGGCACTCGGCTCCAACGACGTGGTGCGCGCCGACGTGCGCATCATTGCCGCCACCTCGCGCAAGCTGCCCGAGCTGGTGAAGAGCGGCACCTTCCGCGCCGACCTCTACTACCGGCTCGACGTGCTGTCGATCGCGGTGCCGCCGCTGCGCGAGCGCATCGAGGACATGGAGCTGATCTGCGAGACCATCCTCGAAGGCTTTGCCGAAGCGCGTGCCGGCGGGCCTTATGAGCTGCAACCCGACGCGTTGGCGATGCTGTCGCGCTACCACTGGCCGGGCAACATCCGCGAGCTGCGCAACGTGCTCGAGCGCACCATCTTGCTGACCGACTCGCCGGTGCTCACGGCGGCCGGCGTGCAGGCAGCGCTGGCGGCCTCGTCCAGCAGCAGCACCGCGGCCCGTGCTCGCGGCATTGAAGTGCCGGCGGCTGCACCGGCCGTGCCCGCCGAAGGGCACGCGGTGGCCATGAGCCACTACGAGCGCGGCCTGATCGAGCGGGCGCTGGCCGAAAGCCCGAGCGTTGCCGCGGCCGCCAAGCGCCTGGGGATCGGCCGCGCAACGCTCTACCGCAAGATGGCCGCCTACCGCATCGGCCGCTGGGAGCAGGCGCCCGCACCACGCGACGAAGCCCCGCAAGGCGCGGACGACGGGCCGATCTGATCCCCCCTACTTGTTGAACCTCTCCTCAGGAGCTTTTTCATGTTGAATGCCAGAACGGCCCTCGTGACCGGGTCGACCAGCGGGATCGGCCTGGCCATCGCCAGGTCGCTCGCCGCGCAGGGCGCGAACCTGCTGCTCAACGGTTTCGGTGATGCGGCCGCTGCCATCGAACAGGTGCGTGCCGCCGCGCCGCATGGCGACGGGGTGGTCGAGCACCACCCGGCGGACATGAGCGATCCGCAGGACATCGAACGCATGATGCGGTTCGCCGAGGCCCGCTTCGGCGGCGTCGACATCGTCGTCAACAACGCAGGCATCCAGCACGTGGCGCCGGTGGAGAGCTTCGCGCCCGAGCAGTGGGACCGCATCATCGCGATCAACCTCTCGTCGGTGTTCCACACCACGCGGCTGGCGCTGCCCGGCATGCGGCAGCGCAACTGGGGCCGCATCGTCAACGTGGCCTCGGTGCACGGGCTGGTGGGGAGTGCCGGCAAGTCGGCCTATGTGGCGGCCAAGCATGCGGTGGTCGGCCTCACCAAGGTGGTCGCGCTCGAAACCGCCGAAACCGCGATCACCTGCAACGCCATCTGCCCCGGCTGGGTGCTCACGCCGCTGGTGCAGCAGCAGGTCGATGCGCGCGCCGCCGAGCGCGGCCTGAGCGGGCTCGACGCCCAGCGCAGCCTGCTGCAGGAGAAGCAGCCCAGCGGCGACTTCGTCTCGCCCGACCAGCTCGGCGCGTTGACGGTGTTCCTGTGCAGCCCGGCCGCCTCGCAGGTGCGCGGCGCAGCCTGGAACATGGACGGCGGCTGGACCGCGCAGTAGGCGCGGCCGGCCGCACCCTCCCGAAAGATGACCGGCAGGCGCGAGCCTGCCTGCGAGGAACCCATGCAACGGTTCAGCTTCTCCATACGCCTGCTGTCCTGCGTCGTCCTGCCTTCGGTGTTGTTCACGGCCGCACTGGCCGTCTCACTGTGGGGGTTGTGGCGCACGCAGGCCGAATACGAGGGCTACCTCGAACGCGAGCAGGCGATCTCGGACGCACTGAACGGCATGCTCGCGCGCGGGCTCGCCGCCGGGCAGGCCGTGCGCGACCTGGC
>CAMLNA010000198.1 GCA_946481025.1 uncultured Rivibacter sp.
TGTGCGGCCAGATCAAGGACAAGCTCAGGATCAAGCGGGTGCGCGGCGACACCTTCGGCTACCTGCAGCGCTCCTTCCTCGGCTGCGTGTCCGACGTGGACCAGCGCGAAGCCCGCGAGGTGGGAGAAAAGGCGGTGCAGTACGCCATGTGGGCCGGACAGGACGGCTCGGTGGCCATCAGGCGCAACGGCTTCTATTCGGTGGCCTATGAACTGCAGCCGCTCGCCGCCGTGGCCGGCAAGACCCGCACCATGGAAGACGACTTCATCACGCCCGAGGGCAACAACGTGACCGACCTGTTCCGCCTGTACCTGCGGCCGCTGCTCGGCTCGGGCATGCCCGATGCCCACCGGCTGAGCGGGCATGCGGTGGCCAAGGTGCTCAAGCCCTAGCCAGGCCCGCACAGGAGCGGGTACCTCACGGTACGCGTCGAAATACCTTCACCGTGGAGGCGCGGAGGACGCGGAGGACCGCAGAGAAGATTTGCATTCCTCCGCGGTAAGGGATTACCGAAAGGTGACTGACAGGCGCTGGCCCTAAGCTTGCTGGTCTTTTTGCGATCAACCACCACGGCAACGCCTGTCATGTCCAACAAAACCATTCCCGCCACGCTGATCCCTGGAGACGGGATCGGCCCCGAAATCGTCGATGCGACGCTGGCCGCGCTCGATGCGCTGGGCTCCCCCTTCGAATGGGACCGGCAGGTCGCCGGTCTGGGCGGCATCCAGGCGGCAGGCGACCCGTTGCCCCCCGACACGCTGGCCAGCATCCGCCGCACGCGCCTGGCCCTGAAAGGCCCGCTCGAAACGCCGTCGGGCGGCGGCTACCGCAGCTCCAACGTGCGGCTGCGCGAGGAGTTCAAGCTCTACGCCAACCTGCGCCCGGCGCACACCATCATTCCCGGCGGACGCTTCGACAACATCGACCTCGTGGTGGTGCGCGAAAACCTCGAAGGCCTGTACATCGGCCACGAGCACTACGTCCAGATCGACGACGACCCGCATGCGGTGGCCATGGCCACCGGCGTGAACACCCGCAAGGGCGGCATGCGGCTGATCGAGTTCGCGTTCGAGCATGCCATCGCCACCGGCCGCAAGAAGGTGACGATCGTGCACAAGGCCAACATCATGAAGGCGCTCACCGGCATCTTCCTGGAGTCGGCCCAGCAGCTCTACGAGAAGAAGTACAAGGGCCGCATCGAGATGGACTCGGTGATCATCGACGCCTGCGCGATGAAGCTGGTGCTGAACCCGTGGCAGTTCGACGTGCTGGTCACCACCAACCTGTTCGGCGACATCCTGTCCGACCTGGTGGCCGGCCTGGTGGGCGGCCTGGGCATGGCGCCGGGCGCCAACATCGGCGCCGACGCCGCCATCTTCGAGGCGGTGCACGGCTCGGCGCCCGACATCGCCGACAAGGGCATCGCCAACCCGACCGCCCTGCTGCTGGCCGCCGCGATGATGCTCGACCACGTGAAGATGCAGGACAAGGCGGCGCGCCTGCGCCAGGCCATCAGCGACACGCTCAACGTCGACAAGGTGCGCACCGGCGACCTGGGCGGCAGCGCCAAGACGGCCGAGTTCACCCAGGCCCTGGTGGCGCGCATCAAGAACGCGTGAGGCCTCGGATCGGGCCGCCGCGATGCGGCGTGCCCGGCGCGCTGCGGCCGGGCCAGTAGGCCCCGGCGTAGCCGCGGTAGGGGTTGCCGTACACCGGGCGCCCCGCGGCGCGGTGCTCGGCCATGAAGGCCTCCACCGTCTCGGGGGTGCCGCCCTTGAACATCTCCTTCAGCACCCCCTCGGGCAGCAGCGCGCGGTAGCGCACCGGCAGGCCGGCATAGGCGGCGCCTTCGGCCAGGTCGAGCGGCGCCTCGGTCGGGTCGAGGAAGCGGCTTTCGCCGAATTCGCTGTCGTGGTGCGCGCGCACGCGCTTGGCCGCATCGAGGATGCCCTCGACCACGTCGCTCAGGGTGCGCCCGCTCATCTTGGCCTGCCATGAGGCGCGCAGGAACAGCAGGTCGTGCGGGTCCACGCCCGGGCAGCGGCCCTGGTAGGCGGCGGTGAGGCAGTGGTCGCTGGCGGCCAGCAGCCGTTGCGTGTCGGTGGGCTCGCGCTCCAGCAGCAGGAGCACCTGGCCGAGCGAGGAGCCCTGCAGGTAGTCCTCCGGCGCGGCTTCGTAGCCGGGGTCGCCCGGGTTGTGGTGGTCCACGCGGGCCAGCGGGTCCCCGTCGCCGAGCTGGCATTCCACGAACACCGTGGGCGCCTTGGGCGCAAGCACCCGCGGCCGGGGGATCTTGTCGAGTCCCACCTGCACCACGCCGTCGGCGCTGTAGGCGTTGGCGGCCGTGCAGCGCCGGCCCTTGCGGGCCGCGTGCAGCCACGGACGGTGCTCGGCGTCGAGCACGCGCTCGATCTCGCGCATCTCCGGGTCCTGGGCGCCGAGGATGAAAGTCCAGTCCTTGTCGATCATGGCGTGTGGCTTGTCCAGGTCGGAGCCGCGGCGCGGCATGCGGTTCCGCCGGGGCACGACATGGAGGTTTTCGAAGCAACGGTAACAGTGTCTTTCCTGTCCTCACGCGCGCCCCGGGCGCTTCCTATAGTCGGCCAGGGCATGGGGCCGCACTGCTCACGGGAGAGAACCATGAAGACCGATCGCCGGCGCTTGCGCCGGTCAACGTTGTACGCCCTGGTGGCGCTTTGCGGCGGTCTGCATGCCGCGGCGCAGGCGCAGCCCGCCGGCCTGCATTGGGAGGGCGTACGCATCGAGGCGGCCGGTTCTTCCCGCGTGTACGGCGCCGCGCTCAACAACCTGGGCCAGGTGGTCGGCGACGTCTACTACGGCTCGGGCAGTGCGCAGCCCTTCGTCTGGCAGAGCGGCCAGATGCAGATGCTGCAGCCGTTCGGCAGCGGCTACGCCAGTGCCACCGGCATCAACGACCGGGGGCAGGTGGTGGGCTGGTACATCCCGGTGGGCTCCGAGGTCAACCCTGATGTCATCAACAACCAGGGGTTCCGATACGACGGCGGCAGCGGCACCTACACGCAGGTAGGTCCGCTCGGGGCCCGGTATGTCACGCCGGCACGCATCAACGAACGCGGCGACATCCTGGGCTACACGTCCAACCCCTCGCTCGACCCCAACGCCGGCGGCCGCGGGCTGGGCTTCGTGCAGCGCCCGGACGGCCAGGTGTCGCTCATCCGCCACGGCAACGTGGGCGTCGTGCCCCTGGACATGAACCAGCACGGCGTCTCGGTGGGCTACCACGAGGGCAACGTCGGAGAGGGCTACGTGTTCGATGCGAACGGGACCTTCACCACCATCGGCGGGCCCTACAGCCGGGCCAATGCCATCAACGACGCCGGCCAGATCGTCGGACAGACCGAAGTGGACGATGGCACCGCCAGCCAGCGTGCCTGGGTGTACACCGAAGGCGCCGGCCTCACCAACCTCGGCACGCTCGGCGGCAGCAGCTCGTGGGCGCTGGACATCAACAACGCCGGCCAGATCGTCGGCGCTTCCACCGTGGGTGCGGGCGGATCGCATGCCTTCCTGTGGGACAACGGCACCATGACCGACCTGGGCACGCTGGGCGGCGAAAGCAGCGAGGCCTTCGCCATCAACGCGCGCGGCCATGTGCTCGGGCGCTCGCAGGTGGCCGGCGGCGACTGGCATCTGTTCTTCTATGCCGACGGCCGCATGAGCGACCTCACCGCGTGGCTGGGTGCGAGCTTCGACGACCTCATGGAGGTCCACACGCACGTCGCGTTCCTCAACGACGTCGGCCAGGTGCTCACGCTCGGCTCGCTGGACACCGACAACATCACGCTGGTGTCCACGCTCATCACGCCGGTGCCCGAGCCCGAGGCCTACGCGCTGCTGCTAGCGGGCCTGCTTGCCTTTGTGGCCCTGCGGCGGCGCGGGCCGGTCGTCGCCGCCGCGGCCTGACGACGGCTTGCCCGATGCCGGCCGTCGCTCCTGCGGCGGGCGGCCCTGGCCACGCGGGCCGCGCCGGTCGTCGAACGGGCGGCGCGGCGCCATCGGCGGGCGCTCCTGCGCTTCGCGGCGGGCCAGCTCGAGCAGGCCTTCGAGTTCTTCGGGCGCCACGCCCTTCAACGCGCAGAAGTTGGCCGGCGTGAGCGTGGTGCGCTCGAAGTCGTGCAGCAGCGCGGCGCGGTTGCGGCGCTGCTCCTCTTCGAGCTGTTCGCGCGCCTGGCGGTTGGCGCGGCGCCGCGCCAGCTCGTCGGCAGCCACCTTGCGATGCTCCTCGCTGATCTCGCCGGCCGGGTTGCCGTCGAGGTCGAAGCGGTGCGGCGCCTTGGTCAGCGCCACCAGGTAGCTGGTGCCGCCGGTGTAGCGGCGCAGGAAAGCCGACAGCGCCTGCTTGGAGAAGACTCCGGGCGCGCGCTCCTGGATGTCGGCCTGGATGCGCAGCTTCAAGGGCTTGGCGCCGCCGGCGAAGAGCGCAGGGAAGGTCTGCTTGAGCAGCGCGGCCGCGTCCACCGGCGCTTCGCGCTCCTGCGCGACAGGTGCGGGCTGCTCTTGTTGCTCTTGTTGTTCGTGTTGCTGCGCCTGCGCCTGCTGTTGCGACTGCGGTTGCGGCTCGTTCGGAGAAGTGGACATGGACGGCGGACCGGGAAAAAAGAGCCCGTATTGTCTGCGCGTCGCGGCCTTTGCTCCAGGGCCGGAAATCACGCCAGGGGCGAAGCCCGACAATCGGGGCATGACCGCCTCCCCCGACGGCGCGCCCTTCACGGGCCCCGCCTTTTCGACACTCCCCCTCGCGGACCATGTGCTGGCCAACCTGCAGCGCCTGGGCTACGAGCAGATGACCCCCATCCAGGCGGCCAGCCTGCCGCTGGCGCTGGCCGGCAAGGACCTGATCGCGCAGGCCAGGACCGGCAGCGGCAAGACGGCGGCCTTCGCGCTGCCGCTGCTGGCCAACCTCAACCCGCGGCGCTTCGCGGTGCAGGCGCTGGTGCTGTGCCCCACGCGCGAGCTCGCCGAGCAGGTGTCGCAGGAGATCCGCCGCCTCGCCCGGGCCGAAGACAACGTCAAGGTGCTCACGCTGTGCGGCGGTGCGACCATGCGCCCGCAGCTCGCGAGCCTCGCCCACGGCGCGCATGTGGTGGTGGGCACCCCGGGCCGCGTGCTCGACCACCTGGAGCGCGAATCGCTCGTGCTGGAGGCGCTCAACACGCTGGTGCTCGACGAAGCCGACCGCATGCTCGACATGGGCTTCGCCGACGACATCGCGGCCATCGCCCGGCACTGCCCGCCCACCACGCAGCGGCAGACCCTGCTGTTCTCGGCCACCTACCCGGACGACGTGGCCCGCCTCGCGGCCCGCTACCTGCGCGACCCGCAGGAGGTGAAGCTGGCCGAGCGCCATGACGCCAGCCGCATCCGCGAGCGCTACTACGAAGTGAAGGAAGGCGAGCGGCTGCATGCGGTGGGGCTGCTGCTCAACCACTTCAGGCCCGAGAGCGCGCTGGCCTTCTGCAACACCAAGCAGCAGTGCCGCGACCTGGTGGCCGTGCTGCAGGCCCAGGGCATCGTCGCGCTCGAGCTGCACGGCGACCTTGACCAGCGCGAGCGCGACCAGGTGCTGGTGCAGTTCGCCAACCGCAGCTGCAGCGTGCTGGTGGCCACCGACGTGGCAGCGCGCGGGCTCGACATCGAGCGCCTCGAAGCGGTGATCAACGTCGACATCACGCCCGAGGTGCAGGTGCACACCCACCGGGTGGGCCGCACCGGCCGTGCCGGCGAGTCGGGCCTGGTGTTCAGCCTCGCCAGCATGGAAGAGATGGGCCGCGTGGGCCGCATCGAGGAGATGCAGGGCCGCGAAAGCGTGTGGCACCCGCTGGCCGAGCTGAGCGCGGCCGCTGCGCGCGACGATGCCTCCCGCGGGCCGCTGCGACCGCCCATGGTCACGCTGCAGATCCTCGGCGGGCGCAAGGAAAAGATCCGCAAGGGCGACGTGCTGGGCGCGCTGACCAAGGACCTCGGCTTCGAGGCCGCCAGCATCGGCAGGATCGACGTCAACGACTTCTCCACCTATGTGGCGGTGCGGCGCGACGTGGCCGACGCGGTACTGCGCGGGCTGAATGGCGGCAAGGTGAAGGGCCGCTCCGTGAAGGTGAGGCGCCTGTGACGTCGG
>CAMLNA010000199.1 GCA_946481025.1 uncultured Rivibacter sp.
TCAAGGAGGGGACGGTGAGGATGCTTCGGGTTCGTTTGAACTGTTTGACGTGGGCGTGCCTGTGCGCTGCCACGGCCTCGCCGGCCGCGGCACAGGAGGCTGCGGCAGCTTCCACGGAGGCCGGCGAACGGCCTGCGCCGGCCCGGCTGGAGCAGGTGGTCGTGACCGGCGAAAAGACCCGCCGGCCGCTCGACAAGACGCTGACCAGCGTGGCCGTGGCCACCGAGCGCGACATGCAGGAACACGGCGACCAGACCCTGACCGACGTCATGGCGCGCACGCCCGGGGTCTCGACCGCACCGAACAACCAGACCTTCAGCATCCGCGGCGCCCCGGTGGCAGGCCTGGGCGAGCAGGGGCCCAACGACCTGATCTCGGTCTACGTGGACGGCGCCGTGCAGCCGCGCCAGACGGTGACGCTCGGCACGCTGTCCGTGTGGGACATGGAACAGGTGGAGATCCTGCGCGGGCCTCAGTCCACCGTGCAGGGCCGCAACGCGATGGCCGGTGCGATCGTGCTGAAGAGCAAGGACCCGACCCACGAGCCGACCTTCGCCGCGCAGGCCCGGCTGGGCAACTACAACGAGCGCGGTGCCGCCTTCGTGGTCGGGGGCAGCGCGATCCCCGACACGGTGGCCTTGCGCCTGGCCGTCGAACACCAGGAGGACGACGGCTACATCCACAACGAGACGCTGAACAAGGATGCCAATCCCCGCCGCAGTCTCGTGGCGCGGGGCAAGCTGCTGTGGCAACCCGTCGAGTCGCTCGATGTGCTGGTCACGCTGGCGCATACCGATCACCGCCGGGGCAATCCGGTGGTGACCAACACCGCGGACGACGAACTCCTCTTCTATCGCGTGCGCACCAATGCCGATGCGTGGGACCGCATGCGGCAGAACACGCTCAGTGCGCAGATCGAATACCGGCTGCTGCCGGACTGGACCCTGCACAGCACGACCGCGCTGACGCACGCCCAATACGACGCCGTGCTCGACTTCGACCAGACCGACACCGCGCCGGTCGACGAGGTCTTCCGCGACCACCAGCGGCAGCTCGATTCACAGGAGTTCCGCGTGGCCTACGACGGCAAGGTGCTGAAGGGGCACGCCGGCCTCTATTTCGGCGACAGCCGGGAGGACCGCAAGGATCGCCTGCTGTTCGATGGCACGCCGGCCATCGCGCTCTTCGGCGACACGCGGGTGCGCAACCACGCGCTGTTCGGCGAACTGACATGGGCCTTTGCGCCGGCGTGGGAACTCATCGCCGGCCTGCGCCACGACCGCGAGCGCAACCGCACGGCCTCGCGCTTCGATGCCGACCCCGATACCGTGACCGAAAACTCCTACGGCGCGCTGCTGCCCAAGCTGGGCCTTTCGTACCAGTGGAGCGCCGAGCACTTGTTCGGCGCGGTGGTGCAGCGCGGCTACCGCGGCGGCGGCTCGGCCTTCAACATCGCCGAGCAGACGGCCGTGCCCTTCGATCCCGAGTATTCGGTCAACTACGAGCTCAGCTACCGTGGCCACTGGCTGGACCGCCGCCTGCAAGTGATGGCCAACCTCTACCAGACCGACTGGCGCGACCAGCAGGTCACCTACCTCACGATGGCCGGCAACGACAACAGTGCACAGGTCGCCAATGCGGGTCGCAGCCGGTTGCGCGGCGGCGAACTCTCGCTGGGTTACGACGTGGACAAGTCCTGGCGCCTCTACGCCGGCCTCGCGCACAACGACTCGCGCTACCTGCACTTCGTGACCGCCACGCAGGACCTGAGCGGCCAGTCGTTCGAACGTGCGCCGCGCAACCAGGTGAACCTCGGCGGCCGTTGGCGGCACGGCAGCGGTCTTGCCCTGAACCTGGAGGCGGTGCACCAGGCGGCGAGCAATTCGCAGTACATGACCGATGGCGACCCCGCTTCGCCCACCTACCGCCAGGTCATCGGCGTGCGGCGTGGTGATTCGGCCACCCTGTTCAACGTGACCGCGCAGTACCGCATCGGCCGCTGGCTGGCCGGGGCCTGGGTGAAGAACCTGTTCGACGAGACCTACGCCGTCAGCCGCCCCGCCGGCACGGTGGCCACCGCGGGAGCGCCGCGCACGTTTGGCGTCAGCCTGCGATACGGCAGCTAGGGGGCTGGCGGAGGCGGTGAGATTCGAACTCACGGAGGGCTTGCGCCCTCGCCGGTTTTCAAGACCGGTGCCTTAAACCGCTCGGCCACACCTCCAGAAGAGGCTGCGATTGTAGTGCCCGCCTCACACCGGTGACTGGGCCTCCTCGCACCGCACCTGGATCACCTCGCGCTCGCCGCCGTCCACCCGCACCGCGGTGAGCCGCCCGCCCCACACGCAGCCGGTGTCGATGGCCAGCAGGTCGCTCTGGTTGATGAGGCCCAGGGTGGACCAGTGGCCGAACGCAATGGGCACACCGGCAGTGCGCCGGCCCGGCGCCTGGAACCAGGGCACGTAGCCCAGCGGGGCGCTGTCGAGTCCTTCCTTGCTTTCGAATTCCAGCGCGCCGTCGATCGCGCGGCAGAAGCGGATGCGGGTGAGCGCGTTGACGGCGAAGCGCCAGCGGTCGGCGCCCAGCAGGTCGTCGCGCCATTGCGAGGGCTCGTTGCCGTACATCACCCGTAGAAAGCCCTCGAGTTCGCCGCCGCGCAGCAGCGTCTCCACCTCGCCGGCGAGCCCGAGCGTCAGGTCGAGGTCCCACTGCGGCGCCACGCCTGCATGCACCATGAGCCAGCCATGCGCGTACACCGCGAGGCGGTGCTCGCGCAGCCAGGCGATCCATGCGTCGCGGTCGGGCGCTTCGAGGATGTCTCGGGTGGTGTCCTTGCGGTGCGGCTTGCGCAGCCCGGCGGCCACCGCCAGCAGGTGGAGGTCATGGTTGCCCAGCAGGCACACGGCCGCGTCGCCGAAGCCGCGCAGCGTGCGCAGCACGCCCAGCGAGTCGGGGCCGCGGTTGACGAGGTCGCCCAGCATGTAGAGCCGGTCGCGCGAAGGAGAGAAGCCGATCTCGGCGAGCAGGCGGTCGAGTGCGTCGCAGCAGCCCTGGACGTCGCCGATCAGGTAATTCATGGGACAGGCCCGGTCTGGAAATTCGAGCGATTCTGCTACGCTTGGCGCCCCAAATACCGAAGGCCCGCCGCGCGCTCCCTCCGCGGCACGGGCCTCCCCGATGGACGTCGCGCTTCTCATCTTCCTGATCCTGCTCAACGGCGTGTTCGCCATGTCCGAGATGGCGCTGGCCGCCAGCCGCAAGGCACGGCTGCAGGTGATGGTCGAAAGCGGCGAATCAGGGGCCAGCACGGCGATGGAGCTGCACGACAACCCGACGCAGTTCCTGTCCACGGTGCAGATCGGCATCACCTCCATCGGCATCCTGAACGGCATCGTCGGCGAGGCGGCGTTTTCGGCGCCGCTGTCGACCTGGCTCAAGCGCAGCTTCGGCGTGCCGGAGCAGGTGGCCGACATCGGGTCGCTGGCGCTGGTGGTGGTGATCATCACCTACCTGACCATCATCTTCGGCGAGCTGGTGCCCAAGCGCATCGGCCAGCTTTATCCCGAGGCGGTGGCACGCATCGTGGCGCCGCCTATGCACTGGCTGTCCAGGCTAGCGCGGCCGTTCGTGCGCCTGCTCTCCGGCAGCACGGTGGCCATGCTGAGCCTGCTGGGCATCCGCGAGGACTCCGCACGCGGCGTCACCGAAGAAGAGATCGCCGCAAGCCTCGAGGAAGGCCTGGACGCCGGCGTGATCGAAGCGCACGAGCACCAGATGGTGCGCAACGTGTTCCGCCTCGACGAGCGCCAGATCGGCTCGATGATGATCCCGCGCGGCGACATCGTCTGGCTCGACCTGGAGGATCCGATCGCCACCACGCTCGCGCGCATGGCCGAGCACGACCACTCGCGCTACCCGGTGTGCCGCGGCGGTCTGGACGACATCGTGGGCGTGATTGCGGCACAGCATTTGCTGCACCAGCTCACGCAAGGCAAGAGCGTGTCGCTCGAAGAGAAGCTGCAGCCACCCGTGTTCGTGCCGGAAACGCTGACCGGCATGGAGTTGCTGGAGCACTTCCGCGGCTCGAGCGCCCAGATGGTCTTCGTGGTCGACGAATACGGCGAAGTGCAGGGCGTGATCACGCTGCGCGACGTGCTGGAGGCGATCACCGGCGAGTTCGCCACCGGCGTGCCCGAGGACGCCTGGGCCGTGCAGCGCGAAGACGGCTCCTGGCTCGTCGACGGGCTGATCCCCATTCCCGAACTGAAGGATCGCCTCGACCTCAAGGACCTGCCCGACGAAGACCGCGGGCGCTACAACACCCTGGCCGGCTTCGTGATGCTGCTGCTGGGCCGGCTGCCCCGCACCGCCGACGTGGTGGAGTGGGGCGGCTGGCGCTTCGAGGTCGTCGACCTCGACGGCAAGCGCATCGACAAGGTGCTGGCTTCCCTCCTTCCCGCCGGAGACGACGAATGAACTTTCCTTCCGCCCTGTACAAGGACCCGGTGCTGCTCGACCGCAACGAACATCGCGGCAAGCGCATCAGCAAGCTCACCGACTTTTCGGTGGCGGCCGAGATGAACGCGATGTTCGTCAACGTGGTCGAGTTCGCGGAAGCCGCGAAGGAATACCCGGTGGCCTTCCTGCCGGTGCCCGAGTCCTCGCAGGACAAGCCGGTGGTGAGTCCGGTGGTGCTGCTGGGCCTGCGCGACCGCGAGAACCTGTACGTCAACGAAGGCAAGTGGGACGCGCGCTACATCCCCGGCTACCTGCGCCGCTATCCGCTGGCCTATGCCAAGAGTGGCGACGAGCGGGTGAGCGTGGTGATCGATCAGGCCTGGTCCGGCTTCAACGACGCTGACGGCGAGCTGCTGGTCGAGCCGTCGGGGGAGGCGGCGCCATACCTGAAGCAGATGATGGAGTTCCTCGACGCCTTCGAACGCGAAGGCGGGCGCACGCGGGCCTTCTGCGAACGCCTCGTGATGCTCGACCTGTTGCGCGGCGGCACGGTCGACGGCCAATTGCCCGATGGCTCGCCGCTGCGGGTGGAAGGCTTCTTCGCGGTGGACGAGCAGAAGCTGCTCGGGCTGCCCGACGCCGACCTGCTGGAGCTCACCAGGAGCGGCGCGATGGGCCTGATCCACGCACACATGCTGTCGATGTCGAACGTGCAGCGGCTGTTCGAGAAGTTGGGGCAGCGGCTGGCCGCGGCTGCAGCGTCACCGCGGCAATAAGCGCCCGCGACACATTCAGGCGGCTCGCGAGGGCAGCGCCCCCAGCCGCTGCGACACGTCGTTGGCGCAGGCCACCAGCGCCTGCGCCAGCGCAGCTTCCGGCCGCACGTCGAACAAGGCCGTGGGGCCGATGGCCGTGATGCTCATGACGATGTCGCCGCCGTGCTTGAAGACCGGCGCCGCCATCGCGCTCACGCCGGGCACCAGCTCGTCCACCGTGTGGCCGTACCCGAGGCGCCGCACGCCGTCCAGCGTGGACTCGAAATCGGCCCATCGAGGGCTCGGCCGGGCCGGGCTGGAGGCAAGCCGTTTCTCGCGCGCCTGTTCCTCGTCGAAAGCCGCGCGCACCTGCGCGCGGGGCAGGAAGGCCGCGAACAGCCGCCCCGACGCCGTGTCGGTGAGCGACATCACCGTGCCGTGCCGCATGTTCACCCGCACCGGGGTGGGGGCCTCCTCCACCTGCACGATGGTCGGGCCGTAAGTGCCCCAGATGCCCAGCGCCACCGTGTGCCCGACGCGTTGGGCCAGCTCGGGCAGCAGCGGCGTGGCCAGCCGCACCGGGTCGGCCTGCTGCAGGCCGATGAGGCCCAGCTGCAAGGCCAGCGGCCCCAGGCCGTAGCGGCCGCTGCTCGGGTCCTGCTCGATGAGGCCCAGCTTGCCGAAGCTCACCAGGTAAGGGTGGGCCTTGGCCGGCGCCATGCCGGCTTCGCGAGCCAGGTCCTTGAGCGCCATGGGCCGGCCCTGGTGCACCAGCGCGCGCAGCAGCTGCCCACCCACTTCCACGCTCTGGATGCCGCGGCGGTCGCGTTCCACCGGCTCGTCCGGCCCTGCTGATTCGTCGGTCACGGGTTAACCCTTATGAAACTGATTAGACATTAACGAACTAATTGCCTAA
>CAMLNA010000200.1 GCA_946481025.1 uncultured Rivibacter sp.
GCATCGGGCGTCGGCCGCTCGGCCATCAGCAGCGTGGTGGCGCCCACGCTCATCGGGAAGGTGAGCGCGTTGCCCAGGCCGTAGGCGAAAAACAGCTTGGCAGCGGAAAAGCACACGTCGTCTTCGCGCAGGCCGAGCACGCCCCGGCCGTAGAGCTCCGAGGTCCAGTAGGGGTTGGCCTGCGAATGCACCGTGCCCTTGGGCCGGCCGGTGGAGCCCGACGAATACAGCCAGAACGCGGGGTCGTCGGCCGCGGTGTGGGCGGCTGCCGGCATCGGCGCCTGCGTGTCGAGAAAGTGGTCGAACTCCACCTCGGCCGGGTGCAGCGGCGCCAGCGGCCGCGACACGATGACCTTGCCGACTTCGTGATCGCTCCGGGTGAGCGCGCTGTTCAGCACCGGCAGCAGCGCGCCCGACACCAGCACTGCCTGCGCGCGTGAATGCTCCAGCATGTAGGCGTAGTCGTCGGCGGTGAGCAGCGTGTTCACCGCCACCGGCACGAGGCCTGCGTACATGGCGCCCAGGAAGCTCACCGGCCAGTCGGTGCAGTCGTGCATGAGCAGCAGCACCCGCTCTTCGCGACGGATGCCCAGGCCGCGCAGGCCGGCGGCCAGGCGCTGCACGCGGCCTTCGAGGTCGCCATAGGTGAGCGTGCCCTGCTCGTCGATGAAGGCGGTCTTGCCGCGGCGCGCTGCATTGCGCTGCAGCAGGTGGGCGGCGAAGTTGAAGTCTGCGGGAGGCGGCTGCACGTCCATGGGGTTTCCTCGTCGTGTTGCCGCCTACAGGGCAGCCAGCACCGAAGGCGCCGCCTGGATGGCGGTCCTGCGGTGATAGAAGTTCAGGGCCTGCAGGCCGCCGAGTTCCTCGCCGCCGCCGGAGCGGCCGGGGCCGCCGTGCAGCGATTGCGGCATCACGTTGCCGTGGCCGGTGTGCGAGGCCGCGGCCTCTGGGCTCACCACGTGCACGCGGCCGTGGTGCGAGGCCAGGGCCATGGCCGCCTGGGCGAGCGCGGCGGAGTCTTCGCCGTAGAGGGACGCGACGAGCGAACCCTGGCCGCGCTGCACGCCGCGCAGCGCCTGCGGCAGGCCGGCATACGGCAGCAGCGTCGCGACGGGGCCGAAGACTTCGACGTCGTGCACCAGCGCCGTGGCTTCCGCGGCCTCGGGCGTGGCAAGGCCCAGCAACGTGGGCGCCACGCAGCAGGCCACGGCCGGGTCGGCGTCGACCAGCGATACCGTGCTGCCGTCGAACAGGGTGTCGGCTGCCGAGCGCAGTTGCGCAATGCCGCTGAGTACCGTGTCGTATTGAGATCGGCTCACCAGCGCGCCCATGCGCACGGCCTCGTTGCGCGGGTCGCCCACGGTGATGCGAGACAGCCGGGCCCGGGCAGCGTCGCCGACCGCGCCATACAGCTCCTGCGGCACGAAGGCGCGGCGGATGGCCGTGCACTTCTGGCCGGACTTGACCGTCATTTCGCGCACCAGCTCCTTCACGAAAAGCTCGAAGGCCGGACTGTCGGGGGCGGTGCCGGGCAGCAGCACGGCGCTGTTCACGCTGTCGGCTTCGATGTTCACCCGCACGGAATGGCGCACGACGGCGGCATGGGAGCGGATCACCGCGGCGGTGTCCGCCGAGCCGGTGAACGACAGCACGTCGAAGGGCGTCAACGCGTCGAGCAGGCCCGCCGAGCTGCCGCACACCACCGACAACGCGCCGGCCGGCAGCACGCCGGCCTCGACCACGTCTCGCACCATGCGCTGGGTGAGCCAGGCGGTCGCGGTGGCCGGCTTCACGACCACCGGCACGCCCGACAGCAGGGCCGGCGCGGCCTTTTCCCACAGGCCCCAGGCCGGGAAATTGAAAGCGTTGATGAAGAGCGCGAGCCCGGGCACCGGCAGCCGCACGTGGCGCGACTGGAAGCTGCCGTCGCGGGCCAGCGAAACGGCTTCGCCTTCGGGCAGCCAGTGCTGCTCGGGCAGCGTGGCGGCCAGCTTGGCGTAGGTGTTGAGGGTGTAGATCGCGCCGTCGATGTCCACCGCCGAGTCGGGCTTCACGGTGCCGCTGTTGGCGGTGGCGATGGCGTAGTAGTCGTCGCGCTTCGCCTGCAGCGCGGCGGCGACGTCGGCGAGCAACTGGCCGCGCTGGCGGTAGTTCAGCGCGCGCAGCGCAGGGCCTGCGACCTCGCGTGCATGGGCGAAGCCGGCGGCGAGGTCGAGGCCGGTGGCATCGACGCGCACCAGGGCGTCGCCGCGCACGGGGTCGCGCAGCTCGGTGCCTAGCGCCGTGCCGGCCTGCCAGCGGCCGGCCAGGTGGTTCAACAGCAGTTCGGTCATGGGGCGGATGCTTTCAAACAGATGGCCGTGGTGCCTTGGTGGCACCGAGACGTATGAAACGGGCCTCAACAGCCTTCACCGCGAAGGCGCGGAGGACGCAGAGATTCGCAGCGGAATACAGGCTTTCTCCGCGGTCCTCCGCGTTCCCTGTGTCTCTGTGGTGAATGAATCGGGGCGTCATCTCAGGTGAACTGGATCTGCCCCTGGGGCAGCAGGTAGAGCACGAGGGCGCGGCCCTGGGTGACGGTGGGGCGGTGCGAGCTGCCAGGGGCCTTGACCACCCAGCCGGCGGGGCGACCGTCGAACAGCGCGTTGCCGCCCAGCGGCATCACGAGGTCGATCTCGCCGGTGGGATGCACGTGGTGCGGCCCGGCAATGTCCTGCATGTCCACCACGTCCACCGAAAAGCCGTGCAGCTCGGGCGAGGGTTTGAAGATGCGGCCGTAACGGATGCCGCCACCTTCGCGGTTGCACAGCCAGCCGGCCGCCGCGCCGGCTTCGCAGCTGGCCTTGAGCTGGGCGTACGTGGTGCTTTGCGGGCCGTGGTGTTCGTTCAGCCAGGCATCGAGCGCGGCATCCAGCGGCCGGCCGGCAAGTTGCCCGGTCAGCTCGGCGATCTGGCGGTGAAACACCTCGGGGGTCACATCGGTCGGGGCGGCGGACTGCATCTGTCGTGGCTTTCTGGCGTGCGGTTTGATCTGCCAGGGTTGTTTGGCTGGAAAAGATGAAGTATTGTGCTTTGAGGCACTTTAGGTCGTGCCGAAAGTACATGTCAAGCAACATAATGCATACCCTGGCGTTAACCCCTAGCGAGATGGCGCCCGACCTGCCGGCGGAGGGGGCGGGCAAGCACCCTTTCCTGGTGGCGCTGGGTGAGCGGGTGCGCGGGCTGCGCGCGCGCCGGGGCATGACGCGCAAGGCCCTCAGTGCTGCTGCCGACGTGTCGGAGCGGCACCTGGCCAATCTCGAGTACGGCGTGGGCAATGCGTCGGTGCTGGTGCTGCTGCAGGTGTCGCAGGCGCTCAAGTGCACGCTGGCCGAGCTCATCGGCGACGAGACGACCCGCTCGCCGGAGTGGCTGATGATCCGCGAGCTGCTGGAGCAGCGCGACGAAGGCACCCTGCGCCGCGTGCGCGAAAGCATCGGCCCGCTGCTCGACGGCGCGGCCGCACCGGCGGCGAGCCGCGCCCGTTCGCACCGCGTGGCGCTGGTGGGCCTGCGCGGTGCCGGCAAGACCACGCTGGGCCGCCTGCTGGCCGAGGACCTGGGCTTCCCGTTCGTGGAGCTGAGTCGCCAGATCGAGGCATTTGCTGGCTGCACCATCAACGAGATCCAGGCGCTGTACGGCCAGAACGCCTACCGGCGCTACGAGCGCCGCGCCATGGAGGAGGCGATCCAGATCTACCCGGAGGCGGTGATCGCCACGCCCGGCGGCCTGGTGTCCGATGCCGCCACCTTCAACCTGCTGCTGTCGCACTGCACCACGGTGTGGCTGCAGGCCACGCCGGAGGACCACATGGCACGGGTCGCGGCCCAGGGCGACATGCGGCCCATGGCCGCGAGCCGGGAGGCGATGGACGACCTGCGCGGCATCCTGGCCGGGCGGGCGGCCTTTTATTCGAAGGCCGAGCTGCAACTGGACACGAGCGCGCAGCCGCTGGACGAAACCTTCGTGCTGCTGCGCCGCCTGGTGCATGAGGCGCTGCAGATTCCCGGGTAAACCCCAGGCTGCTGCTGCACTAAAGTGCTTGAATTGTGCCGAGCGCAGGCACTATGATGCGTCTCAGTGGGGTGCGAGACCTGCATTCCTTTGCCAGTTACCGGAGACGCACTGTGAGCCCAGCCCTTCAAGACCAGCAGCCGCCTGCCGTTGTCGACTACCAGACCGAACCGAGCCGCTACCGCCACTGGAAGCTCAGCTTCGAAGGCGAGGTCGCCACGCTGGCGGCCGATTTCGACGAGAACGGCGGCCTGCGCCCCGGCTACAAGCTCAAGCTCAACAGCTACGACCTGGGCGTCGACATCGAACTCAGCGACGCCATCAACCGCATCCGCTTCGAGCACCCCGAGGTGCGCACGGTGGTGGTGACCAGCGCGAAGGACCGGGTGTTCTGCTCCGGCGCCAACATCTTCATGCTGGGTGTCTCCAGCCACGCGTGGAAGGTGAACTTCTGCAAGTTCACCAACGAAACCCGCAACGGCCTCGAAGACTCGTCGAGGCATTCGGGCCTGAAGTTCCTGGCGGCGGTGAACGGCGCCTGTGCCGGCGGCGGCTACGAGCTGGCGCTGGCCTGTGACGAGATCCTGCTGGTGGACGACCGCTCCAGCGCGGTGAGCCTGCCAGAAGTGCCGCTGCTGGGCGTGCTGCCCGGCACCGGCGGCCTGACGCGCGTGACCGACAAGCGTCACGTGCGCCATGACCTGGCCGACATCTTCTGCACCAGCGTCGAAGGCGTGCGCGGCCAGCGTGCCAAGGACTGGCGGCTGGTCGACGACATTGCCAAGCCGGCCGCGTTTGCCGCCAAGGTGCAGGAGCGTGCCCGCGAGCTGGCCCGGCAGAGCGACCGCCCGGCCGGTGCCAGGGGCGTGGCGCTCACGCCCATCACGCGCAGCCTCGAGGCCGACGCGCTGCGCTACCCGAACGTCGCGGTCGAGATCGACCGCGCACGCCGCGTGGCCACCTTCACCGTGAAGGCGCCTGCCGCACAGGTGGAAAGCGACGTGGCCGCCATCGAGGCCGCGGGCGCCGGGTGGTACCCGCTCGCACTGGCGCGCGAGCTGGACGACGCGATCCTGCACATGCGCACCAACGAGCTCGAGATCGGCACCTGGGTCCTCAAGACCGAGGGCCGCCACGATGCGGTGGCCCAGATGGACACGGTGCTGCTGGCCCACAAGGACCACTGGTTCGTGCGCGAGACCATCGGCTACCTGCGCCGCACCTTCAGCCGCCTCGACGTGAGCAGCCGCAGCCTGTTCGCGCTCATCGAGCCGGGCTCGTGTTTCGGCGGCAGCTTCCTCGAGCTGGCGCTGGCCTGCGACCGCAGCTACCAGCTCGTGCTGCCCAGCGACGAGTCCGCTGCGCCGACGCTGCTGGTGGGCGAAGCCAACCTGGGCCTGTACCCCATGGTCACGGGCCAGAGCCGCCTGCAGCGCCGCTTCTACGACGAGCAGCCGGCCATGGAGGCCGTGCGCGCCAGCGTGGGCCGGCCGCTGGGCGGCGAGGCGGCGCTCGCGCTCGGCCTCGTGACGAGCGCGCCCGACGACATCGACTGGCCCGACGAGACCCGCATCGCCATCGAGGAGCGCGTGGCCATGAGCCCGGATGCGCTGACCGGCATGGAAGCCAACCTGCGCTTCAACGGCGTGGAGAACATGTTCACCCGCATCTTCGGCCGCCTCACCGCCTGGCAGAACTGGATCTTCCAGCGCCCCAACGCCGTGGGCGAGAAGGGCGCCCTCAAGGTCTACGGCAAGGGCGACAAGGCAGCTTTCGACTGGAACCGCGTCTAAACACTCGAGGACCGCATGAGCACGATCAACTACAGCGAGAAGATCCCCAACAACGTCAACCTCGCCGAGGACCGCACGCTGCAGCGCGCGCTCGAGCAGTGGCAGCCCAGCTTCCTGAGCTGGTGGGACGACATGGGTCCCGAAGGCAGCACCAACTTCGACGTCTACCTGCGCACCGCGGTGAGCGTGGATCCGGAAGGGTGGGCGCAGTTCGGCCACGTGAAGATGCGCGACTACCGCTGGGGCATCTTCCTCAACCCCGGCGAG
>CAMLNA010000201.1 GCA_946481025.1 uncultured Rivibacter sp.
CCCTCGTACCGTTTCATGGCTGTCGTCTCCCGCTCCCACGCTCCCGCCACTGCGGCCTTTGCCTTGCGGAGCGCCGCGCTGACGCTGGTGTGTGTGGTGCTCAAGACCACCGACCTCGCCAGGCTGGCCGAGGAGCTGGACGCGCGCATCGGCGCCACGCCGGAGCTCTTCGACAACGACCCGGTGGCGATCGACCTGTCGCCGGTGCGCGAAACGGCCGAGGCGATCGACTTCACGGCGTTGATCGGACTGCTGCGGCAGCACCGCATGCTGCCCATCGCCGCCAAGGGCGGCAGCCCGCAGCAGATGGCCGATGCGCTGGCCGCCGGCCTGGCCGAGGCCCCTGAAGGGGGCCTGCCGGCGCGCGCCGAGGCGGCAGAGCCCCCGCCCCAGGCCGAAGCGCCGAAGCAGGCCGAGGCCCCCTCGCCCGCGCCGCAACAGGCACAGCCGCCGCAGCAGCAGCCGGTGCGCACCCTGCTCATCGACAAGCCGCTGCGATCGGGCCAGCAGGTGTATGCCAAGGGCGCCGACGTGGTGGTCCTGGCCGCGGTGAACCCCGGCGCCGAAGTCATTGCCGACGGCAGCATCCACGTCTATGCGCCGCTGCGCGGCCGCGCGATCGCAGGCGCCAAGGGCTACGAGCAGGCCCGCATCTTCACCACCTGCATGGAGGCGCAGCTCGTCTCCATCGCAGGCACCTACCGCACCACCGAAGTGCCCTGGCCGGCCGACGTGCTCGGCAAGCCCGCCTCGGTGCGCCTCGAAGGCGACAAGCTCATCGTCGAGCCCCTGAAGGCTTAGCAGTTTCGAAAGGACCCATACCCGATGGCCACCAAGATCATCGTCGTGACCTCCGGCAAGGGAGGCGTCGGCAAGACGACCACCAGCGCGAGCTTCGCGTCAGGCCTGGCCCTGGCCGGCCACAAGACCGCCGTGATCGACTTCGACGTCGGCCTGCGCAACCTCGACCTCATCATGGGTTGCGAGCGCCGCGTGGTGTACGACCTCATCAACGTGATCCACAACGAGGCCAACCTCAACCAGGCGCTCATCAAGGACAAGCAGTGCGAGAACCTGTTCGTGCTGGCCGCCTCGCAGACGCGCGACAAGGAAGCCCTCACGCAGGACGGCGTGGAGCGGGTGCTCAAGGACCTCGCCGAGATGGGCTTCGAGTACATCGTGTGCGACTCGCCCGCCGGCATCGAGACCGGCGCCCTGATGGCGATGCACTATGCCGATGAAGCGCTGGTCGTCACCAACCCCGAGGTCTCTTCGGTGCGCGATTCCGACCGCATCCTGGGCATCCTCGCCTCCAAGACCAAGCGGGCCATCGAGGGCAAGGAGCCCATCAAGGAGCACCTGCTGATCACCCGCTACAACCCGAACCGGGTGCAGGGCGGCCAGATGCTGTCGCTCACCGACATCCAGGAGATCCTGCGCATTCCGCTGATCGGCGTGATCCCCGAATCGGAGACGGTGCTCGACGCGTCGAACCAGGGCATCCCGGCCATCCACATGAAGGGCACCGAGGTGTCCGAGGCCTACAAGGACGTGGTGGGCCGCTTCCTCGGCGAAGACAAGCCGATGCGCTTCACCGACGCGGTGAAGCCCGGCTTCTTCAAGCGCGTGTTCGGCGGCGGGAGGTAAGCACCCATGTCCTTCCTGTCCCGTCTGCTGGGCGAGAAGAAGCCCACCGCGACCGTCGCGAAGGAGCGGCTGCAGATCATCCTGGCGCACGAGCGCTCGGGCCGCGGCGGCGCACGCCCCAACTACCTGCCCGACCTGCAGCGCGAGCTGGTCGCGGTGATCTCGAAATACGTGTCGATCAAGCCCGACGACATCAAGGTGAACCTGGAGCGCCAGGACCACCTCGACGTGCTCGAAGTGAAGATCGAACTGCCGGAAACGCCGGCGAAGTGACCCGGTGGCGACGATGTTCAAGAATGTCCTGATCTATCGCATCACGCAGTGGCAGCCGCCGCCGCTGAGCGAAATCGAAGGCCGCCTCGACGGCTCCCGCTTCGTCGAATGCGGCGCCTCGCAGATGGAGTCTTCCGGCTGGGTGGAGCCGCGCGGCGAGAAGCACGGCGCGCTGGTCGAAACCATCGGCGGGCAGACGGTGCTCAAGCTGTGCGTGGAGCGCAAGGCGGTGCCGGGCTCGGCGGTGAAGGCCGAGCTGGAAGCGCGGCTCGACAAGGTCGAGCAGGAAACCGGCCGCCGCCCCAAGGGCAAGCGCGCGAAGGAGCTCAAGGAGGAGATCGTCCACGAGCTGCTGCCGCGCGCCTTCCCGAAGCGTGCCGCCACTTACGTGTGGCTCGCTCCCAAGCCGCAGCTGGTGGTCGTGGGCGCCGCAAGCCTCAAGAAGGCCGACGGCATCGTGAGCCAGCTGGTCGAGCTGCTGGGCGGCGGCATCGTGCTGGCGCCGCTGCAGACCCAGGTGTCGCCCGCCACCGCGATGTCCGAATGGCTGTCGTCGCAGGAGGCGCCTGCCGGCTTCTCGATCGACCGTGAATGCGAGCTCAAGCAGCCCGACAGCGAAAAGGCCACGGTGAAGTACCTGCGCCACACGCTCGAGATGGACGAGGTGGGCGAGCACATCAAGCAGGGCAAGCTGCCCACGCAGCTCGCGATGACCTGGTCGGGCCGCGTGTCCTTCGTGCTGACCGAAACGCTCGCGGTCAAGAAGATCAAGTTGCTGGACGTGGTGCTCGAAGGCGCCGGCTCCGACGGCAAGCCCGAAGACAACGGCTTCGATGCGGACGTGGCGCTCACCACCGGTGAGCTGGGCCAGATGATCCCGGACCTGATTGCCGCGCTGGGCGGCGAGCTGGAGCCCGGTCAGCCGCCGGTGGCGGCCCAGGGCGAGGCCTTGCCCCAGGCGGCCGCGGCTGCCGGCGACACGACCCCGCCGTGGGAGACGGAGCCGGTGGCCGCCTGAGGCGGGCCGAGGGCCTTTTCGGCCGCCGTCAGCGGCGGCGAGGGGCGAAGTAGCCGCCTTCGAGGTCGAGCAGGGTCGCGGCCAGCCAGCCATGGCCGCCGACGTACACCCTCTCGACCCCGGTGGAGCGGCAGCGCACCGACACCAGCGGCGCGCTGGTGGCCAGCACGCCGGCCAGGGCATCGGAGCGGTCTTCCTCGATGTCGAAGTCGCCGGCGTTGTAGCCGCGCGAACGGGCGAACCGGTCGAACAGCTGGCGTTGCGGGGAGCGCGGCGTGGCGCGGCGGCAGGGCATGGCGGGGTCGAACATGGCTGTCTCTCGTCTCGAACTCTTTGTCGAATGCCGGGATTGTTCGCGCTCGGCCGCGGCGGCGCCATCCCGTCGATGAGGGCCACCGAAGGGGGGATCCTCCCCCCTTCGGTGGCCCTCCGGCTCAACGCGGTGTGCCGTGGTTCACGGCCAGCGCCACCGGCTCGCGCAGGTCGTGTCCCAGCACCACCCGCACGTCGCTGCGCGAGGCCCCCGCGGCCTGCTCGGCCAGCGCCGCCGGCAGCGGCATGCGCCGGGCGATCTCCTGCGCTTCGGCGGCAAAGCCGCTGCGGTAGTACACGACCGTGGCCGGCTCGGCATAGGGCAGCAGGTTGGTCAGGCGGGCGCGCGAGCCCAGGCCGCGCTGCTGCAGCCAGCCGCTCACCCAGGCCGCCATGCCGGTGACCCCGTTGCCGTTGGCGATCTCCACCCGCAGGCCCTGCAGCCGCGGCGGCTTCGGCAACGGCGGCGGCGGCGCCGCCGGCTCGGCCGGCCCCGCGGCTTCGGCCGCCACCGGCAGCGGCGCCACGGTGGGTTCGACCTGCACCTGGGTCATTGCCGGGGAGGCCGGGGCGGCGGCTTCGACGGGCACAGAAGCAGCGGCGGCGGCGACGGCCGGTTCGGCGGCGGGCGCCACCCGCTGCAGGTTGGCCCGTGCCATCGCGTGGGCCGGGTCGAGCAGCACCGCGGTGCGCAGCGGATCGCGAGCTTCGCCGTCGCGGCCGGCGAGGATCAGCGCGTAGCCCAGGTTGTTGTGCAGCCGGGCACGCTGCGGCGCCAGGGCGACGGCCCGCCGCAGCACCGCCACCGCTTCCTCGTGGCGCCCCTGCCCTGCCAGCGCGACGCCCAGCGCATCGAGGACCTCGACGTCGTCGGGCGCCTGGGCGGCGGCGCGCTGCCAGGCCCGCAGCGCGTCAGACCAGCGGCGCTCGCCTTCGTACTGGCGCGCGAGCGCCGCATAGCCCGGTGCCATGCCGGCGTGGGCATGCGAGACACGGTAGTTCGGCTCGACCCGCCACGCTTCGGGTGCGGGCGCGGCGCAGCCGGCCAGGGCCAGGGCAACGGCAGACAGGGCCAGGGTGCGGGATGAAGACATGGCAGCGCCTCCAATGACGACGGGCAAGGGGATCTCAGCGACCGGCCATGGTGGGCAGCAGCACGCGATAGATCTGGATCATCGCGGGCCCCATCAGCACGACCATCAGCGAGGGGAAGATGCAGAAGATCAGCGGGAACAGCAGCTTCAGCGCGATCTTGGCGGCCGCCTCTTCCGCCTTCTGGCGGCGGCGGGTGCGCAGCATCTCGGCATGCACCCGCAGCGAGGCGGCGATGCTGGTGCCGAAGCGCTCGGCCTGGCTGATCATCGCGACGAAGCCGTCGACCTCCTCCACGCCGGTGCGGATGGCGAGGTTGCGCAAGGCACGCTCGCGGTCGGCGCCGGCGCGCAGCTCCAGGTTCACCAGCCGCAGCTCCTCGGCCAGCGCCGGGCTCTTGAGCTGCAGGTCGTCGGCCACCCGCAGCATGGCCGCTTCGGTGCCCAGGCCGGCCTCGACGCACACGGTCATGAGGTCCAGCGCATCGGGGAAGCTCTCGAAGATCTCGCGCTGGCGCACGAACACCAGCCGCGACAGCACCGCGTTGGGCCCGTAGTAGCCCACCGCCGCCAGGCCCAGCATGGCCATCAGCAGGCCGTTGCCCTTGAGCGGCGAACCCGCCACGGTGAGCAGCGCGAAGCCGGCCATGGGCAGGCCCAGCGTGAGCACCGTCTTGATGCCGAAGAAGGCCGGCGCCGCCGCCGAGCTGCGGATGCCCGCATGCAGGAAGCGCAGGCGGATGCTCGACTTCTCGAAGCCTTCCTCGGGCATGGACAGCCGGCTCACCGGCCGCGTGAACTCGGCCAGCACGGTGAGCCAGCGGTCCAGGCTCGCCGGCTTGTGCGCCGGGCCATCGCCGGCCAGCAGGTCGAGCCGCCGGCGCGCGGCGCTCGGCCGCATCAGCGCCGAAGCGCCGAGCACGCCGGCCACCACCACCACGAAGACCAGCGCCAGGATCGCGATCTGCACGGGACTCATGTTCATCTCCTCTTCAGGCGGGGTGGGAGGCTAGACGCGGATGCGGATGATCTGGCGCATCCACAGGATGCCCACCACCATCATGAACAGCGCGATGCCGACGATGCGCAGGCCGGCCGGGTCGGTCCACAGCACCGCCATGAACTTCGGGTTCACCAGGTTCACCACCAGCGCCACCACGAAAGGCAGCGCGGTGAGGATCACCGCAGACAGCCGGCCCTCGGCCGACAGCGTGCGGATCTCGCCCAGCAGCTTCAGGCGCTGGCGCACGATGGAGGCGATCTTGTCCAGCAGCTCGGCGAGGTTGCCTCCGGACTCGCGCTGGATCATCACGGCCACCACGAAGTAGCTCACGTCGGGCAGCGGCACGCGCTCGGCCAGGTGGGCGAGCGCGTCGTTCACCGGGACGCCGTAGTTCATCTCGTCGAACAGGATGCGGAAGTCGCGCCCCAGCGGCTCGGCCATCTCGTCGCCCACCATCTTCACCGCCGTGGGGAAGGCATGGCCGGCACGCATGGCGCGGCCCATGAGGTCGAGCGCCTCGGGGAACTGGCGTTCGATGCGCCCGATGCGTTCGGCGCGACGCCTGGCCACGCGCCACCACGGCAGCAGCGCGAGCACGAGGCCAAGCACCGCGCCGAAGATCGGCGGCTTGCCCAGCAGCACGGGCAGCAGCATCCCGCCCATGCCCAGCATGGCCGACAGCAGCATCAGCTCCACCGGCGACACCGCCATCGCCGAGGCGCTCACGAAGCGCTGCAGCTTCTGGCCGGCCGTGGC
>CAMLNA010000202.1 GCA_946481025.1 uncultured Rivibacter sp.
CGCTGGCGGACCGGCAAAGCCGGATCCGCGGCGTCCGCTGGACTCGGGTTGCTGAACGCGGGCGATAGACGAAGCGATCGACATGAATGCCATCCTCCTTCTCGAACAGGGGCTCAACGGCCTGCAGTTCGGCCTCATGCTCTTCCTGCTCGCCGCGGGGCTCACGCTCGTGTTCGGCATCATGGACATGATCAATCTCGCGCACGGCTCGCTCTACATGGTGGGGGCCTACCTCACCGCGGCGGCGGCCCAGGCTTCTGGCTCGTTCCTCGTCGGCCTGGGCGCGGGCATCGCCGGCACCGCGGTCTTCGGCATGGCGCTGGAGGTCACGGTGCTGCGCAGGCTCTACCAGCGTGACCACCTGTCGCAGGTGCTGGGCACCTTCGCCATCCTGCTGATGTGCAACGAGGCGGTGCGCATGATCTGGGGCTCGCAGCCCATCCTGCTCAACCCGCCGGCGGCGCTGTCGGGCCCGGCCACGCTGTGGGACGGCTTCGACTACCCGGCCTTCCGGCTGGTCATCATCGGCGTGGGCCTCGCGGTGGCGGTCGGCCTGTACTTCCTCATCACCCGCACCCGGGTCGGCATGCAGGTGAGGGCGGGCGCCTCCAACCGCGAGATGGCCCTGGCCATGGGCTCCGACGTGCGCCGGCTGTTCACGCTGGTGTTCGGCGTGGGCGCCGCGCTGTGCGCGCTGGCCGGCGGGCTGCTCGGGCCGCTGGTGGCGGTGCAGGTCGGCATGGGCGAGAGCATCCTGATCCTGGCCTTCGTGGTGATCGTGATCGGCGGCATCGGCTCGATCCGCGGCGCGTTGATGGGATCGCTGCTGGTGGGCGTGGTCGACACCGTGGGCCGCACCTTCGTGCCGGTGGCGCTGGGCGGCCTGCTCGGCCCTTCGGCGGCCTCGGGCGCGGGCCCGGCGCTCGCCTCCATCCTGATCTACGTGTTGATGGCCGTGGTGCTCTTCTGGAAGCCACAGGGCCTGTTCCCGGCCAGAGGTTGATCGATGTGGCCCACCCCCGTAGCGCCTTCGGCGCTCCCCCTCGAGGGGGCGACGCCAGCCAACCGGCAGAGCCGGATCGGCGGCGTCTACCTGCTCGCTGCTTGTCGAGCCGCCGCTGAGCTTCGAGAGTTGAACGAATGAGCGCAATGATTGATCAGCAGGCACCCGCTGCGTCCACCGCCGGGACGAGCCCCGAATCAGGGCCAGCCCCCGGCCTGCTCGACCACCCGCTGCACTGGCGCCGGGCGCTGGTGCTGCTGGCGGTGCTGGTGGCCGTGCCGCCGGTGGCCCAGGCGCTCGACGAGACCTTCTACATCGGGCTGGCCAGCCGCATCCTCATCTTCGCGCTGGCGGCCACCAGCCTGAACCTCATCCTCGGTTTCGGCGGGCTGGTCAGCTTCGGGCATGCGGCCTTCCTCGGCATCGGGGCCTATACCGTCGGCATCCTCATGCACCACGGGGTGAGCTCGGGCTGGGTGGCCTGGCCGCTGGCGGTGGTGACGGGCGGGCTGTTCGCGCTCGTCATCGGCGCGATCAGCCTGCGCACCCGCGGCGTGTACTTCATCATGATCACGCTGGCCTTCGCGCAGATGCTGTACTACGTGATGATCTCGCTGCGCGACTACGGCGGCGAAGACGGCCTGAGCCTGCCCGGCCGCTCGAAGATCGGCATCAACCTGGGCGACGACACCAACTTCTACTACGTGGTCCTGTTCCTGCTGGTGGCCGCCTTCGTGTTCGTGCAGCGCCTGCTCAACGCCCGCTTCGGCCATGTGCTGCAAAGCGTGCGCGAGAACGAAACCCGCATGGCGGCGATCGGCTTCCCGGTCTACCGCTACAAGCTGCTGGCCTTCACCATCGCCGGCGCGCTGGCCGGGCTGGCCGGAGCGCTGGTGGCGAACCAGAGCGGCATCGTGAGCCCCTCGCTGATGCACTGGAGCCAGAGCGGCGCGCTGATGGTGATGGTGATCCTGGGCGGTGTCGGGCACCTGTACGGCGGCTTCGTGGGCGCGGTGGTGCTGTTGCTGCTGGAGGAGGTCGCGCTGGGCTACACCATCCACTGGCAGTTCGGCGTGGGGGCGGTGCTGCTGCTGGTGGTGCTGGTGGCCCCCAGGGGCCTGATGGGTCTGTTCTCGAGGGGCCGTCAGTCATGACCTCGTTGCTCCAGATCGATGGGCTGGTGAAGCGCTTCGGCGGCCTGACCGCCACCGACCAGGCGCGCTTCGACGTGCGCCACGGCGAGGTGCATGCGCTGATCGGCCCCAACGGCGCGGGCAAGACCACGCTGATCCACCAGATCTCCGGGGCGCTGGCACCGGACGCGGGCCGCGTGATCTTCGATGGCGCAGACTTCACCGCCATGCCGATGCACGAACGTGTGCTGCGCGGACTGGCACGTTCGTACCAGATCACGAGCATCTTCAAGCGCATGAGCGTGCTCGACAACCTGGCGCTGGCGGTGCAGGCCCGTTCGGGCACGAGCTTCCGCTTCTGGGCGCGGGCACGTGCCGAGCGCGAGCGCTACGACGAAGCCGCCGCGATCGGCCAGCGCGTGGGGCTGGCCGATCGCCTGCACGCGCAGGCCGGCGCACTGGCGCACGGCGAACAGCGCCAGCTCGAGGTGGGGCTGGCGGTGGCCACCCGCCCCAAGTTGCTGCTGCTCGACGAGCCGATGGCCGGCATGGGGCCCGAAGAATCAGAAGCCATGGTGCTGCTGCTGCAGAGCCTGCGCAGCGAACTCACCGTGCTGCTGGTGGAACACGACATGGACGCGGTGTTTCGCCTGGCCGACCGGGTGTCGACGCTGGTGTCGGGCCGCGTCATCGCCACCGGCACGGTGCAGGAGATCCGCGACCATCCGGAGGTGAAGAAGGCCTACCTGGGCGAGGAGGAGGTGGCATGACGGCGGTTCTTCAAGTCAAGGGACTGGAGACGGCCTACGGTTCGAGCCAGGTCCTCTTCGGCCTGGACTTCGACATCGCGGCCGGCGAAGTGGCCACGCTGCTCGGCCGCAATGGCATGGGCAAGACCACCACCGTGCGTTCCATCCTGGGTCTGGTGCGCTCGCGCGGCGGCGAGGTGCGCTTCCTGGGAGAGCGCATCGAGCGCCTCGCGCCCGACCGCATCGCCCGCATGGGCCTGGCGGTGGTGCCCGAGGGGCGGCAGATCTTTCCCAACCTGTCGGTCGAGGAAAACCTGCGCGCCTTTGCCGCCAACCGGGCGGCGTCGGCCGAGCCCTGGACGCTGGAGAAGGTGTATGCGCTCTTCCCGCGGCTGGCCGAGCGGCGCAGCAACATGGGCAACCAGCTGTCGGGCGGCGAGCAGCAGATGCTCGCCATCGGACGCGCGCTGATGACCAACCCGCGGCTGCTGATCCTCGACGAGGCCACCGAGGGCCTGGCCCCGCTGATCCGCGAAGAGATCTGGCGCTGCCTGGCGGCGCTGCGCACGCACGGCCAGACCATCCTCGTGATCGACAAGTATGTGCAGCGACTGGTGCGGCTGGCCGACCGCCACACCATCATCGAGCGCGGGCGCGTCGCCTGGCAGGGCGCATCGCAAGCGCTCGCGGCCGACCCGGCCCTGTGGAAGCGTTATGTCGGAGTCTGAGCCTGAACCTGAATGAATTCATCCATTGCCACACGCCACGCCTTCGAACGGCAGCAGCCCATCCGCTTCGCGCACTGCGACCCGGCGGGCATCGTGTTCTTTCCGCAGTACATGGTGATGCTCAACAACCTGGTCGAAGACTGGTTCGACCGGGGCCTGGGCATCCCGTATGCCGACCTGCTGGGCGCGCGCCGCACCGGTCTGCCGACCGTGAGGCTCGAAGTCGACTTCACCGCGCCCAGCCGCATGGGCGAGACGGTGCTGATGGGCCTGTCGATCGAACGCCTGGGCAGCCGCTCGATCACGCTCGCGCTCGGCTGCCGGCTGGGCGACGAGGCCCGCTTTCGCGCGAGGCAGGTGCTGGTGTGCACCTCGCTCGAAACGCACAAGGCGATCGAGCTGCCCGCGGACGTGCGCGACGCGATGAAGCGCTTCGAGGCAGGACAACAGGAGACGCAACGATGACGACGAACAAGGTTCTGCTGCCGCGCGGCTGGCCGCGCCCCAAGGGATACGCCAACGGCGTGATGGCCCGCGGCCAGACGGTCTTCGTGGCCGGCATGGTGGGCTGGGACGCCGACGGCGTGTTCCACACCGACGACTTCGCGGGCCAGGTGCGCCAGGCCTTGCAGAACGTGGTGGCGGTGCTCGAGGAAGCGGGTGCAAGGCCCGAGCACATCGTGCGCATGACCTGGTACGTGACCGACAAGCGCGAATACATGGCCGCCTCCCGCGAGGTGGGGGCGGCGTTCCGCGAGCTGATCGGCAGCTTCAATGCCGCCATGACCGCCGTGGAGGTGTCGGCCCTGATCGAAGACCGCGCCAAGGTCGAGATCGAGGTCACCGCCGTCATTCCGGACTGAACCCGCCATGCCTTTCGATCCGCAAGCCCCCGACCTGAAGATCGCCGTCGTCGGCACCGGCGCCATGGGCCGCGGCATCGCGCAGGTCGCGGCGCAGGCCGGCTGCACGGTACTGCTGTTCGATGCCCAGCCGGAGGCCGCGGCCAAGGCGCGCGAAGGCCTGCGGCACACCTTCGAGACGCTGGTCGCCAAGGGCAAGCTCACGGCCGATGCCGCCGCCGAGGCGGTGGGCCGGCTGCGGGTGGAACACGACATCGGCGGGCTCGCGCCTGCGCAGGTGGTGGTCGAGGCCATCGTCGAGGACCTCGACGTGAAACGCACCTTGTTCCGCGAACTCGAAGACATCGTCCCGGCCGATGCGGTGCTGGCGAGCAACACCTCGTCGCTGTCCATCACCGCCATCGCCACCGCCTGCCGGCAGCCGGGGCGCGTGGCCGGCCTGCACTTCTTCAACCCCGTGCCGCTCATGAAGGTGGCCGAGGTGATCGACGGCCTGCGCACCGAGCCGGCGGTAGGCGACGCGCTGATGGCACTGGTGCGCCGCTTCGGCCACCAGCCGGTGCGCGCGCTCGACACGCCGGGGTTCATCGTCAACCATGCCGGCCGGGGCTACAACACCGAGGCGCTCAAGCTGCTGGGCGAAGGCGTCGCCGGGGTGCAGACGATCGACGAGATCCTGCGCGAGCAGGCGGGCTTTCGGATGGGCCCGTTCGAGCTGATGGACCTGACCGGGCTCGACGTGTCGCAGCCGGTCATGGAATCGATCTACCGCCAGTTCTATGACGAACCCCGCTACCGGCCCTCGGCCCTGGCGGCGCTGCGTCGCACCGGCGGCCTGCTCGGTCGCAAGACGGGCGAAGGCTTCTATCGCTACGAAGCGGGCCAGCAGGTCAAGGCCGCCGCGGCCGCCGCGCCCGCTGCCCGGCCCCGCAGCGTGTGGGTGGGCGACCTGGTGCCCGACTGGGCCGAGCAGGCGCGCCAGCTCGCCGGCTCGCTGGGGGCGGTGGTCGAGCGCACCGCCGTGCCGAGCGAGCAGGCGCTGATCGTCGTCACGCCCTGCGGCGAGGACGTGAGCTTCGTCTGCTCGCGCCACGGCTGGGACGCGCGGCGAGCGGTCGGCCTCGACATGCTGGTGCCGCAGGCCAGGCGCCGTACCGTGGTCCAGACCCCGCTGACGCAGCCGGCGCAGCGCGATGCGGCCGCAGGGCTGTTCGGCGCCGACGGCGTGCCGGTCAGCCTGGTGCGCGACAGCGTCGGCCTGGTGGCTCAGCGGGTGCTGGCCAACGTGGTCAACATCGGCTGCGACATGGCCCAGCAGGGCATCGCCACGCCGGCCGACATCGACCTCGCGGTGCAGCTGGGGCTCGGCTACCCGCGCGGGCCGCTGGCCTGGGGCGATGCACTGGGCCCGCGCCGGCTGCTCGCCATCCTGGAGCACATGACCGCCATCACCGGCGATCCGCGTTATCGACCGTCGCCCTGGCTGCGCCGCCGCGCGCACCTGGGTGTTTCGCTCACCACGCCCGAGCCCGGGCTCTGAGCACCCGATCTAGGAGCCTGACATGGCCACCAAGGCAAGCTTCCACTGGCAAGACCCGCTGCTGCTCGACGCGCAGCTCAGC
>CAMLNA010000203.1 GCA_946481025.1 uncultured Rivibacter sp.
GCAAGAGCACGCTGGTCAACCTGATCTGCCGCTTCTACGACGTGACCGACGGCGCCATCCTGGTCGACGGCACCGACATCCGCCGCTTCGGCGTGTCGAACTTCCGCCGCCACATCGGCCTGGTGCTGCAGGAGCCCTTCCTGTTCTTCGGCACCATCGCCGAGAACATCGCCTACGGCAAGCCGGACGCCACCCGCGAGGAGATCGTGGCGGCGGCGCGGGCCGCGCATGCGCACGAGTTCATCCTGCGGCTGCCGCAGGGCTACGACTCGCTGGTGGGCGAACGCGGCCAGGGGCTGTCGGGCGGCGAGCGCCAGCGCATCTCGATCGCCCGCGCACTGCTGATCGACCCGCGCATCCTGATCCTCGACGAGGCGACGTCCAGCGTGGACACCGAAACCGAGAAGGAAATCCAGAAGGCGCTCGACAACCTCGTGCAGGGCCGCACCACCATTGCCATCGCACACCGCCTGTCCACGCTGCGCAAGGCCGACCGCCTGGTGGTGATGGACCGCGGGCAGGTGGTCGAGGTGGGCCCGCACGACGAGCTCATGGCCCGGCAGGGTGCCTACTGGCGCCTCTATGAGGCGCAGGCGCGGCGCGTGGACGCCGAAGAAGACGAAGACCTCGACACGCCCGCCCAGGTGCAGGTCGCGCAGATCGCCAGCCAGGTGCCGGCGGTGCGGAGCAGTTCATGAATCAGGCCCCCCTCTTCTCGCTGGAGCGCAACGCCTTCGGCCGCCTCGTCCTCACCCTGCCCGACGGCGAACCGCACACCGGCGTGGTGCCGGTGCGCGCGTTCCCGATCGCCGCGCCCGACGACGGCCTGTCGCTGGTCGGTGCCGACGGCCACGAGCTGCTGTGGATCGACCGCATCGACGCGCTGCCGGCCGCCACCCGCGCGCTCATCGACGAAGAACTCGCCACGCGCGAATTCGTGCCGGTGGTCAGGCGCATCAAGAGCGTGTCCACCTTCGCCACGCCCAGCACCTGGGCGGTGGAAACCGACCGCGGCGACACGCAGTTCGTGCTCAAGGGCGAAGAGGACATCCGCCGCCTGGAGGCCGGACGGCTCCTGATCGCCAGCAGCCACGGCATCCAGTTCCTGGTGCCGGACCGCTTTGCACTCGACCGGCATTCGAAGCGGCTGCTCGAACGCTTCCTGTGAGGCCGCGAGGCCGCTCCTCAGTGCCGCAAGCCTGAGGACCCGTGGATGCGGCCGCTTTCGCCTGGCCGGTACAAGGTGCCCTCGGGATGCCGCGGCGGTTCGTCCCGCTGCTGGCGCCCGGCCTGGCGGGCGGCCATCTTGTCGCCCAGCGACGGCGCCACCTTGGCCATGGCGGTGTTGAGGGTGGCCATCGCGCCCACCTTCACGTCGCGCCCGCCTTCGGTGGCGGCCTTCAGGATGGCCTCGGCCACGTCCTGCGGATCGATCTGCGGCGTCGGCAGCCTGGGTTCGCTGCTCATGTAGTTGCGCGCGTGCTCCGGGTAAGGCGTGTCCACCGCGGTCGGCTGGATCAGCGTGATCGACACCGGCACCTCGTCGAGTTCCTCGACCTCGACCCGCAGGGCATCGGTGAAGCCCTTCACCGCATGCTTCGACGCGGTGTACATGCCTTGCAGCGGGATGACCGCCTCGGACACCTCGCTGCCCACGTTGATGAGCGCGCCGCCGTTGGGCCGCAGGTGGCGCAGCGCGACCAGCGAACCGTACACCGTGCCCCAGAAATTGGTCTCGAACAGCCGCCGGCTGTCGGCGTCGCTCACCTCTTCGAGCCGGCCATAGATGGCCACGCCCGCGTCGTTGACCCAGGTGTCGATGCGGCCGAAGCGCAGGATCGCCGCCTCGGCCGCCAGCTCCAGCGCCTCGCGGCTGGCCACGTCGGCCGGCACCGCGATGGCCTGCGCCCCTTGCGCCTCCAGGCGCGCGGCAATCTCCTGCAGCGTCCGCTCGCTGCGCGCCACCAGCACCAGCCTGGCGCCGCGCTGTGCGGCGAGCTCCGCGGTCGCCAGGCCGATGCCGCTCGAAGCGCCGGTGATGACGATGACCTGTTTGTCGATGGGCTTGAAGTGAAAGGACATGCGCGGCTCCTTCGTGATCGGCAGGTTGGGTGGTCACGAAGGCCGGCAATCGGCGTGCACGCCGCCCGGCCCGTCACCGTGGCGGCGAGGCGGCGCCCGGCGGCTGGACGGCCGGCGGATCGTCCGGCGCGTCGAGCCCGGCACCGGGGTCTTCTTCACCCGCCACCGACTCGGCGGAGATGTCCACCGGCTCCGGCGTGTGCGAGCCCGTGCTGTCCACGGGCGGTGCGGGCTGTGCGGGTGGTGCATGGGGGTCGGGCTGCTGCACGGGGGCCATGGCGCTTCCTTGCTGCTGCGGGGGTTTGCATGTTCGTGCAAACCGCATACCCGGCATACCCGCGTGGGCGGCGCTGCAGCGAAAAGCGCTTGTGCGCCTCGTCCTACCCGCTTGGGGTCGCGGGGCCGATAGGCCATGGCCACCGGGCCTGCTGCAATGGTCCCCACCCCAAGGAGCAAGCCATGGCAAGCAACCCCACACCCAAGGAAGACAAGGCGCGCCAACTGGGCCACACGGCAGCTGAATCGGCCGGCGTGCACCCGGTGGGCACCGCTATCGGCGCCGTGCTCGGTGCCATCGTCGGGGCCCTGTGCGGCATCGCGGCGGGGCCCGTCGGCAGCCTGTTCGGTGCCGTGGCCGGCGCGGTGGCCGGGGGCGTGCTGGCCTCGTTCAGGGGCACGCCGCCAGCCAGGCGGCCATGAACTCTCAGGCCACGAAGCGGCACTGAGACGCGGGCGTGCGCGTGTCCATGTTGCGCCCGCGATTCATGTGGTCGTCGATCTCGGCCGCACAGCCCAGCATGCGCGGATACAGGAAGATGGTGAAGGCCGCCGTTTCCAGCTCACGCTCGCCGATGTCGCCGCGCTTGAAGGGCAGCCACAGCATCTTGAGCAGCAGGGCTGCGATCACCGCGTCGATGTTCACGCAATAGACGTTGCGCGACACGCCCGCCTCCGCCAGCGCCTGCACCAGCTCGCGGTAATAGGCATGGAACACGTTGTATTCGCCGCGCCCCTGCAGCAGCTCGGCGATGAACACCTCGCGCGGGTCGAAGTTCACCGGCTTGTCCTTGAACACCGGATGGTTCACGCCCGGGATCTTGGCGATGTCGAGGCTGCCGATGGTCTTGCGCTGCGCCTTGTATTGCGCATATCGCGCGGCGGTGCCCGCCGCCAGGGCCTTCAGGTCGATGCCGTGGCCGGCATCGCTCGGGTCGGCGAGCCCGCTGCCTTGGAACTGCTCGTTCAGAAAGGCAATGCCTTCGTAGCCGTTGCCGCCGTGCGTATAGCCGGTGTGCGTGAGGAAGCCGATCAGGGCCTTGTTGAGCTGCACGCGCTCCGGGCTTTCGGGGCCGTCGGCGGACACGGCGCCCTTGGCACCTTGCGCCGAGATCGCGCCGGGGCCGTTGGTGAGCAAAAGACCGACCAGCGTCTGGAATGCGAACAGGTCATCGTCGGCAGGAGCCCGCCCGAGCAACGCGGCGAAGGCGATCTCGGCCAGGCTTCTCTCGCCCAGCAACGCGGCGTTGTCGAAACCGCAGAAGCGCTGCGGCTGGTGGTGCGACGCGTCCGCCGATGCGCCGATCAGCGTGCCGAACAGCTGCATCCACCATGGCAGGTTTTCCGCGGTGAGGCGCGACAGGCGCTTGGCGGTGAGCGGGTTCCAGGCCAGGGTGGTGGTGACCGCCGCCAGCAGGGCATCGGCGGTCGGGTGGCCCGGCAGGCTCGTGAGCCAGCGCACGAACACCGACTCGGCCCCACGTGAGCGCAGCGCCGCCAGCAGCGCCAGCGCGCGCTCGTCCGGCGCGGCGGCGAACAGCGACTCGCTGCCGCTGATCTCGACCCGCGCCACGTCGAAGGTTGGATCTGCCGCATCGACCAGGCCTGCCGCCGAAAAGCGGTCGATCAGCAAGCGCACCGCCTCGCGCGCGGCGGCCTGACGACGCGGCCCCACGACGGCGGCGGCTGCGGCCAGCACCGCATTGGGCGCATTGCCGGCTTCGCGCGAGGCCTGCGCCGCGGCCAGTTCGGGCGTGCCGTGCAGGTTGCAGAACGCGGCCACGGCCGCGGCCATGAGCTGGTGGTCGTTCACGCCGCCCGGGCGCTGCAGCAACGCGAGGCAGGCGTTGGCTTCCAGCGATTGCGTCGCGGCATCGAGCATCGACATGCCGTGCAGGCTGCTCACTTGCGTGAGCGCGTCCATCTGGGTGGCCCCCGAAGCGTCCTTCATCGACTGGCGCGGCGGGATGGCGCCCACCTGCCGGTTCACCAGGGCGATCTGCTCGTTGTACGGCGCGATGGCCTCCACCACCGGCAGCGCCAGTTCGGGCGGCAGCACCCCCTGGTCTGCGCCGAACCAGGGCTTGAGCGCGAGGCTGCCTTCGGGCGCGAAGTCGGGCAGCGTCGCGTTGGCACGCATGACCGCGGTGAGTGCGGCCGGGATGTGCGCGATGTTGGTGACCAGCGCCCCCTTGGCCGAAAACACCGGCGACTCGGGCGTGAAGATCGCATCGACGCCGAACTTGTCCATGAACCAGCGTTCCTTGGCGAGCGCATCGTCGCTGCCGCCGGCCATGGCGCCCGCATGCCCCACCGCGCGGGTGAGCTTGCTCTTCCAGCGACCCACCACGCAGGCGACCACCGGCTTGGTGAACTGCGCATCGAGCTCGTAGTAGCCGCCCGGTTCGCAATAGAGCACGGCGGCCTTGCTGCGTGCGTCGTTCGCCAGCGCGAAAGCGAACTCCGGCGCGGCGTAGTGGATGTAGACGTCCTTGCCGCTGGAGATCACCGTCGTGGTGCCCCAGCCGGCCAGCCGGAGGTATTGCGCGATGGTGGTCGAGAAGCCGCCCGAATTGGAGAAGATCGCGACCGAGCCGGGCCGCAGCGTGTCACCGGGGTTGTCGCCCCCCAGCGCGCCGCCGATGCGCACCTGGTTCCACGCGTCGGCCACGCCCAGGCCGTTGGCGCCGAAGATGTCGACGCCGCGCTGCTGTCCCATGGCGCGGATCTCGCGCGCGTCGTGCACGGCGATCTTCTCGGTGATGATGAAGATCTTCTTCAGCCCGGGGTTCACGCGGATCAGCTCGGCCACGCCGTCGCGTGCGGCCGACGGCGGCAGGTAGACCACGCCGCAGTTGAAGCGGTGCCCGGCCTCCAGCCCTTCGCGCACGTTGTTGAACACGGGGATGCTGCCCGCCGGCGTTTCGAGCACCTGCCCGCCCTTGCCCGGCGCGGTGCCGAACACCACGTTGCCGCCCGAATAGGCATGGCTCACCGGCGTGACGTCGCTCGACTCGCCGCCCAGGATGTTGAGCACGCACACGCGGTCGTCGCGCGACGCCACCTGCGACAGCGAGCTGATGCCGACGAAGTATTTGAAGTCACCCACGCTTTGACGGTCCATGAAGAGTCTCCGGAGGTTCTCTCTTGAATCATTCACCGCAGAGACGCAGAGGACGCCGAGGTTCGCTGAGGAGAGCCGGAGGCGTTCCCTCCGCGTTTCCTCCGCGTCCTCCGCGCCTCGGCGGTGAAGGCTGTTCAGGCCTTTGTCTCAAACACCCAGCTTCGCCGCGATCTGCTCGCGGCCGCCGGCTTTCATCCACGCGTCGACCTTGCGGGCGTACTGGATGACCTCGCTGATGTCGGAGTCGAAACCGAAGATGCGATAGGGCAACCCGAGCGCGTCGCAGGTGTCGCGCATGGCCGCCATGCCGCGCACGAGGTTGGGCCCGCCGCGGCCCACCACGACCGACAGCGGCGTGGGGCCGTGGCTGCTGAAGTGCTCGCGCAAGGCATCGGCGATCGCCCGCAGGGTTTCGTGGATGTCGGTGTTGTTGCTCTTGCCGCCGATGACGAACAGCACGTTGGCCTGGCGCAGCCAGTGCCTGAAGCAGATGCGCGCCACCGACTTCATCTTCTCGTAGGGCGGGTTGCCGCCGAAGTCGGAGCTGATGATCGCGTCGTCGCCCAGCATCTCGGT
>CAMLNA010000204.1 GCA_946481025.1 uncultured Rivibacter sp.
CGCACCCGCACCTGCCAGCAGATCAACCTCGACGCCGAGATGCTGGGCGCCGAGGTCAACGCGCACACCGACAAGGACCACACCGCCTTCCACATGCGCGGCCTGGCCCGGCATGCGCAGACCTTCCTGCCGATGCTGGCCGACATCGTGATGCACGGCACCTTTCCCGAGGCCGAACTGGAGCGGGAGCGCCAAGTGCTGCTGCAGGAATACGCCGAGGAAGACGACGATGCGTTCGCCGCGGCGTACAAGCTCTTCGACCAGCTGTGCTACGGCAAGCACGGCATCGCCCAGCCGGTGATCGGCACGCGCCGCAACATCGAGCGTTTCACCAGCGACGAGCTGCGGGCCTATGTGCAGCAGCAGTACAGCGGCGCCAACGTGATCGTCGGGGTGGCCGGCAACATCGACCCGCAGGCGGTGGTGCAGCAGGCGCGGGCGGCCTTTGCCGGCCTGCCCGCGGGCAGCGTGCACGAGACGCCGGCTGCCGCCTTCGTGGGCGGCTTCGCTGCGCGCCGCATGGCGGGTGTGAGCCAGAGCCACGTGGTGCTGGGCTTTCCGCTGCCGCCCCTGGGCGACGCCACCCACCATGCCGGCATCGTGGCCGCGGCGCTGTTCGGCGAGGGCATGAGCTCGCCGCTGATGGACGAGATCCGCGAGCGCCGCGGGCTCGTCTACTACGCCGCCTGCTCCGCCGACGTGGCCGACGTGGCCGGGCAGTTCGTCGTCGAGGCGTCGATGGCGCCGGAACACGTGGATGAATTCGCCGCCGAGGTGCAGCGCCTGCTGAGGCTGCATGCGCAGACGATCGACGCGCAGCACCTCGAGCGCGCGCGCAACCAGATCGCAGTGCGCCGGCTCGAGACGCTGGAGCGGCCGTTCCGGCGCATCGAGGAGGCGGCGCAGGACCTCTTCGTGTTCGGCCGCGTGCGCTCGCGTGCCGAGGTGGCCGCCCACCTGGAGGCGGTCACGGCGGCGCAGGTGCAGGCGGTGTTCGACCGCATGCTGGCATCGCGCGCCTCGGTGGCCATCGCCGGCCGCGTGCGCCAGGGGGCTCAGCTGCCCTGGCGCGCGTTGTCAGGCTGATCGGCGGGCGGCGACGCGGCGCTTTCGCGGCCGGGGATGGCGTCTGTCCACTCGGTCACCTGCCGCGGCGTCATGGTGCCGAAGGGCTCGATGCGGCCGTCGCGATAGCCCTGCTGCTCCACGTCGGGCAGGTACTGCTCGCGCGACAGCAGCGTGCCGGCGCACACGAGCGTCGGTGGCGGCTCGCGCAGCGTCTCCTGCCGCAGGCGCTCCATCAGGTCGGCCATCACCCATTCGGGTACACGGGCACGTTCGCTGGGGTAGATGAAGCCGAACAGCACTAGGTGGCTCAGCAGCACCCGCCAGTGCGGCCCGAAGCGCAGCAGCAGCCGCTGCCAGTCGAGGTCGGCCGCGCAGTCGCGCAGCAGGTGGGCCACCTCGGCGCCGTCATAGCGCTCGCGTTCCATCACGAAGGCCTTGGACCAGATGGTCTCTTCGGCCGGCGCCACCTTCACCGGCACGCCCAGCACCTCGGCCGCGACCGCATGGGTGAACCAGCCCTCGTCCACCGAGGCCACGGCATTGCCCGAGCTGAAGATGAGGTCCACGAAGTGGCTGTCGTCACCATCGTCGGCCCACACCTTGCCGAGCCAGTGCGCATACGCCACCTCGGTGCGATAGCCGGCGCGTTGCATCGCGTCCTCGATGCGGGGGTAGTCGCTGCGGCAGATGAACAGGTCGAGGTCCTTGGTGGGGCGTTCGATGCCGGTGAAACAGGCCACCGAGAACGCACCGCCCAGCAGGTAGGGCAGGTTTCCGGCGTTGAGCGTCTCGAGCACGTGCCGGTAGAACGCTGCGGCGGCCGGGTCGATGCTTTCCCACGTGGGTGTCGAGGCGGGAGGCTGCTGCATGCCGGGGTACGGCAAGGTGCGTGCCGTGGCGTCGCGGGCACCTCGTTTGCCTAGGCCTGTTGACCCTCGACGGAATCCCCCAACCAAAAGCACGCCGGAGGAGCGATGTCCGAGGCACCTCAAAGACCGATCCGTTTCGCCGCGGTGGGCGACCTGCATTGCACCAAGGCCTCTGCCGGAAGCCTGCGCGACCTGTTCGGCCAGGCGGCCGAGGCGGCCGATGCGCTGCTGCTGTGCGGCGACCTCACCGATTACGGGCTGCCCGAAGAAGCCAAGGTGCTGGCCGACGAACTCGGCGCCGTCTCCAAGCGGCCCATCGTCGCGGTGCTGGGCAACCACGACTACGAGTCGGGGCAGCCCGATGCGGTGCGCCAGGTGCTGCTCGATGCCGGTGTGCAGGTGCTCGACGGCGAAGCCTGCGAGGTCCTCGGGGTGGGCATTGCCGGCGCCAAGGGCTTTTGCGGCGGCTTCGGCCGCGGCTCGCTCGGCGCCTGGGGCGAAGCGGCCATCAAGCAGTTCGTCAACGAGGCGATCCAGGAGGCCCTGAAGTTCGAATCGGCGCTGGCCAAGCTGCGCACGCCGCAGCGTCTGGCGCTGCTGCACTACTCGCCGATCGCCGACACCGTGCAGGGCGAGCCGCCGGAGATCTTTCCGTTCCTGGGGTCGAGCCGGCTCGAAGACCCGCTGCTGCGCTATCCGGTCGATGCCGTCTTTCATGGCCATGCGCACCGGGGTACGCCGGAGGGGCGCACCGTCAACGGCACGCCGGTCTACAACGTCGCACGGCCGCTGCTGGCCCGCAGCTTCGTGGCAGGCGTGCCGGCGTTCAAGCTGCTGGAGCTGCCGCCGGCTGTTACATAAAAGTCCTGCAGAGTTGTCGATCGGCGCTCGCCTCACCCGTCGTGTGGTCAGAGCGGCCGGTTTGCGGAGCTCTTGAAGACACATACCACCGCACTCATCGATTCAACCGACAGGAGAGACGTCATGCGATTCATGGTCATCGTCAAGGCAGACAAGAACACCGAAGCGGGCGTGATGCCCACCGAGCAGTTGCTCAAGGAGATGGGCGACTACAACGAGCAGCTGGTCAAGGCGGGCGTGATGCTGGCCGGTGAAGGCCTGCACCCCAGCCGGAAGGGCGCGCGGGTCGTGTTCTCCGGCAAGGACCGCAAGGTGGTGGACGGCCCGTTCTCCGAAACGAAGGAGCTGGTCGCCGGCTACTGGATGTGGCAGTGCAAGGACCTGGACGAGGCGGTGGAGTGGGCCAGGAAGTGCCCGAACCCGACCGGCGAGGAGTCGGTGCTCGAGATCCGCCAGGTCTTCGAGGCCGATGACTTCGGCGCGGAGTTCACGCCCGAGCTGCGCGCGCAGGAAGAGCGGCTGATGGCCGACGCGAAGAAGCTGGACGAGGCCCGCAAGAGCGGCGGCGCCGGTGGCGGCGTGAACCCGGTGCCGCAGTCCACCGGTGCCACGCCCTACCTCGTGGTGAAGGGTGCCAACGACGCGATCGCCTACTACCAGCGCATCTTCGGGGCCGAGCTGGTGACCCGAATGGACGCGCCCGACGGCCTGGTGATGCACTCCGAGCTCAAGGTCGGCCCGGCGCTGTTCATGCTGACGGAGGAGCGCCCGGAACACGGTGCGCTGAGCCCGCAGACGCTGGGCGGCTCGTCCACCACGGCCGTCCTCTACGTGCCTGATGCCGACAAGGTGTTCAACGCTGCGGTGGCCTCCGGCGCGAAGGTGACGATGCCGATGGGCGACCAGTTCTGGGGCGACCGTTCGGGCTGCATCACCGACCCGTTCGGCCACAACTGGTTCATCTCGACGCACAAGGAAGACCTGACGCCTGCGCAGATCCAGGAGCGGGTGAAGAAGATGTTCGAGGGCGGGGCACCCCGGTGAAGACCCGCGTGCTGGCGCAGCCGGAGCGGGTCTTCCGCGTCAACGGCATCGAGCTGTGCGCGCAGGTCTTCGGCAGCGCCGCCGACCCGGCGCTGCTGCTGATCGGCGGGGCCGCCTCGTCGATGGACTGGTGGGAAGACGGATTCTGCGAGCGGCTCGCCGCGGGCGGCCGGCGCGTGATCCGCTACGACCAGCGCGACACCGGACGCTCGACGCACGATGCGCCCGGTGCGCCCACCTACACGCCGGCCGATCTCATCGCCGACGCGGTGGCCTTGCTCGATGCCCTGGAGGTGCAGCGCGCGCACATTGCCGGCATCTCGATGGGCGGCGGCATCGCCATGCGCATCGCGCTGGACCACCCGGAACGTGTCGCCTCGCTGACGCTGCTGTCCACGAGCCCCGGCGGGCCGGGCGAGTCCGACCTGCCGCCGATGTCGCCCGCCCTCGTGGCTTCCTTCGCCGAGTCCGCGCCAAAGCCCGACTGGCGCGATCGTGAAGCGGCCGTGGCCTACATCGTGGCGAGCCTGGGGCCGTTTGCCGGCGGGCTGGGCGTGGACGAAGCGCACATGCGCGAGGTGGTCGGCCGGGTGGTCGACCGCACGCGTGACATCGAAGCCAGCATGACCAACCACTGGATCCTCGGCGGCGGGGGCGAGCCGGTGCGCCCCCGGCTGCGGCAGCTGCACGTGCCGACGCTGGTGCTGCACGGCACGGACGACCCTCTGTTCCCCTACGGCCACGCGCAGGCACTGGCCCGCGAGATCCCCGGGGCGCGGCTCCTGCCGCTGCCCGGCGTGGGACACGAGATGCCGCCGCCGGGCGTGTGGGACGCAGTGGTGCCGGCGATGCTGGAGCACACGGCGGCAAGGTGAGTGAACGCCAGGCCGGTGCGCTTGCGCGCCGGTTCTACGCTACTTCCCCCAGCTGTCCTTCAGCCCGACGATCTTGTTGATCACCGCCTTGTCCGCGGAGTGGTCCTTGCGGTCGGCCACGAAGTAGCCGTGGCGTTCGAACTGGAACCTGTCGTCAGGCCTGGCGCGGGCCAGCGACGGCTCCAGGTAGCCGGTGACCACCTTCTTGCTGTCGGGGTTGAGCACCGCCATGAAGTCCTGGCCGCCCGCGTCGGGGTTGGCGTCGGTGAACAGCCGGTCGTACAGCCGCATCTCGGCCTCGATGGCGTCGTGTACGCCCACCCAGGTGATCACGCCCTTGACCTTCACCGCGTCCGCCCCCGGCGTGCCGCTCTTGGTGTCGGGCACCACGGTGGCGAGCACGGCGGTCACTTCTCCGGCATCGTTCTTCTCGAAGCCGGTGCACTCGATCACGTAGCCGTACTTCAGGCGCACCTTGTTGCCGGGGAAGAGCCGGAAGAAGCCCTTCGGCGGCACTTCGGCAAAGTCGTCGCGCTCGATCCACACCTCGGGGCCCAGGCTGAAGTGGCGCGTGCCGAGTTCGGGGCGCTGCGGGTGGGCCGGCGCATGGCAGGGCTCCTTGTGGTCCTGCGCACCGAACACGTCGAACCAGTTGGTGAGCTTGAGCTTGAGCGGGTCGATCACCGCCATCGCGCGGGCCGCCTTGCCTTCGAGGTCTTCGCGCAGGGCGCCTTCGAGGTTGCTGTAGTCGATCCAGCCGCCGGCCTTGCTGACGCCGGTGCGTTCGGCAAACAGGCGAATGCCCTCGGGCGTGTAGCCGCGCCGGCGCATGCCGACGACGGTGGGCATGCGCGGGTCGTCCCAGCCGTCGACGATGCCCTGGTCCACCAGTGCCTTCAGCTTGCGCTTGCTGGTCACCACGTAGGTGAGGTTGAGCCGTGCGAACTCGTACTGGTGGGGCAGCCTGAAGACATTGGGCTCCCGCGATTCGAGCGCATGGGCCAGCAGCGGCGTGAACTGCGCCGTCTCGCGCTTGAGCAGCGCAAAGAAGGCCGGCAGGTCGCGCAGCACTGCGTCACGGTCGTGTTCCCAGCGCACGAACAGCGCGCGCATCTCGCCTTCGGCCTTGCTCGCAAAGAGCTTGGCGCCCTGGTTGTGGCAGGCAAGCGCGAACTCCTTGCCGGCTTCGAGGCCGGAGGCCTCGATCTTCTCGATCAGCCGCCTGACATGGTCGAACTGCGGCGTGCGCAGGATGGGCACGATGCGCTCGAGCAGCCAGTCGTAGAACGG
>CAMLNA010000205.1 GCA_946481025.1 uncultured Rivibacter sp.
AGCCCGGCGAAGTACGTCGCCAAGGTGAAGATGTTCCAGGCCCGCCGCTGGATCGAGCGCGAGGGCCTGCGCATCTCGGTGGCCGCCAGCCGGCTCGGCTACGAGTCGGAGGCGTCGTTCAGCCGCGCGTTCAAGCGCATCCTCGGCCACCCGCCGAGCGCGGCGCGCGCGCTCGCTCGCGCCTAGCGTTCATGCGCTACCTCAGCTTCGAGCTCATCGAAGGCACCGACGGCGTTACCACGCTCGACGCCATGGCCTCGACCTCCGCCGCACAGCACGCCGCGGCGATGGGCGAGGCGCGCCAGGTGCTCGACTGGGCCTGGCAGCACTTCCCGCACACCCATGGACCGGTGGACGAGGGCATGGACTGGGACCACGAGCTCCGCGCCAGCGTCGAAGCAGGGGACTGGCACACGGTGACGCTCACATTGACCGGCTCGCCGCGTTTCGTCGAGGCGTTCCTGGCCGCATTTGGCGATGACGAGCAGGACTAGTTCACGCCGCGACAACCTTTATGAAGCCTGAACCAGGGCCGACCCTATGTAAGGAAGGATTAAGTCTCCTTAAAGTTGCCTGAACGAACGGCACAGCCGGCGTACCAGCCGGCGGAGGAGACGGGGCATGGAAAAGCGGATCCCTTGGGTGCGGGGCGGGGCGCGGCAGTGGTGGTGCGCCGTCGCACTTGCCGCGGCGACGGCCGCTACCGCCGGTGAAGTGGAAGTGCTGCACTGGTGGACTTCCGGTGGCGAAGCACGGGCGGTGGGCGAGCTCAAGCGCACGCTCGGCGAGCAGGGGCACACCTGGCGCGACTTCGCGGTGCAGGGCGGCGGCGGCGACACCGCGATGAGCGTGCTGCGCTCGCGGGTGGCCAACGGCCATCCACCCGCGGCTGCGCAGATCAAGGGGCCGGCCATCCAGGAATGGGGCCGCCTGGGCGTGCTGGCCCATCTCGACGACGTGGCGCAGCAGCAGAAGTGGGACGCGCAGCTGCCCAAGGTGGTGGCCGACGTGATGAAGGTGAACGGCCACTACGTCGCGGTGCCGGTGAACGTGCACCGGGTCAACTGGCTGTGGATCAACCGCGATGCGCTGCGCCGCGTGAGCCAGCGGGCCCCGCAGACCTGGGACGAGTTCTTCGCGCTGGCCGAAAAGCTGCAGAAGGCCGGCATCACGCCGGTGGCCCACGGCGGCCAGCCGTGGCAGGAATTCACCACCTTCGAGACGGTGGTGCTCGGCGTGGGCGGCGCCGACTTCTACCGCCGCGCCTTCGTGCAGCTCGATGCCAAGGCGCTGCAAAGCGCCACGATGGAGCGTGCACTCACCACTTTCCGCCGCATCAAGGGCTACACCGACAAGAACGCGCCCGGGCGCGACTGGAACCAGGCGACCGCGATGGTGATTCGCGGCGAGGCGGCCATGCAGTTCATGGGCGACTGGGCCAAGGGCGAGTTCCTTGCCGCCGGCAAGGCCCCGGGTCGCGACTTCCTGTGCACATCGGCACCCGGCACCGAGCGGGCGTACATCTTCAACATCGACAGCTTCGCGATGTTCCAGCTCAAGGGCGAGGCAGCGCAGCAGGCGCAGCGCACGCTGGTGCGTTCGATCATGAGTCCGGCCTTCCAGGAGGTGTTCAACCTCAACAAGGGCTCCATCCCCGCCGCCAGCGGGGTGGACATGAAACGCTTCGACCTGTGCGGCCAGGAATCGAGTGCCTACTTCGTGGCCACCGCCATGATCAATGCGCTGGTGCCTTCCATCGCCCACAAGATGGTCCAGCCGGCCGCGGTGGAAGACGCGATCAAGGACGCCGTGGCCGCGTTCTGGAACGACGACCGCACCACCGGCGCCGACACGATGCGTCGATTCGTCGCCGCCGCCATGCGGAAGAAGTGATCCGGGACCGCCGCATCTGAGCACTCCTGCACGTTGGCGACCCGCGCGATGGGCGACCCCGGGCTAACACGCACCCGCGTCCGGGCCTTTGTCTCTAGAGTGTTTCCTGATCGCAGACGCCGAGGGCGCCGGCTCGATTGGGGAGCCGGTTCGAATCGGAGAGAGAGGGACCCTGGGGGATGCGCCTGCGTTTTGCTGCGCCTGAGGGGGCGTGACAATGGGGCGGGCGGTCGTGCGGCGCGAGCTGCACGACCGTCCCTGCTTCCTCCCTTGCCCTGCTCAGGGCTTGCCCGCTGGCAGCGCTTCATGCGCTCACCACAATGCCGGCGGATGAACGAATCCACCACCTTGCCCGTCTCGCGCCCCGGCGGCGGCCGCGCCGCGGTGTGGCTTGCGCTCGCCACCGTCGCCTGCGCATTGCTCGCCATGCTGGGCAACGAAACCGGCATGCGCTGGCTCGCCTTCGCCTTCAAGCCGCTGGCCACCGTGCTGGTGATCGCCCATGCGGCCCGCCGCGCCGGTGACACCGACGGGCGGCGCCGCTGGCTGCTGGCAGGGCTGGTGCTCTCGCTGGCCGGCGACGTGGCGCTGCTGTGGCCGCAACAGGGCTTCGTGCCCGGGCTGGTGGCCTTCCTGCTGGCGCACCTGTGCTACCTGGTCGCTTTCACCCGCGGCGTGCCGCTGGCCGCGCAACCGCTGGTCTTCGCGGTCTACGCGGTGGTGGCCGCCGCCGTGCTGGGCTTCCTGTGGCGCGGCGTGCCGCCCGCGCTGCAGGTGCCGGTGCTGGCCTATGTGGTGGCGCTCGCGGCCATGGCGGCCCAGGCGGCGTCCTGGTGGTGGCGTGCCCGCGGCACGGGCGTCGAAGCGCACGCGCGGTGGGCTGCCGCAGGCGGCGCGCTGTTCGTGGTGTCCGACGCGCTGCTGGCCACCGACAAGTTCCAGGGGCCGCTGCCGTATGCGTCGGTGTGGGTCTTGTCCACCTACTGGCTGGCGCAGTGGCTCATCGCCAGCAGCCTCGCGCAGCGCCGGCGCGGCTGATCGAGCTTCAATCCCGTTGCCTCCTGCTTCGGCCTGAAATTGGCTGAAGATCAGTCTTGAGCAGCCGAAGTCGGCTTTCTACGATGGCTCGCCTGGGCCGCGCAGACGGCCGGGCGCAGGAGACAACAACCGTGGTGATCCGCTGGGACGACTTGTCGCCGGGCGAACTCGCCGTGCTGGAGGCCGTGTTCTGGTCGTCCGGCGCGTCGCGTTCGGAGCTGGCTGAACAATCCGCCTTCTCCAAGAGCAAGGCCAACGGTGCCGTGGCAGGCCTGGTCGAGCGCGGCCTGCTCGACGAGGCCGGCCCGCAGGCCTCTTCCGGTGGACGCCGGCCCGAGACGCTGCGCCTGGCGCGCAGCATGGGCGTGCTGGTCGGCGTGGACCTGGGCGCCACCAGCATGGACGTGGCGGTGCTCGCGCCCGACCTCACCGTGCTGGCCCACCATGGCGAGCCGGCCGACGTGCTGGCCGGTCCCGGCGTGATGCTCTCCCGCGTGCGCGAGGTGCTGCGCGACCTGCTCAAGCGCTGCGGCGTCGGCCGCGAGCGGGTGCTGGGCATCGGCATGGGCGTGCCCGGCCCGGTGGAATTCGAAAGCGGCCTGCTGGTGAACCCGCCGCTCATGCCCGGCTGGGAGGGCTTCTCGATCCGCGAGTACCTGCGCGACGAATACGCGGCCCCGGCTTTCATCGACAACGACGTGAACCTCATGGCGCTGGGCGAGTTGTGGCGGCTGCACCGCCGGCTGCCCAACTTCCTGGTGTTCAAGGTGGGCACGGGCATCGGCTGCGGCATCGTCTGCCACGGCGAGGTGTACCGCGGCGCCGACGGCTCGGCCGGCGACGTGGGCCACATCTGCGTGGACCCGCACGGCCCGCGCTGCCGCTGCGGCAACCTGGGTTGCGTGGAGGCCCTGGCCGCCGGCCCCGCCATCGCCAACATGGCGACCGAAGCCGCGCAGGCCGGCGAAAGCCGGCTGCTGGCGAAGATGCTGGCTGAGCAGGGCCGGCTCACGCCGCTCGACGTGGACCAGGCCAGCCGCACCGGCGACGCGGCGGCCAACGCGATCATCCAGCGCGCCGGCGGCTACATCGGCCAGATGCTTGCGTCGGTGGTCAACTTCTTCAACCCGTCGCACGTGTTCATCGGCGGCGGCGTCTCGCGCATGGGGCCGCTGCTGCTGGCATCCATCCGGCAGAGCGTCTATCACCGCTCGCTGGCCCTGTCGACGCGGCACCTCGAGATCCAGTACGCGCCGCTCGGCGAGCGTGCGGGCGTCATCGGCGCCGGCGTGCTGGCGCTGCAGGAAACGATGCGCCGACGCGGTCGGGTGGAGACGGTGGCATGAGGGCCGCCGCGGCGAGCGGGGCGTGGTCATGAGCCTCTCCGTGCAATTCAACGAGGTCATCAAGCGCTTCGGCCCGGTGCAGGTGCTGCACGGCGTGAGCTTCGCGCTCGAACCCGGCCGCGTGGTCGGCCTGCTCGGCGAAAACGGCGCCGGCAAGTCCACGCTGATGAAGATCCTTTCCGGCTATGAAGCCGCGAGCGGCGGGGAGGTGCTGGTCGACGGCGCACCGTGCAGATTCAACGGCTCGCGCGAGGCCGAGGCCGCCGGCATCGTGCTGATCCACCAGGAGTTCAACCTCGCCGAACACCTGACCATCGCGCAGAACATCTTTCTCGGCCACGAGCTGCGCAGCGGCTGGCTGCTCGACGATGCGGCCATGCGACAGGCCACCCGCAGCCTCTTGCAGCAGGTGGGGCTGGAGGCCGACCCCGACACGCCGGTGCGCCACCTCATCGTGGCCGAGAAGCAGCTGGTCGAGATCGCCAAGGCCCTGCAGCGCAAGGCCAGGCTGCTCATCATGGACGAGCCCACCGCGACGCTCACACCGTCGGAGACACAGCGCCTGTTCGGTCTCATCGCGCAGCTCAGGGCCGCGGGCGTCACCGTCGTCTACATCTCGCACAAGCTCGACGAGGTGGAGCGCATCACCGACGAGGTGGTGGTCATGCGCGACGGCCGTTTCGTCACCCGCGCGCCCACCGCCGGCCTTTCGCGCCAGCAGATGGCCAACCTGATGGTGGGCCGCGAGCTGTCCGACATGTTCCCGCCGAAGCATCGGCCTGCGGCCGATGCGCTCCCGCTGCTGAAGGTCGAGCACTACACGGTGCCCGGCTGGGCCGACGACGTGAGCTTCGAGGTGCGCCCGGGCGAGGTGCTGGGGTTCGCCGGCCTGGTGGGCGCCGGGCGCACCGAGCTCTTCGAGGGCCTGCTCGGCCTGCGCGAGGGCGGACGCGGCCGCGTCGAGCTGCTGGGGCGCGAGGTGGTGCTGCAAAGCCCGCGGCAGGCAGCCTCGCTGGGCCTCACCTACCTGAGCGAAGACCGCAAGGGCAAGGGCCTGCACGTGAGCATGGGCCTGGCCGAGAACCTCACGCTGATGTCGCTGGATCGGTATGCGAAGCCGCTGCTCGACCCCGGCGCCGAACACCGGGCGCTGCAGCAGGCGGTGAACGACTTCGGCATCCGCACCGGCGACCTCCACGGCAGGGCCTCGTCGCTGTCGGGCGGCAACCAGCAGAAGCTCGCGATCGCGCGGGTGCTGCAGCCCGGGCCGAGGGTGGTGGTGCTCGACGAGCCGACCCGCGGCGTCGACGTGGGCGCCAAGCGCGACATCTATTTCCTGGTCCGGCAGCTCGCGAGCGAAGGCCGTGCCGTCGTCGTGATCTCGTCGGAGCTGATCGAGCTGATCGGCCTGGCGCACCGGGTGGTGGTCATGCGCAACGGCCGCGTGATGGCCACGCTGGCCGCCGAGCAACTGAGCGAAGAGGAGCTGATCTCCCATGCCACCGGCACCTACCACTGACGCGGCGGCGACGCCTGCCTCTCCATCGCGCCGGCCGGCCTGGCGTCGTGCCGAAGGGCTGGGCCCGGTGCTCGGCCTGGTGCTGCTGTGCATTGCCGGCACCGTGCTCAACCCGGACTTCGCGACCTGGGACAACGCGATGAACGTGCTCACGCGCACCGCCTTCATCGGCATCATCGCGGTGGGCATGTGCTTCGTCATCA
>CAMLNA010000206.1 GCA_946481025.1 uncultured Rivibacter sp.
GCCTTCGTCAACATGGGCATGGTGAGCGGCATCCTGCCGGTGGTGGGCGTGCCGCTGCCGTTCGTGAGCTATGGCGGCACGGCCATGGTGACGCTCGGGCTCGGCCTGGGCATCCTCATGTCCATCGCCAAGAGCAGGCGGCTGATGCAGTCTTAGCCCACCCCCTACGCGCTGCGCGCGCCCCCTCGAGGGGGCGGCCCCCTTTGGACCGGCGGAGCCGGATCTTGGGGGCCACTCTGATCGGCGCCACGGCTTGTGGCCGTTGCGCCTCCTTCTTTGAGTCAGCGTTCAGGTGCCATGGCGCGCGGCGCGCAGCTTGCGGTGGGTGGCGCGGGCATGACGGACCCAGCCGTGGCGTTCCCAGCGCCACCACATCAGGAGGCCGCGCAGCCATTCGTCGGCGGTGTAGGCGATCCAGACGCCCACGAGCCCGAGGCCGAAGGCCTCGCCCAGCAGCCAGCTGCCGCCGGCCAGCACCAGCGCCATCGAGACGGCACCGGCCGCCACCGGGAAGCGCGCGTCGCCGGTGGCCCGCAGCGCGTTGATGACCACCAGGTTGAAGGTGCGCCCGGGCTCCAGCAGCACGGTGATCCACAGCAGCGTGGTGGCCGCGTCGATGATGGCTTCGTCCCGCGTGAACAGGCGCAGCACCCAGGGTGCCGCCAGCGCCGCGAGCAGCGCCATCGAGGTGGACACGCCCAGCCCCCAGGCCAGGGTGCGGCGCACCAGCCGGTGCGCCTCGTGCAGGCGGCCGGCGCCGATCATGTGGCCCACCAGGATCTCGCTGGCAAAGCCGGTGGCCAGGCCGAACAGCAGCACGTAGTACATGACCTGCAGCGCATACGACTGCGTGGCCAGCGAGCCCGCGCCCATCTTGGCGGCCACCGCCACGCTCACCATGAAGGCGACCCGGTAGGCGATGTTCTCGGCTGCGCCCGGCAGCCCGATGTGCAGCACCGCATTGAGCTGGCGCGCCGGCAGGCGCCACCAGTCGGTGCGCGTGGGCGAAAGGTTCAGCCGCAGCTTCCACAGCCACAGGTGCATCGCGAGTCCGGCCGCGCGGCTGGCAGCCAGCGCCACGGCGAAGCCGATCAGTCCCAGCGCCGGCAGCGGTCCGCTGCCGCGCATCAGCGGCGCGGCCAGCAGCAGGTGCACCGCGTGCATGCCGACCATCACGAACAGCGTGTCGCGGCCATGCAGGTGGGCCCGCATCACGCTGGCCATGCTGGCGTTGTAGGCGTCGAGCGCCAGCGCCACCGCCAGCACCTGCAGGAAAGGCGTGGCCAGCGGCAGCACTTCGGGCGGCGCGCTCATGAGCTCGAGCAGCGGCTCGGCCGCCACCACCGTCACGAGCGCCACGCCCAGGCCCATCCAGGTGCTGGCGCCCAGTCCGGCGCGCGCCACCGCATCGGCCTGGTCGCGCCGGCCGGCGCCCAGGTTCTGCGTGATGACCACGCTCACGCCGATGCCCACCACCCGGAACAGGATGAACAGCGCCGCCATCAGGTGGTTGGCCAGCGAAAACGCGCCGGCAGCCGTGTCCGAATCCCGCGCGGCCAGCCACAGCCCCACCCCGCCCACCGTCATGCCGAGCAGGAACTCGGCAAAGATGGGCCAGGCGATGCCGAACAAATGAGGGCGGGGTGTCGGCGCGGCGGCGCGCGCGACAGCAGCAGCGGGGGAAGACATGGGGTGGGTGCGTGGGCGCGAGATGGGCAGGCCGACAAGCGGCGCTGCGAGCGGCGGCCGTTGTACCTGAAATCGATGCCAGGGTGATTTGCGCGGGCTTGTTACCGCGCGGGAACAGGACGTCGCGGACTAGGGTTGCTGCGGCTTGGGCGCAGGCGGCATGCGGCCGAGGGTGTGCCGCGCCAGGAAGACCTTCTCGATGTCGAGGCTGCCGCGCACGCCGAGGTCCTGCCGGTGATAGCGCAGCCAGTGCGCTGCCGCCTTGCGCCCGAGCTCGAACAGCTGCTGCAGGAAGGCCCAGTCGGTGTTGAACTTGCTCGAGGCGTTGTAGGGCGCGAGCCCTTCGTCGTCGGCCACCATGTGCAGCCGCAGGTCCTTGTAGCGCCCCGCCTGCAGCGTGCCCTCGCGCACCAGCCGTGACACGAAGGCGATGGCGCGCATCTCGGCCACCAGGCTGGCGTTGAAGGTGATCTCGCTCAGCCGGTCGATGATCTCCACCGCTCGCGTGGGCAGGGCCTCGCGCGACAGCGGGTTGATCTTCACCAGCATGATGTCCATCGCCTCGGTGTTGTAGATGAGCGGGTAGATCGCCGGGTTGCCGGTGTAGCCGCCGTCCCAGTACGGCTCGCCGTCCACTTCGACGGCCTGGAAGATGAACGGCAGGCAGGCCGACGCAAGCAGCGCATCGACGCCCAGCTCGCGTTTGGTGAACACCCGCGCCTGGCCGGTGCGCACCGAGGTGGCGGTGATGAACAGCGGGATCTCGCAGCGTTGCAGGTCCCGCTCGACCACGTGCCGCTCGACCACTTCGCGCAGCGGGTTGAGGTTCAGCGGGTTGAACTCATAGGGGCTGAAGGCGCGGAAGAAGCTCGACAGCCACTGGTAGCTCGGCAGCTGGTCGAAGTTGAAGTGGTTGCCGGCGGCGCCCGCCTGGCTCACCGAAAACGGCGAGAAGACCTGGCTGCTGTGGCTCACGTCCTTCCAGAAGGCGGCCAGCGCCTCGCGCGCGCCTTCGCGCCCGCCACGGGCGAAGCCGGTGGCAAGCACGGCGGCATTGAGCGCGCCGGCGCTGGTGCCCGATATGCCGCCGATCTCGAGGTGCTCGTCCTCCAGCAGACGGTCGAGTACGCCCCAGGTGAAGGCGCCGTGGGAGCCGCCCCCCTGCAGGGCCAGGTCGAAGCGCCGGTGCGCGGGCGGCTTGTCTTTGGGGTGGCTGATCGGGTCGTCCATGGCGTGCTCAGGGGTGTACTTCGTTGGTGTCGCCGGCGGATGTCGGCGGGCTGTCCTCGTGCCGGATCAGCGCTGCAAAGCGCAGCGTGAAGCGGGCGCCGGGGCCGCCCTCGTGCGCGCCCGCGGGGGCGCCGGCGCCGGACCCGCGGGCGTCTTCGAGGGTCAGCTCGGCGCCGTGGCGGCGAGCGATCTCGCTCACGATTGCAAGTCCGAGGCCGGAGCCGTCGACATTGGTGCCCAGCGCGCGGTAGAAGGGCTGGAACACGAGGTCGCGCTCGGCCGGCGGAATGCCCGGGCCGGAGTCCTCGACCTGCAGCACGACCACCTGCCCGAAGGGGTCGCAGACCACTCGCACGGTGACGGTGCCGCCGGGCGGCGTGTACTGCAGCGCGTTGTCCACCAGGTTGCCGAGCAGCTCGCGCAGCAGGATGGGCTGCCCCCTCACCAGCGCCGAGCCGGGGTCGGGCCCTTCGTAGCCGAGGTCGATGCGCTTGTCCATGGCACGCGGCACGAAGTCGCGCACGGTCTCGGTGGCCAGCGCCGCCAGGCACAGCGGCTCCAGCTGCAGGCGCTGACTGGCGTCTTCGGTGCGGGCCATGGCCAGCAGCTGGTTGACCATGCGCGCGGCGCGCTGGCTGCTGCGCGCGATCTGCTGCAGCGAGGCGGCCAGGTGATGGGGATCGGCGGTGCCGGCTTCGATCTCGCGCTGCGCCAGCTCCGCCTGCATGCGCAGGCCGGCCAGCGGCGTCTTCATCTGGTGGGCCGCGTCCGCGAGAAAGCGCTTCTGCGTGCTGATCGAACGGTCGAGCCGGCCCAGCAGGTCGTTGATGCCGCGCACCAGCGGCGCCACCTCCTCGGGCGCCTCGCGTTCGTCGATCGGCGAAAGGTCGTCGGCGGCCCGGGCGCGGATGCGCTGCTGCAGTTCGTTGAGCGGGGAGATGCCGCGGGCCAGCGCCAGCCACACCAGCAGCACCGCGATCGGCAGGATCACGAACTGCGGCAGGATCACGCCCTTGATGATCTCGGTGGCGAGCTTGGAGCGCTTGCCCAGCGTTTCGGCCACCTGCACGAGCGGGCGTGCCGCGGCCTCCGTACCCGCCGCGGCCGCCGCCGGCGGGCCTTCGAGCCACAGGTAGGCCACCCGCACCGGCTCTCCGTGCACGAACTCGTCGCGAAAGCGGATCTCGCCGACGACCGGCTTTTCGTCCTCGGGCGGCACCGGGATGTCGCGGTCGCCGCTGACGAATTCGCCGCGGGTGCCGAGCACCTGGTAGTACACCTCGTCGGCCTCGTCGGCGCGCAGCAGGTCGGCCGCCGGGGTCGAGAGCTGGAAGCGCAGCCGCGCCGGCGCGTCCTGGGCCGGCGGCAGCACCTGCTGGGCCAGCACGCGGGCGGTTTCGCCGAGCGCGCGGTCATAGGGGCGGTTGGCGATGTTCTGTGCCACCAGCCAGGTGAGCGCCACGCTCATCGGCCACAACAGCAGCAGCGGCGCGAGCATCCAGTCGAGGATCTCGCCGAAGAGGGAGCGCTGTTCGCGGGCCACGCTGCCGGTGGGTGGGGGCGGTGCCGTGGCTGCCACGAGAGTCGGGGACGGAAGCGGAGCGTCAGCCGGGGATCTTTTCGAGGCAGTAGCCCAGGCCGCGCACGGTGGCGATGCGGATGGGGCCCTGCTCGATCTTCTTGCGCAGGCGGTGGATGTAGACCTCGATGGCGTTGTTGCTCACCTCTTCGCCCCATTCGCACAGCCGCTCGACCAGCTGGTCCTTGCTGACCAGCCGGCCGGCCCGCTGCAGCAGCACCTCCAGCAGGCTGAGCTCGCGCGCGGAGAGTTCGATCATCTGGTCGTTGATGTAGGCCACGCGGCCGGTCGCATCGAAGGTCAGCGGCCCGTGCTTGAGCAGCGACGACGCCGTGCCCAGCCCGCGGCGCGTAAGAGCGCGCACGCGCGCTTCGAGCTCCTGCAGCGAGAACGGCTTGGCCATGTAGTCGTCGGCGCCGAGGTCCAGGCCCTTCACGCGCTGCTCGACGCTGTCGGCCGCGGTGAGGATCAGCACCGGCGTGGCGCTGCCGCGCGCACGCAGCTTCTTCAGCACCTCGAGCCCGTGCAGGCGCGGCAGGCCCAGGTCGAGGATCACGAGATCGAATTCCTGCGACGCCAGCGCGGCATCGGCTTCGGTGCCGCTGCCCACGGCGTCGGCGGCATAGCCAGAGTTGCGCAGGGTGCGCAGCAATCCGTCGGCCAGCACTTGATCATCTTCGGCGATCAGGATGCGCATGGCGTGTCTCCTACGTTTCGAACGATTCTATTGAGCCGGCTCCGCCACCGGCTGCGGGCATTCAGCATGGCCGAGGCTGTCTCAGCCGCCGCCGGCATAGGCCTCCAGCCCCAGGGTGACCACCGTGGCCACCTCGGCCCCCACCTCCTGGCGGAACTCGGCTTCGGCCTGCGCCACCGCCTGGCGAAAGGCTTCGAGCCACAGCAGCCCGGTGGGCGTGAAGCGCACCCGGCGGGCACGCCGGTCGCGCGTGTCGGCCTCGCGCGTGACCAGCCCCCACGCCTCGCACTGGTCCACCAGGTCGCCCATGGCCTGCTTGCTCATGCCCGCTTGCGCGGCGAGGTCGGTGAGGCGCGACCCTTCGGGCGCCAGGTGGCGGGTGATGTGGACGTGCGCGGCGCTGACCTGCGCACGCGCCGCGAGATTCGACAACGCCAGCGGCACGTCGATGTTGCGCGCCATCAGTTCCAGCACCCGTTCGTCGAAGCGCCGCAGGGCATGGCCCAGCAGGCGGCCCAGGTGCGTGTGGCGCCAGGCGGGGTCAGCGGGAGAGGTTTCCAGCATGCCAGATGGTAAGGCAAACTGATCAAAAAACGTTTGCGAGCCTCGGTACTCGTCACTAACATCCTGTGCATCCATCCAGCCTGTCGTTAAAGACAGGCATTCGATTCCAGCCCCAAGTCATTGAAACCCAAGGAGATTTCCGTGGACGCACCCGTCAAGGCACTGAACACCGAAAAAGCCAAGGCCTTGCAGGCCGCCCTGGCCCAGATCGAAAAGCA
>CAMLNA010000207.1 GCA_946481025.1 uncultured Rivibacter sp.
GACGATGCACGAGGTGGGCCACACGCTGGGCCTGCGCCACAACTTCCGTGCCTCGCGGGTGTACACCGAGCAGCAGCTGGCCGACGAGTCCTTCACGCGCGAGCACGGCATCACCGGCTCGGTGATGGAGTACGCGCCGTTCAACCTGCCGCGGCCGGGCGAAAAGGCCGGCACCGCCTCGCAGCTCACGCTCGGGCCCTACGACTACTGGGCCATCGAATACGCCTACAAGCCGATCGACGCGGCGAAGGAGGAGGCCGAGCTCAAGCGCATTGCCGGGCGCAGCGCCGAGCCGCTGCTGGCCTACGGCACCGACGAGGACAACTTCCTCGGCGTCGACCCCGAGACCATCCATTTCGACCTGGGCTCCGACGTGCTGGGCTTCGCGAAGAAGCGCTTCGACATCGCCCGCGACCTGCTGGCGCGGCAGGAAAAGCGCGAGCTGCGTCCCCAGGAGGACTATTCGGTGCTGCGCCGTTCGGTGAGCTATGCGCTGCGCGACGTGGCCCGCGCGGCCGGTGTGCTGACGCGCCAGATCGGCGGCGTGCGCACGCTGCGCGACTTCCCGGGCAGCGGCCGCGACCCGCTGGCGCCGGTGCCGGCCGCCACGCAGCGCGAAGCGCTCGACGTGCTGGCCCGCGGACTGCTCGCAGCCGACAGCCTGAAGGTGTCGCCCTCGCTGCAACGCCGCCTGGCGCCCGACTACCTGGAGCGCACCGACGCGGTGTTCGCGGGGGAGCTGGCGGTGGCGACCGACTTCTCGCCGTCGCAGCTGATGATCGACATGCAGCGTACGCTGCTCGGCCAGCTGATGAGCGACGGCCTGGCCGTGCGCCTGCTCGACAGCGAGGCGAAGGCGTCCCGCCGCAGCGATGCGTTCCCGCTGTCCGAGTTGTACGGCCGGCTGAGCAAGGACATCTGGAGCGAGCTGGCCGGCGGCGGCGACATCCCGGTGCTGCGCCGCGAGCTGCAGCGCGAGCACCTGAACCGGCTGAGTGGCCTGCTGCTGCGCCCCGGTGCGCTGACCCGCGCCGATGCGCGCAGCCTGCTGCGGCACGAAGCCCGCAACCTGCTGGCGCGCATCAACGCGGCGTCGGGCCGCCCCGGCCTCAGCACCGAGGCGCGGGCCCACCTGCAGGACAGCGCCGATTCGCTCAGCGAAGCACTCGGAGCCAAGCTGCAGCGCGCAGGCGCGTAGGAGCCGCCTCCACTCATTGGGGGTTGACCGCGCCGTGCGCGCGTTGAACCATGCCGCCCATCGCGCAGCGAGGAGGACGGCATGGCCACCAGCAGCAGTGCCCGTGCGGCCGGCAAGAAGGCCGCCAGGTCCCGACCGAAACCCGACATCGGCCAGGCGGTGACCGGCCCGCGGGCCGGGCAGCCCGAGGTGCCGCTGCCGCCGGGCGCATCGGGCGTCGTCGAGCCCGAGGAAACCGGCAAGGCGCAGGCGGCGCGTGAAACGGCGGCCGACCAGCGCACGCGCGAGAAGAGCCCCTTCCTGCGGGTGGCGCGGCCGGACTCCATCGACCTCCGCGACCGGCCGTTCCGCCCCGCCGTCTCGGTGACGCCGCAGCTGCAGCTCTTTCCCAGGCAGGCCCTGGAGGTGCTGGACCAGGCCGGCACCAAGGCCTGCACCGGCTTTGCGCTGGCGCTGGTGGTGCAGCACCTGCTGCGCAGCTCCGGGCGCGAACGCAAGCCGTCGATCTCGCCGTACATGCTGTATTCCATGGCGCGGCGCTACGACGAATTCCCCGGTTCGGTGGCCGACGAAGGCTCGAGCCTGCGCGGCGCACTGAAGGGCTGGTTCAAGCACGGCGCCTGCTCGTCGAAGCTGTTTCCCGGGCTCGAGATGCCCGCGGCGGCCAGGAAGGTCGAAGACGACTGGTGGTTCGACGCAGTGACCCGGCCACTGGGGGCCTACTACCGCATCGAGGTGAAGAACATCATCGACATGCATGCCGCGCTCAACGAGGTGGGCATCCTCTATGCGAGCTGCGGCTGCCATGCCGGCTGGGATGCCGGCGTCAAGGCCGACCGTCGCAAGACCCGGCCCACCTCCTTCGACGACAACATCTGGACCATTCCGGTGCAGGGCGGCCATGCCGAGCACCCCGGCCATGCGTTCGCCATCGTCGGCTACAACGAGCGGGGCTTCCTGATCCAGAACAGCTGGGGCACCGGCTGGGGCTCGCATGGCCTGGCGATCCTCACCTACGACGACTGGCTGCGCAACGCGATGGACTGCTGGGTCGCGCAGCTGGGGGTGGTGACGCGCGAGCACAGCGAGATCGCGCACAGCATCTCGCTGCGCGAGCGCGACGGGCGCGTTTCGCTGTCGGCCAGCGAGGTGCTGCGCAACCGCGAGCTGTCGCCCTTCGTCATCGACATGGGCAACAACGGCGCGCTGAGTCCCTCGGGCACTTTCCGCACCACGCCCGACGACGTGCGCGCCATCGTCGACGTGCACCTGGCCGAAGCCCGCAGGCGCTGGGGGCTTCAGAACGAGGTGGTCGACGTGTGCGTCTATGCGCATGGCGGGCTGGTGGGCGAGGAGGGCGCGGCCCGCATCGCCGCCGAGTGGATCCCGATGCTCTACGAGGCACAGGTCTTCCCGATCTTCCTGATGTGGGAGACCGACTTCCTGTCCACCGTGATGAACCGGCTCGAGGACGCGATACGCGGCGTGCCGCGCTCGGTGGGCTTCGGCGAGAGCGTGGAGCGCTGGTGGAACCGCCGGCTCGAACGCACGCTGGCGAGGCCGGGCTCCGAGCTCTGGGGCGAAATGAAGCAGAACGCGCAGGCCATGAGCACCTACCGCGATCATGTGGCCGACGACGCGCAGGCCGGTGCGGTGCTGCTGTACCGGCATTTCAAGCACAACATCGCCAACAAGAAGGTGCGCATGCACCTGGTGGGGCATTCGGCCGGCAGCATCGTGGCCAGCTACCTGATCGACGCGCTGCACCGCGACCCCGAGGGCCGGCAGGTCATGAAATGGGAGTCGGTGAGCTTCATGGCGCCGGCCGTGCGCGTCGAGACCTTCGACGAGTTGGTGCGCCCGCACCTGGACCGCGGCGACATCCAGCGCTTCCAGCAGTTCCACCTGACCGACCGCGCCGAGGAAGACGACCCGACCTGCGGGCCGTACCGCCGTTCGCTGCTCTACCTCGTGTCGGAATCCTTCGAGTCCGGCGACTTGCGCCCGGTGCTCGGCCAGCCCGACTACTTCGGCCTGCGCTCGGGCACCACGCGGCCCATCCTGGGCATGGAGAGGTTCTTCAATGCCTATTGGCGCGGGCTCGACGCCGCCACGCGGCGGCGCATCGGCGTGTGGCCGTCGCCGGGCGGTGCGCTGCCGGGCGACGCGGGGCCGCCGGTGGGCAGCAGCACGCACGGCGGCTTCGACAACGATCCGGGCACGCAGCGGCGGGTGGTCGAGTTCATCCACCGCAGCCGGGCGGTCTGATGCGGGATGCCGCGGTTCACAGCACCGCGTAGCGGCCGGGCCGGTGGTTGATGGCGATGAACAGGTTCATCACCACCGCGGCCAGCACCGAATAGGCCACACGCGTGGGCTCCACCACCCCGAGCGCCAGCAGCACGATGGCGCAGTCGATGCCCATCTGCACCTTGCCCGCGCGCCAGCCGCGCGCCTTCTGCAGGTAGAGCGACACGATGGTGGCGCCGCCCAGGCTGGCGCGGTGGCGCGCCAGGAACAGGCAGCCCGAGCCCAGCAGCAGCCCGCCCAGCACGGCCGCATAGGCCGGGTGGATGCGCTCGATGGCGAACAGGCGCGGCGAGAACTCGGTGACCAGCGACAGCAGCGTGACCGAGATGAAGGTCTTGAGGGTGAATTCCGTGCCCATGCGCTGCCACGCGAACCAGTAGAACGGCAGGTTGATCACGAAGAACAGCTGGCCCAGGCCCATGCCGGTGGCGTAGTGCAGCACGAAGGCCGCGCCGGCCGTGCCGCCGGTAAGCAGGCCCACCTGCGCGAAAAGGATCAGCGCGAGCGATACGAACAGCACGCCGGTGAACAGGGCCTGGGCGTCCTCGAACGCCGTGTGCGTGCGCACCGAGGGGTCGGTGACGGGTGGGGAAGAGGAGTCCATGCCCGTGCGCTGCGCAGGAACCATGCCAGTCCTGCGGCAGGCCTGCCGCAGCCTGCGCCCCGATTTCCGTCGCTCGTCGCACCAGGGCCCGGGTGCACTTGGAGCGCGCTGGCAGTGCCGCTATCGTGTTCCCGCCATGGACCCTTCTTCTCCTCCGACTTCTCCTGCGGTGCCGCCGGCGGCGCAGCGCAAGACCCGCTGGCTGGCCGGCCTGAACAGCCGCCGCGTCACCATCGCGCTGATCCTCGGCACGATCGTCGCGTTTGCCCTGAACCCGATCTTCATCACGCCGTTCCCCATCCTGCTGGGGCGCACCCTGGTGATCTCGATGGCGCTGCTGCTGGCCTTCACGCTGGCGGGCAACTGGCCGCAGACGCTGGTGCCGCGCTGGGTGATGCAGCTCATCGCGGTGGGGCTTGCGGCGCCGCTGGCCACGTTTGCGCTGTACGTCATGTTCGTCGGCGGCGACGTGTCGCGCCTGCTGCAGCACGAGGGCCTGTTGTCGGGCTTCCTGTGGATTGCCGGTTCGAGCCTGGTGGTCGGCCTGCTGCTCACGCTGGGAGCGCTGTACCGCGAGCGTGATGCGCAGATGCATGCCCAGGCACTGGAGTTCGAGCTCGAGCGCAGCACGCTGGCGCGCCAGGCGCTCGATGCGCGCCTGCGCGCGCTGCATGCGCAGATCGAGCCGCACTTCCTGTTCAACACCCTGGCCAACGTGCAGGCGCTGGTCGAAACCGGATCGCCCCGCGCGGCGCCGGTGCTGCGCAGCCTCATCGCCTACCTGCGCGCGGCCATGCCGCGCCTGCGCGACGAAAGCGGCTCCACGCTGGCGGCCGAGACGGAGCTGGTGCGTGCCTACCTCGAGGTGATGCACCTGCGCATGCCCGACCGGCTGAGCTACGCGATCGAGCTGCCGGCCGACCTGGCCGGCCTGCGCTTTCCGGCGATGGCCTTGCTCACGCTGGTCGAAAACGCCATCCGCCACGGCATCGACCCGAGCGAGCAGGGCGGCCGCATCGAGATCGGTGCACGGCGCGACGGCAGCAGCGCACGCGTGTGGGTGATCGACACCGGCGCGGGCCTGCGCGACACTGCCCAGCCCGGCACCGGCCTGGCCAACCTGCGCGAGCGGCTGTCCGCCTTTTTCGGCCCGCGCGCGCAGGTGGAGCTGTCCGAGAACACGCCCTCGGGCGTACGGGCCGAAATCATCTTTCCTGGAGACTGATGGCCACCACAGCGCTGATCGCCGACGACGAGCCGCTGCTGCGCGAGCGGCTGCGCCTGCTGCTCGGCCGGCTGTGGCCCGAGCTCGAGGTGGTGGCCGAGGCCCGCAACGGGCGAGAAGCCATCGAACTGTTCGACGAGCACGCGCCGCAGGTGCTTTTCCTCGACATCCACATGCCCGGCGTCAACGGCATCGAGGCGGCGCGCGCGGTGGCGAGGCGGGCGCACGTGGTGTTCATCACCGCGTACGAGCAATACGCGGTGCAGGCTTTCGAGCAGGGCGTGATCGACTACGTGGTCAAGCCGTTCGACGAGCAGCGGCTGGCCGACACCGTGCAGCGCCTGCGCGAGCGCCTCGAGGTGCTTGCCGCGCCGGCCGCGGACGACCGGCTCGACGCGGTGATCGAGCAGCTGGCCGCACGGATGCGCCAGCAGCAGGGCGATCCCGGCAAGCGGGCCTGGCTGCAGTGGATCAAGGCCTCGGTCGGGCAGAGCATCCGGCTCATCCCGGTGGAGCAGGTGCACTACCTGCGCTCCGACGAGAAGTACACGCTGGTGGTGTGGGAAGGCGGCGAGGCGCTGATCCGCAAGTCGATCCGCGAGCTGGCCGACGA
>CAMLNA010000208.1 GCA_946481025.1 uncultured Rivibacter sp.
CGCTGGCCCAGGAATTCGTGGCGTTTTCAGTCGAAGCCGGCGTGCTGCGCTTCGGTGAGTTCAAGACCAAGGCGGGGCGCCTGAGCCCCTATTTCTTCAACGCCGGCCTGTTTGACGACGGCGCCAAGCTGGGCCGCCTCGCGGAATTCTATGCACGGCGCCTGCTGGCTTCGGGCCTGCAGTTCGACCTGCTGTTCGGCCCGGCCTACAAGGGCATCACCCTGGCGGCCGCGGTGGCCATCGAGCTGGCGCGGCTGGGCAAGAACGTGCCGTATGCCTACAACCGCAAGGAAGCCAAGGACCACGGCGAAGGCGGCACCCTGGTGGGTGCGCCGGTGAAGGGCCGGGTGCTGATCATCGACGACGTCATCTCGGCCGGCACCTCGGTGCGCGAGTCGATCGCCATGATCACCGCCGCCGGCGCCACCCCCTGCGGTGTGACGATCGCGCTCGACCGCCAGGAAAAAGCCACGGAATCCGACGGATCCGAAGCCAACCATTCCGCGGTGCAGCACGTTGAGCGGTCACTGGGCCTTGCGGTCGTCTCGATTGCCAGCCTGTCCGACTTGCTGCAGTATCTGGCCGCCCAGTCCGACCCCGAACTGACGCGGCACCTCCCTAAAGTTCAGGCTTACAGGAACCGATACGGGGTCTGAGAATCCACGAAACCATGCGCGTTGGGACCGTCGTATTTGCTGGCCTGCTGTTGCTGTCGAGCGGCACCGCTTCCTTCGCGGCGCCCGACAGCGGGCCCGGCTCCATCTATACGTGCATCGACGCGCGCGGTCGCAAGCTCACATCCGACCGCCCCATCCTCGAATGCCTCGACCGCGAGCAGCGGGTGCTCAACAAGGACGGCTCCCAGCGCCAGACCTTGCCGCCCTCCATGACCGCCGACGAACGCGCCGCGGTCGAAGAGGCCGAGCGCCGCAAGGTGGCCGAGCGCGCCGCCCGCCAGGACGCCATCCGCCGCGATCGCAACCTGCTCATCCGCTATCCCAACCTCGCGGCGCACAACAAGGCGCGTGAAGCCGCCCTCGACGACGTGCGCAAGGCGGTCAGGGCCTCCGAGCAGCGCCTGGCGGCCATCGAGGCCGAACGCAGGCCGCTGCTCAATGAGGCCGAGTTCTACAAGGGCAAGCAACTGCCCGCCAAGCTCAAGACCCAGCTCGAGTTCATCGACGTGACGGTCGAGGCGCAGAAAACGCTGGTGCAGAACCAGCAGGCCGAGGTCGTGCGCATCACCAGCCTGTACGACCAGGAGCTGGAGCGCCTGAAGAAGCTGTGGGCCGGTGCGCAGCCCGGTTCGCTCGGCTCGGCGATGGCCGAAGCCCCCGCGGCTGCCGGCGCCGCGGCGATCCGCAAGCCCTGAGCCCCGGCGCGGCGGGCCCGGCCCGTCAGCGCAGTGCCCTGCGCATCAGGTATTGATGCAGCGGCTGGCGCACGAAGCCCAGCCGCTCCAGCACGTCGCCGCCCAGCTGCGGCGCCAGCAGGGCCGGCATCTGCAGCCGCCGCTGCGGATGCTCGGCGGCAAGCCGCTTCACCAGCCCCGCCAGCGAGCCGCTGGCTGCATTCGCCTCGTGCACCACGCGCAGGGGCAGCACGCCGCTGTCTTGCGGCACGTCGAACACGAGCAGCGCGGTGCCGGCCTGCCAGGCCGTGCCGCGGGTGGCGGGCGCGCGCAGCAGGTGCGCCGACTGCTGGAAGGGCATGTCGGACGGCTGCTGTGCGAGCCAGTCGGCGGCCGCCGCCAGCGGCAGCACGTTCGGCACGGGTGAGGCAGCCTCTGCTCCTTTCACAGTCGATGCTTCGCAGGTGTACCCATACAGAGGCATCACCTCGGCGAAGCCGAAGCCGAGGTAGAGGCGGTGCGCGCGCGGGTTCTGCTCGAACACCTCGAGTTCGATGGCGGCGTCGCCGCGCGACGCGGCCTCGGTGACCGCCGCGTCGAGCAGGCGTTGCGCGAGTCCGCTGCCCCGTGTCTCGGGCAGCAGACCCATGGCGCCGACGCGGCAGCGCGGGCCGTCGCGCTCGGGTCGCCGGCCGATGAAGACGAAGCCCAGCGGCCGGCCGGCGCCGTCGACGGCCACCCGCGACAGGGCCGCATCGGCACCCTGGCGTGCCATGAAAGTGGCCAGGCCGGGGACATCGAGCGACATCGTGCCGGCCACGTAGTTGGCAAAGCTGGCGTTGAAGGCCTCGGCCAGCGCCTGCGGCGCCACCTCGCCGGCCGCGACGATGCAGGGGGTGGTCAACGTGCCGCCGCTCACCCGAGCTTTTTCTTCAGCAGCTCGTTCACCTGCGCCGGGTTGGCCTTGCCCTTGGTGGCCTTCATGGCCTGGCCGACCAGCGCGTTGAAGGCCTTTTCCTTGCCGGCGCGGAATTCGTCCACCGACTTCTGGTTGGCGGCCAGCACCTCGTCGAGGATGCGTTCGAGCTCTCCGGTGTCGCTCATCGTCTTCAGGCCCTTGGCCTCGATGAGCGTGTCTACCTCGGTGCCTTCGCCCGACCACAGCGCCTCGAACACCTGCTTGGCGCCGTTGTTCGAGATGGTGCCGTCGGCGATGCGGCCGATCAGCGCGGCCAGCGCCACGGCACCCACCGGGCTTTGCTCGATGCCTTTCTCCTCGGCATTGAGCCGCCGCGACACCTCGCCCATCAGCCAGTTCGCCACCAGCTTCGGCTGCTTGCACGCATCACGCGCCGCCTCGTAGTAGCGCGCGAAGGCGAGGCTCTGGGTCATCATCGACGCGTCATAGGCTGGCAGGCCGTCGTCGCGCATGAACCGCTCGGCCATCACCTGCGGCAGCTCCGGCATCTCGCCCTTCACCCGCTCCACCCAGGCCGGCTCGATGACGAGCGGCGGCAGGTCGGGGTCGGGGAAGTAGCGGTAGTCGTGCGCGTCTTCCTTGCTGCGCATGGCGCGGGTCTCGCCGCTGTCGGGGTCGAACAGCACCGTGGCCTGCTGGATCGCGAAGCCATCCTCGATCTGCTCGATCTGCCACTGCACCTCGGCGTCGATGGCCTGCTGCAGGAAGCGGAAGCTGTTGAGGTTCTTGATCTCGCGGCGCGTGCCCAGCGGCGCGCCGGGCTTGCGCACCGACACGTTGGCATCGCAGCGGAACGAGCCTTCCTGCATGTTGCCGTCGCAGATGCCCAGCCACACCACCAGGGCATGCAGCGCCTTGGCGTACTCGACTGCCTCTTTCGCCGAGCGCATGTCGGGCTCGGTCACGATCTCGAGCAGCGGCGTGCCGGCGCGGTTGAGGTCGATGCCGCTTTGGCCATGGAAGTCTTCATGCAGCGACTTGCCGGCGTCTTCTTCGAGGTGGGCGCGCACCAGGTGCACCGTCTTCTCCTCGTCGCCGACGAAGAACTTCACCGTGCCGCCCTGCACCACCGGCACCTCGTACTGGCTGATCTGGTAGCCCTTGGGCAGGTCCGGATAGAAGTAGTTCTTGCGCGCGAAGATGGACTGCGGCGCCACCGCGGCGCCCACGGCCAGGCCGAAGCGGATGGCGCGTTCGACCGCGCCGCGGTTCATCACCGGCAGCGTGCCGGGCAGTGCCAGGTCCACCACGCTCGCCTGCGTGTTGGGCTCGGCACCGAACTGGGTGCTGGAGCCCGAGAAGATCTTGGATTGCGTGGACAGTTGCGCGTGCGTTTCGAGGCCGATCACGACCTCGTAGCCGCGCACGAGTTGCGGTGTTGCCATCTCAGTAGCCCTCCGGTGCGCGGAGGTGGAAGTCGGTGGCCTGCTGGAACGCATGGGCCGCGTGCAGCAGCTGCGCTTCCTGCCAGTAGTTGCCGATCAGCTGCAGGCCCACCGGGAGCCCGCCTTCGCCGAAACCCGCCGGCACGCTCATGCCGGGCAGGCCGGCCAGGCTGCCCGGCAGCGTGAAGATGTCGGCCAGGTAGTTGGCCACCGGATCGCTCTTGCCGCCGATCTTCCAGGCCACCGTGGGCGACACGGGGCCGGCGATCAGGTCGCATTGGCGGAAGCAGGCCTGGAAGTCGTCGGCGATCATGCGGCGCAGCTTCTGCGCCTGCAGGTAGTAGGCGTCGTAGTAGCCGTGGCTGAGCACATAGGTGCCGATCATGATGCGGCGCTTCACCTCGGGGCCGAAGCCCTCGCTGCGGCTCTTGCGGTACATGTCGAGCAGGTCGGTGTACTGCTTCGCGCGGTGGCCGTAGCGCACCCCGTCGAAGCGGGACAGGTTCGAGCTCGCCTCGGCCGGCGCGATGATGTAGTACACGGGGATCGACAGCTCGGTGCGCGGCAGGCTCACGTCCACCAGCGTGGCGCCGAGCCTCTCGTATTCAGCCAGCGCACCGCGCACGGCGCTGCTCACGTCGGTCGCCACGCCCTCGCCGAAGAACTCCTTCGGCAGCCCGATGCGCAGGCCCTTCAGCGGCTGGGCTGCGCTGGCGCCCTCGCGGGGCGTGCGGATCGCCGCCACGAAGTCGGGCACCGGCTGCTGGGCGCTGGTCGAGTCGCGTTCGTCGAAGCCGCTCATCGCCTGCAGCAGCAGCGCGCAGTCCTCGGCCGTCCTGGCCAGCGGGCCGGCCTGGTCGAGGCTGGAGGCGAAGGCGATCATGCCGAAACGGGAGCAGCGACCGTAGGTGGGCTTGATGCCGGTGACGCCGGTCAGTGCCGCCGGCTGGCGCACCGAGCCGCCGGTGTCGGTGCCGGTCGTGGCCGGCACCAGCCGCGCAGCCACCGCCACCGCCGAGCCGCCCGACGAGCCGCCGGGGATGCGCGACGGGTCCCAGGGGTTGCGGGTCGGGCCGAAGGCCGAGTTCTCGTTGCTGCCGCCCATCGCGAACTCGTCGCAATTGAGCTTGCCCAGCGCCACCGTGCCGGCCGCCTTGAGCCGGGCCACCACCGTCGCGTCGAAGGGCGAGCGGTAGCCGGCCAGCATCTTCGAGGCGGCGGTGCTGGCGAAGTCGGTGGTGACGTAGATGTCCTTGTGCGCGATCGGCACGCCGTCCAGCGCGCCGAGGGCCGCGCCGCGGGCCCGGCGTTCGTCGGCGGCGCGGGCCTGCTGTTGTGCCAATGCGGCATTCACCTGCAGGAAGGCGCCGAGTTGTTCATGGGCGGCCACACGTGCAAGCAGGTGTGACGTGAGTTCCTCGCTCGAAAACGCCTTGTCGGCGAGGCCGCGGCCGATGTCGGCCACGCTGAGCTGGTGCAGGGGCCGGGCGCTCATTCGATCACCTTCGGCACGAGGAACAGGCCCGCCTCGACGGCCGGGGCGCTCTTCTGGTTGGCCTCGCGCCGGTCGGTTTCGGTGACCGCGTCGTCGCGCAGGCGCAGGCTCACGTCCTGCACGGCCGACAAGGGCGTGTACAGCGGCGCGACGCCGGTGGTGTCGACCGCCCGCATCTGCTCGACGATCTCGAAGAAGCCGTTCAGCTGGCCGAGCATCTCGGCCTGTTCGGCGGGGGTGAGTTCGAGCCGCGCCAGCAAGGCGATGCGGCTCACGTCTTCAGGGGTGAGGGCCATGGGAAATCTCTTGTGGAGCCGGGCCGAAAGCCGTGTATTTCCGCGGCTTGGCGCACGAGGCATGGGGTATTATCTTCGGTTATCCACAACGGCTCGCGGCGTAGGCGCTTCCCTCTGGCATCGGCACGCAAGTGCCGGCATCTCTCGCGCTTCGCAACGGTCGTACAACCCAAACAATTTTTCCGGCGGGTCGTGCCCTACCACGGCCCGATGGGACTGCTGAGCCGCCATTCATGTTCGGATCACTGCGCCGCTACTTTTCCACCGATCTCGCGATCGACCTCGGCACCGCCAACACCCTGATCTACGTCCGCGGCAAGGGCATCGTCCTCGACGAGCCGTCCGTGGTGGCCATCCGGCACGAAGGCGGCCCCAACGGCAAGAAGACCATCCAGGCGGTGGGCGCCGAGGCCAAGGCCATGCTGG
>CAMLNA010000209.1 GCA_946481025.1 uncultured Rivibacter sp.
TCGCCATGCGTCATCGTGCAGCGGCAGCTGCCTTGCATCGTGTTGCTCCCCCCGGCGTGCGTGCGCCTCGTCTAGGCGGCCCCGCCTGATCGCGGGGCCCGCGGTCCCTCAAACCAGCTTTTTCAGCAGCTCGGCTTTTTTCGCGTCGAACTCTTCCTGCGTGAGGATGCCCTTGGCCTTCAGGTCGCCCAGCTTTTCGAGCGTGGCCATCACGTCTTCGGGCTTCACCCCCACCGAGGCTGCGGCTGCCGCGGCCTGCGCCGGCGGCACGGCATTGCCGCCCTGCAAACCCTGCGCGAGGTTCTGCGCCAGCACCTGGCCGAGCGCCACGCCGGCGCCCAGGCCCATCGCATCGCCGGCGATGCCGCTGCCGCCACCGCCCGCGGCCGCGCCTTCGGCGAACTTCGGAATGGCCTGCGCCGTCTGGTACTGCATGAACCTGCCCATGTCGCCACCGACCATGCCCATGCCGATCTTCTGGTCGAGGATCTTCTGCAGCTCTTCGGGCAGCGAGACGTTCTGCACCGTCACGCCCTCGAGCTTCAGGCCGAGCTTCTCGAAGGCCGGTGCGGTGACGTTCTTCAGCTGCTCGGCGAACTCCACCTGGTTGGCCGCCAGGTCGAGGAACGGGACGCCGCTGGAGGCCACCGCGTCGGAGATGTGCTGCAGCATCAGCGCGCGCAGCTGGCCGTCGAGTTCGGCCACGGTGTAGCTCTCGCGCGTGCCGGAGATTTCGGTGTGGAAGAGCTTCGGGTCGGCGACGCGGTAGCTGTAGTTGCCGAAGGCGCGCAGGCGCACGGCGCCGAAGTCCTTGTCGCGGATGGTCACCGGCTGCGTGGTGCCCCAGCGCTGGTCGACCTGCTGGCGCGTGCTGAAGAAGTACACGTCGCTCTTGAACGGGGACTTGAACAGCTTGTCCCAGTTCTGCAGGTAGGTGAGCACGGGCAGCGTCTGCGTGGTGAGCGTGTAGCGGCCGGGACCGAAGACGTCGGCCACCTTGCCTTCGTTGACGAACACCGCCATCTGCGACTCGCGCACGGTGAGCGAACCGCCGTACTGGATTTCGCGGTCGGCCACGGGGAAGCGCCAGGCCAGCGTGCCGTCGCCTTCCTCGACCCATTCGAGGATGTCGATGAACTGCTTCTTGATGAAATCCATCAGGGCCATGGCGTGCTCCTTTCGAGGAAATGGCGAGCGCGATGATAGGGCAGCCCCCAGGGCGGCCCACCCCCCACAAGTGTGAATCCGGCGTCAGCCCGCGCGCCCGGCGCGGCCGATCACGCGCGGCCGCATCGACGGCTCCAGGGCCGCGGCAAGCGCCTGCGCGAAACGCTCGTGCACCCGGTACGCGCGTTGCGCGTCGGGGTCGATGCTGGAGATGCGCACCAGCATGCCGTCGAGCATGTGGCCGCGCAGGCCGTGGGTGAGCTGGCGCAGGCGGAAGCTGCCGCCGTCCTGCACCGCCTCGCTGCCCAGCACCGTCCAGTAGGTGATGGGCTCCGAGCGGCCCGGCCGTGTGGCATGCAGCCGGGTCGCGTTCACGTCCTGCCCGGCCAGCGCCAGCGCCACGCGGTGCAGGCCCTGCACCTTGAAGCCGCCGCCCGCATAGCAGATCTCCGGGCGGTGCAGCTGCAGCGAGGCCGACTGCTCTGCGCCATACGCGATGGACAGCATGACCTGCTCGCCCTCGGGCCCGAGGTACACCCGCTCGAGCACCTGGTCGTAGAAGCCGTAGACCTTGCCCTGCTGGTCTGCCGGTCGCACGAACATGTCGCGTGCCGCGTCGACCTGCCAGCCGCCCATGGCCCGCGGGAACACGTCTTCGAGCCGGATGGCCAGCGCCGCCGCCTCGGCCGCCGAACGCCTGGGCTTGCCCACCTCGGCCAGCACGGCGGCACCCGCCATGCCGGCCAGCAGCACCAGGGCCTTGCGCCGCGTGGCGTCGAGCTTCATTCGCGCCACCTCGCAGGCAGCACCATGCCGAGCAGCCTGTCCACCGAGAAGATCAGCAGCAGCGCCACGAAAAACAGCAGCAGGCCGGCGAAGCTGTGCACGAAGCCCTGGCCCGCCTCGTCGCCGAAGTAATAGGTGATGAGCACCAGCGTGATCACCCGCACGACGTTGGCGCAGAAGGACACCGGCACCACCAGCAGCGCCAGCGCCGCGCTGCGCTGCCAGGCGCGGTAGTCGAGCAGCTGGGTGTACAGCAGCCCCAGCGCTTCGAGCGTGAACATGGTGTGCAGCCCGGCGCAGGCCTCGGCCACCAGCAGCTGGTACTGGCCGATGGTGATGACGACGCCGGTGCGGCCGATCGTGTAGCCGCTCCAGTACAGCACCGTGGTGGCGACCGCCGACACCGCCTCCTTCATCGGGCCGGTGAGTGTCTGCACCACGGTGTACGGCAGCGGAATGACGAACAGCAGGAAGAACAGCGCGAACCAGATCCGGCGCACCGCCGCCCAGCCCTTGAAGGCCAGCAGCACCGAGGCGAACACCAGCAGCTGCGACACGAGCTCCAGCCGCAGGAAATGCTGCGAGCGGCCGAACACATAGAGCAGCAGGCCCGCCAGCAGCAGCGACCCGGCGGCCCAGGGCGCCGGTGCCGACGGCAGGCGCGCCAGGGTTTCCCGGCGGCGCCACACCAGCCAGGCCGCCACGCCGGCGATCAGCGGCTCATGCCCCTGGCTGTCGGCGGCCTTGCTGCCGGCGAGGAAGTCCCAGTAGGTGGGCAGGTAGAGCAGGCCGAGCCCGAACAGCACCACCAGCAGCGCGAAGCGGTCCACGCCCGCCGGCAGCCACGGGGACGCCGAAGCGAATGCCTGGCCTTGCGCAGGCAGCGTGGAGTCGGGCCCGGTGACGGCGCTCATCGTGCGATGCGTTCAACGGGAAGCGGCAGACGCTGCCCCGGCCGGCGCGAAATTGCCGACGTATTCGATGCGGGCGGCGTCGCGCACGGTCTTCATGCCCTGCTTCACCAGCTCGCGCTTGCGCTCGAGCACGAGATGGCCCTGTATCGCGCGCTTGGCCGTTTCGCGGTCCACCGGCGCGGGCTGCGCCTGCAGCACCGTGAGCACCCGGGCCCCGCCCTGCGTGGGAATCACGAGGCTCTGTCCGGGGTTCAGCTCGGACATCGCGGTCAGCACGGACAACGGCAGGCTTTCGGCTGCCAGCGTGGCCTGGCGCGCGCCGAAGCGCAGCCCCGCCGCGCGCAGGATCTCCACCGGCTGCGCAGCGCCTTCGGCGGCCTTCAGCTTCGCCTGCACGTCCGCCAGTTGCGCCGCGGTGGCCTCGACGCCCAGCTCCTGCACGGTGTAGAGCTTGCGCTGGGCGAACAGCGCCGGGTTGGCGTCGAAGTAGCGCTCGATCTCGTCGGTGCTGGGCTGCCCCGCCTTTTCGGCCAGGCTGTCCTGGTAGGCCCGCGCGAGCACCTCCCGCTTGGCCATCTCGATGGCCTGCACGACGCGCGGGTCCTGGTCGAGCCCTTGCTGGCGCGCCGCCTGCGCGGCGAGTTCCTGCTCGACCAGCGTGTCGAGCAGGCGCTGCTTCTGCGCCTCGGCCTGCTCGGGCGCCACGGCCTGTTGCCGGCCCAGCAGCAGGTCGACCTGGTGCAGCGAGATCTCGCCGTCGTTGACCTTGACGGCCACCTGCGACGCAGCCTTGGGCGCTTCCTTGTTGCAGCCGGCCAGCGCGACCAGCAGGGCCGCCGCGGCGGAAGACAGCAGCAGGTTGCGAGCGCGGGATCGAACCGCAACAGAACCGTGACTCGACATGGATGCAATCGCCTCGTTGACCACCAAACACCAGCGTAGCGGCCGCCCGCGGCGCGGGCACTCCCCATACGGGGGGCGGCGCGCATGCGTCGCGCAGGAACGTGACATGTGCACGCCTTGGCAGCGGGCAAAAAGAAAGCGGGCCCTGGAGCCCGCTTCTCGTTTCGTGCGTGAGCGCCGGGTCGATCAGCGCTTCGGCTGCTGTTGCTGCTTACGGCGGCGCGCCGCCCAGCCCACGGCGCCCAGGCCGAGCAGCATCATCGCGTAGGTCTCGGGCTCGGGCACTGCACCGGCGATCACGCCCGAATAGGCGCCGCCGAACATGCCGGTCACGTTGCCGTTGACGGCCAGCGTGTAGTTGCCCGAGGAGATGTTCGCAAAGGAGAAGCCGTTGGAGGCCACGTTGTCGGTCAGCCAGCCACTGATGCCGCTGCCCGACAGCGCCACGGAGAAGATGTTCACGTCGAACCACGGACCGAAGTCCAGCGTCAGCGTGCCGCCCACCACGTCACGCGCATGACTCAGCGAGAAGGTGTAGTAGTCGGTGAAGTTCGACACCGGGGTGAGGAACACGTTGCCAAAATAGGCGGACCGATCCGTCAACGGTCCCAGATCCTCCGTCTTGGCCGATGCAGGCGCAGCCGCAGCCAGTGCCAGCAACGCAGTAGAGAGTGCGGCGACGATGGGTTTGATACGCATGGGACAGCTCCTGGGGTTTGTGGTCCGCGAGCGTGACGGCTCGAAGTTGTTTCAGTTTGTCGCCATACCCCTAGTTCAGCCACCCCGTGCTTCGGGGGTCCAGTGCACGGAAACAGGGGTGTGGACCCAGCAAGGCCCCGGGTTAACCCGGGAGGTCCATCCGAACATCGCACAGAGTGCTCATGAACACTATCGTTTCACCTCTGCAAATAGCAGTCGTTGGCGCCGGCCCGGTGGGCCTGGCCCTGGCCCTGCATGCCGCCCGCACGCTGCCCGCCGCGCAGGTGACGGTGTTCGACGCCCGGCCTGCGGAAGCCGACGTCTCGGGCGATCCCCGCACGCTGGCGCTGTCGCTCGGCAGCGTGCAGGAGCTCGAGCGCCTGGGCGTGTGGCCATCGATCGCTCCTGCCAGCGAAGCGATTGCCGCCGTGCACGTGTCGCAGCAGCAGCCGGCGCTGATGGGGCTGGCGCCCGAGCCCGAGGTGCTGATCCGTGCCACCGACGAAGCCGTGCCGCAGTTGGGCGCGGTGGCCACCTACGGCGCCATCGTGGCGCCGCTGCAGGCAGCCTGGTTCGCCGCGGTCGAGCGCGAGCCGGCACGCCTGCGCAGCCGGTTCGGCGCCAAGGTGTCGGCGCTCAAGCCGCTGCCCGGCGGCGTGGAGGTGGACGCCGGCATTGCCGAACGCTTCGACCTCGCGGTCATCGCCGAGGGCGGCGTCTTCACCGACCAGGCCCGCAAGGCGCTCAGCCACGACTACCACCAGACCGCCTGGGTGGGGCAGGTCACGCTGGCGGCGCCGCACGGCGGCTGTGCCTACGAGCGCTTCACCACGCAGGGCCCGGCCGCGCTGCTGCCGCTTGCGCGCAAGGAGCAGCACCATCGCGCCGCGCTGGTGTGGTGCGTGGACAGCGACGACGACCCGGTGCGCGAGCTCAACGACACGCAGCGCCTGGTGGTGCTCAACAGCCTGTTCCACGAGAGGGTCGGACAGCTCACCGGCGTATCGCCGCTGAAGGCGTTTCCGCTCGGACTCAACGCCGAGCGCACGCTGGTGCAAGGCCGCACCGTGCGCATCGGCAATGCCGCGCAGACCCTGCACCCGGTGGCCGGCCAGGGCCTGAACCTGGGCCTGCGCGACGTGCACGAGCTGGTCCATGCGCTGCGGCGCGCCACGTCGGTGGACGCGGCGCTGCGCAGGGTCGAATGGCAGCGCGGCCCGGACCGCTGGACGCTGATCGCGGCGACAGATTTTCTGGCGCGCAGCTTCACCTGGCAGCTGCCGGGTTTGTCGACCGCGCGCGGACTCGGACTGGCGGCCCTTCAGCGGCTCGGGCCGGTGAAGTCCCGCCTGGCCCGACAGATGATGTTCGGCTGGAGGTAGGGCCCACCCCCTACGCGCTTCGCGCGCCCCCTCGAGGGGGCGACCCCTTTGGACCGGCG
>CAMLNA010000210.1 GCA_946481025.1 uncultured Rivibacter sp.
CGAAAACTGCGCAGCAACTTCCCCCGTGGTTCCTATCTCTGGGCCGTGCGCAACGCGCAATGGCAGGCGATGGGCATTCCTGAAGAGGACTGCGAGAAGCCCAAGATCGCCGTCGTGAACAGCAGCAGCGAACTCGCCGCCTGCTACAGCCACCTCGATGAAGTGGCCGCGGAGGTGAAGAAGGCCATCCGTGCCGCGGGCGGCGTGCCCTTCGAGGTCCGCACCGCGGCGCCGAGCGATTTCGTCACCGGCGCGGGCGCCCGCGGCGCCTACATGCTGGCCGCGCGCGACCTCGTCACCAACGACATCGAGGTGGCGGTGGAAGGCGCGCAGCTCGACGGCATGGTGTGTCTCACTTCCTGCGACAAGACGGTGCCCGGCCAGCTGATGGCCGCCGCGCGGCTGAACGTACCGACGATCCTGGTGCCCTGCGGCTACCAGGCCAGCGGCGAATACAAGGGCCGGCACGTCGACATCGAGGAGGTGTTCATCCACTCGATGCATGCGCTCACCGGCCACACGCCGGTGGACGACGTGATCGGCATGAGCCGCTGCGCCATTCGCTCACCCGGCGTGTGCTCGGGCCTGGGCACGGCGAACTCCATGCACGTCGTGTGCGAGGCGCTCGGCCTGGCGCTGCCCGGCAGCGCACCGGTGGCGGCGTTGTCGCCCAAGATGTTTGCCGACGCGCGCGCGGCCGGCGAACGCATCGTCGACATGGTGTGGAAGGACCTGAAGCCGCGCGACATCCTGTCGCCGCGCGCGTTTGCCAATGCGGTGCGCGCGGTGCTCGCCATCGGCGGCTCGCTCAACACGGTGAAGCACCTGCAGGCCGTGGCCACCGAGGCGGGCAGCGGGGTCGACGTGTACGGCCTGTTCGAGCACCTGGGCCCCGGGACGCCGGTGCTCGCGGGCATCCGCCCGATCGGAGACCGTTTCATCGAGGAGTTCGAGGCCGCCGGCGGCTGCCGTGCCCTGATGAAGCAGCTGGCGCCGCTGCTGGACACGACCGCGCTCACCGTCACCGGCGCGAGCGTGGCCGACAACCTGCATGACGTGCAGGTGGGCGACCCGGAGGTGATCCGCCCCATCGAGCGCCCGGTGGCGCCGCGCCCGGCCATCGTGCTCCTGCGCGGCAACCTCGCGCCCGAAGGCGGCCTCATCAAGACCGGCATTGCCGAGCGCAGGACACGCCGCTTCAGCGGCCCGGCGATCTGCTTCAACACGTCGGACGCCGCACTCGCCGCGCTGAAGGACGGCAGCATCCGCCCCGGCCACGTGGTGGTGATGCGCGGTGCCGGCGCCTGCGGCGGCCCGGCCATGGGCGGCGGTGCCTCGCGCGTGGTGTTCGGCATCGACGGCGCCGGCCTGGGCGACCAGGTGGCGATGCTGACCGACGGACACCTGTCGGGCCTGGTGTGCAAGGGCCTGGTGGTGGCCGAGGTGGCGCCCGAGGCCGCGCTCGGCGGGCCGCTCGCGCTGGTGGAAGACGGCGACACGGTGACCATCGACCTCGACACGCGGCGCGTCGACCTCGAAGTGAGCGCCGAGGTGCTGGAGCAGCGGCGCACACGCTGGCAGCCGCCCGCGCCGACGTTCGACCGCGGCTGGCTGCAGATCTACCGGCGCAACGTGGGGCCGCTCTCCAAAGGCGCGGTGCTCGTTCAAGACCACGACAAGGAGTGAGACGGCATGAGGTTCAGGCAATGGATTTCGGCACTGGCGATCACCGCCTTGTGCGCGGGCATGGCGCAGGCGCAACAGGCTGCGGGCTTCCCCGGCAAGCCGGTGCGCCTGGTGGTGGGCTTTGCGCCCGGCGGCGCGGCCGACGTGATGGCGCGCATCATCGCGCAGCAACTTGGCAGGCAGCTCGGACAGCAGGTCATCGTGGAGAACAAGCCAGGGGCGGAAGGCATCCTGTCGGCCCAGGAGGTGCAGCGCGCCGCACCCGACGGCCACACCCTGCTGATGGGCACCAACACCGCGATGGTGGCCGTGCCCTCGCTGCGCCCCAACCCGCCCTACGACCCGTTCAAGGCCTTCACCCCCATCAGCTCGGCGGGGCAGTTCTCGATGTTCCTGGTGGTCAACAAGCACCTGCCGGCAAGGAACGTGAAGGAGTTGCTCGACCACGTGGGAGCGAACCCGGGCAAGTACAACTCGGCGTCGAGCAACAGCGCGGCAGAGCTCGCCATGCTGCAGCTGCTCGACGGCCGCAAGGTGGTGAACGCGCGCTACAAGGGCGACGTGGCGGCGCTCACCGACCTGGTGGGCGACAACATCCACATGATCTGGACCACGGGCACCTCGGCGCCTGCCTTCGTGAAGGACGGCCGGGCGCGCGCGCTGGTGACCTTGCAGCCGCAGCGCAGCCCGCTGCTGCCGGAGGTGCCCACGGCTGCCGAGGCGGGGCTCGGTGCCTTGACCATCAAGCCCTGGGCCGGCTTCTTCGGGCCGGCGGGCATGCCGGCCGAGGTGGTGAACCGGTTGAGTGCGGAGCTGCGTGCGGCGCTGGAGAAACCCGAAGTGCGGGAGCAGCTGGTGCAGCAGGGCTTCGAGGCCTATGGCATGACGCCGCAGCAGTTTTCGGCGTTCTTCAGGCAGCAGCACGACGGGTTCAACCAGATCGTTCGCGAGAACGGGGTGAAGTTCGATTGAGGAGGCGGCAGTCGTTTGGTCAGCCAACGGACATGTCTTTTCACGACGCCGCCGCTAGATTGCGCCGTTCGTTGCGTCGCTCCCCTCTTCGCATCGGTCCCGTCGTTTGCCCACATCCGCCGCAAACATGCGAACAAGGATCAACAGCATCGCCGGCCCCTTCTGGTCGCAACACATCGAGTGCCATGGTGAAACGCCTTCCCGTCGTGCAAATGCCAGTGCAGCTGCCCGCCATGCTGATGACCGCGGTGCTGGGTATCCCCTTTGCGGTGTGCCTGGCTGCCGCCTTCCCGGTGGTCCTGGCCTGGCGCGGGGCTTCGGCGCTGCTGCGGCATTCGATCTAGGGCGCTGATGTCAGCGCTGAGTTTCTCCACCCCCTGCGTGTGCCAGACGGGCGACGATGTGCCGCCCGTGTCGCCGCGAGCCCAGGCGGCCGCGGTCGAGATCAAGCGGGACTCGCCTCCCGTCGTGGCCGCGGCAGAGCACCTCGCCAGGCCCCGGGTCCCGCAACGCCCCGGCGCAGTCATGCCGCGCCGGCCCCTCAACACCCTGCCTTCGCCCCGTGGCGCAGCCCATACGCCGGCCGCCGCCGTGCCGCAGCCGGACGCCTCGCATCACGCCGTGACGCCGGATGCGCCAACCCGCTCCCATGCAATCTCCGCGGCGCTCACGGTGAACAGCACGCTCGACACGGACCTTTCCGAGCGGCCCGATACGCTGGCGCTGCCGCAGTTCCCCACGGTGACTCCGGACCTGCGCAAGCCCGATGCGCGAGCGCTGGCGGAACTCAAGGCGGCCTCCCGCCTGCGCAAGAACGCCTGACGCACGAGCCCGGGGTCCGGGCCCGAGGGTCTTTCGGGCATGAACCAAGCCACCGTCACGCCGTGGGCGTCGGCCGACCTTCGACGATCTCCTCGATCACGACGCTCGATTGGCTGCGCTGCGAGTGGCCTGCCGAGCGGGCGGCGGCGCCTTCGAGCCTCTCATGGACGCTGTCGGCCACGGCCTGCTCATACTGCAACAGCTGCTCGGGCGGGAGAGTCCGGGCGTACGCGCTCAACTCGGCCATGCGTTGCACCAGTTCCTCGGGCGAGGCCGGCGCGGCAGTGGCGAGCGGCTGGCCGCCGGGCCCCTTGAACAAGCCGGCGATCTTGCCGCCGGCGGTGGCCAGCTGGCTGCCGCTCCAGTTGAGCGCCAGCTCCGCGCCGCGCGCGATGGGGCCGGGCATGGTCATCGCCATCATCGTCATCACCAGGCTGGCGTAGTAGGGCGCCGACGAATCGGCCTCGACCAGGCCGCGCGGGGTGAACTCCTTGGAGATCTTGTCGGCCGAGAGGGCAAGCGCCATCACCATGCTGGTGGCGGCCATGCCCTTGAAGCGCTCCATCGCGTCCTGCCGGGTGGCCTGCTTGTTCATGGCGCTTTGCAGCATCACCGCGGTGACCACGGCACTGTCGGCTGCGAGGTCCACGGTGCCGATCGGGTCGGGCTGGATCAGGTAGACCGTGGAGGCGGTGATGGCCGTCGCGAAGATCGTCAACGCGACCTTGGAAGCAAAGTCATTGTTGGACGACGGAGCGCGCGGCACCACGGCACCCGCTGCTTCCTGCGCGGCACTGATGCCGAAGGCCTTGTCCAGCCGCTCGGTGCACAACGCGATGGATTCCAGCAGATGCGTGCACTGCGAATTGAGCGTGCGGGTGAGCTCCTTGCCGGAGGCCGGGTCTGTGAAGTCGAGGCGTGCGTTCTGCAGCGCGAGGCGGCCCGTTTCGAGCTGCTCCCAGATGCGAGAGAGTTCGGTCATCACTTCCTGCCCCACCATGCCCGGCGAGATCTCGCGGCGCATCGTGTCGGCCCGCTCGGTGAAGCCGGCCCGTTCCATGCCAAGCGCCGCGGTGCGAATACCCGCCTCCACCACCTTGTTGGCACCGCTTTTCACGCTGGTCCACACGAAAGGCGCGATCAGCGCCATGCCCGCCGCCACGGCGAAGCCCGCATGGGCAAGCTTGTTGTGCTCGACGGCCTCGGCCTGCTGGCGCACGCTGGGCGAGCCGTACTTCTTCGACATCTCGATCGAAAGGAAGATCGCGTTCAGCAGCGCCGGGTAGAAGTGCACCTCGTCGGCATGCCGCCCGAGCTCGCCGCCGCCCAGGGGAAAGGGCAGCCCGTCGGCCGTAGGACGCAGCGTGGCGCCCGCCACGCCCACCACGGCCTTGCTCGCGGCCGCCACCGTGTAGGCAAACGTCTTGGCCTGGTCGGCCAGCAGCTTGCTTGGCACCAGCACCGGCCACAGGTTGACCATGTTGAGCAGCGCCTTCACGGCTCGCCCCGCGGCGGACGTGCCGTTCTCCAGCGGATTGAGCGCCTGCTCGATGGTCTTGATGTCCTTGAGCAGCGTCTCCTGGAACCGCGGCTCGATGCCCTGACCGGCCTCGACCAGCCTGCGCAGGTCTTGCAGCTGGTTGCGGCATTGGGCGAACGTGTATTCGGAGTTCACCTCCGGATCGCGCCCGCGCAGCATCCGCAGGAACTGCGGATCGTCGGCGCTCGGCTGCAGCATGGTGCGCAGGTCGCTCAGCGACCACAGGTTCCTGACGGCCGCGGTGGCCAGGGCCTGCGCGCCCACCATGCCCTGGTGGGCCATGCCGGCGGCCCCCTTGAGGCCGCTGGCCACGCCAGCGGCTACGCCCCCCATCCATGAGCAATCGGCAGGGGTCATCGGGACGAGCCCCGGCAGCAGCGGCGCCGGAGAGCGCATGTCCGGCGTCGCTTGCGGCAATGGCCATGCGGGGCTGCGAGGCGGCATCGCTACCTGCGGCGGCAAGCTTGCCTCGTCCTCGCTGCGCCTGGCTCCCAGCGGGTGATCGGTGGTGGTGGGGCCGGCCTGCGCGATGGGTACCTCCTGGCTGGAGGACGCACCATCGGCGTGGTGAGGCATGGACGCGGTTGGCGCCGCGGTGGATGAAATCATGGGATCCTCTTGTCGATCGCAAGGGGCGCGTGCCGCCTGCTGCCGTGCCCAGCGCGATTCCTCTCTGCGGGTTCTTGAAACGGCCTTCGGCTGCCATGAACGAGGCAACCAAACACCGGGCCTGAAGCAATGATGTTGCGCTCGCGTCCGTTGGGCACGCAGCCTGGCGCGAAGCCACGGAACGGGAGACGAAGCCGTCAGGGGTGACGCCAGCGGGACGCCCGGCCTGCCCACGTGAGTACGCGCACTTCTGCAACGG
>CAMLNA010000211.1 GCA_946481025.1 uncultured Rivibacter sp.
CCGATAGGGTCGCGGGCTTGCCGCTTGCCGCACGCCAGCGGCCCAACGACCAAAGGCCCGCACGCACATGGCACGACGCGCCCCCGCCCCCAATCGCCGCGAGTTCATCCGCACCCTGGCCGCCGGCACGGTGGCCGTGGGCGGCACCGCCCTCACCGCCTGCGGCGGCAGCGATGACGACACCACCGTCGCGTTCTTGCATGGCGTGGCCAGCGGCGACCCGCAGTCCGACCGCGTGATCCTGTGGACGCGCGCCACGCCGTCGCGCGACGAGGCGCTGCAGCTGCGCTGGCAGGTGGCCGCCGATGCAGCCTTCACGAGCGTGGTGGCGCAAGGCACGACGAGCACCGGCGCCGAGCGCGACTACACGGTCAAGGTCGATGCCGCCGGGCTGCAGCCGGGCACGCGCTACTTCTACCGGTTCAGCTTCGGCGCCGGCAGCCACTCGCCGGTCGGCCGCACCCGCACGCTGCCGGGTGGCGCGGTGCAGCAGGTGAAGCTCGCAGTGTTCTCCTGCGCCAACTATCCGCGCGGCTACTTCAATGCCTATGCCGATGCGGCAACGCTCGCCGACATCGACGCGGCGGTGCACCTGGGCGACTACCTGTACGAATACCCGAAGGACGGCTACGCCTCGGGCAATGCCGCCGCGCTCGGCCGCGTGAGCGTGCCGCAGACCGAAACCCTCGCGCTGGCCGACTACCGCAGGCGCCACGCGCAGTACAAGACCGACACCGACCTGCAGGCCCTGCACGCCGCGGTGCCGATGATCGCGGTGTGGGACGACCACGAAATCGCCAACGACACCTGGCGCAACGGCGCGGAGAACCACACCGAGGCCTCCGAAGGCAGCTTCGCGGCGCGCAAGGCGGCGGCGCTGCAGGCCTATCACGAGTGGATGCCCACCCGGCTGCCCGACGCGGCGCAGCCCGATCGCATCTACCGATCGTTCGACTTCGGCTCGCTGGTTTCGCTGCACATGCTCGACACGCGCCTGGTCGGCCGCGACCTCCAGCTCGACATCGCCGGCTACGTGACGGCCAACGGCTTCGACGCGGCCCGCTTCACCGCCGACGTGACCGCCGCAGACCGCCAGCTGCTCGGCACCGCGCAGACCGCCTGGCTGCAGGCACGGCTGCAGGCGTCCACCGCCACCTGGCAGGTCCTGGGCCAGCAGGTGCTGATGGGTCGCATGCTGATCCCGGCGCCGATCGCCTTGCAGCAGGTCAGCGTGGCGCAGTACGCCGACATCGCCACCCGTGCGCAAACGAACCCGGGTGCCCTCACGCCGCAGGAGCAGGCCATCCTGGCGCAGCCGTCGATCCCCTACAACCTCGATGCCTGGGACGGCTATGCCGCCGCGCGCGAAACCGTGCTGGGCGCGGCACGCACGCTCGACAAGAACCTCGTGGTGCTCGCCGGCGACACGCACAACGCCTGGGCCAGCGACCTGCAGGATGCGCAGGGCAACCAGGTCGGCGTCGAGTTCGCGACCCCGGGCGTCACCTCGCCGGGGCTGGAGGAAGTCCTCGCGGGCCAGGACCCGGCCCAGCTTGCCGCCGGGCTCACGCAGCTGATCGGCCCGCTGCAGTACTGCGACGCCCACCGGCGCGGCTACATGGTCGTCACTGCGACGGCCTCCGACGTGCGTGCCGAGTGGCGCTACGTGAGCACCATCGACAGCCGCAGCTTCACCGTCGCGAGCGATCCGGTGCTGAAGGTGCGCCCCGGCGCCGGCCAGCGCCGCATCGAAGCGGCGTAGCCGCCGAGGAGACCGGCCCCCTGGCCTGCGCGGCCTGGAAAAGCGTGCGACGATGCGCGCCTTCCAAGCCCACAAGGACAGAGGAGACCGCATGGACGCACCGGTGACCCCGGCCCGTCGCAAGCTGCTGCTCGCAGCCTGCGCCACCCCGTTTGCCGCCCCCGCATGGGCGGCGGCCGCCACCCGCACCGCGGCGCCGCAGTCTGCCGCGGCCACGCGCCTGGCGGCGCTGGCCGACCGCTACTTCGCGGCCCTGCTCGACGCCGACCCGTTCTGGGCCAGCCGCCTGGGCAGCGCCACGCCCGCGCAGGCGGCCAGCCTGCCGATCGACATCTCGCCCGCTCACCGCGCGCGCCGCGCTGCGCTGTACCGCAAGACCCTCGCCGAGCTGCGCCGCATCGACCGCAAGACGCTCGGCGAAGCGGACCTGATCGCCTACGACGTGCTGGCCTACCACGCGCAGGACCAGCTTGCGCAACTGCAGCACCCCGAGCACCTGCTGCCCCTCGACCAGACTCCGGGCAAGCCGCCCTTCGAGATGGCCAACGCCGCCGACAGCGGCCTGTCGATGTTCGCGACGGTGGCTCACTACGAGCAGCACCTGTCGCGGCTGCGGGCGCTGCCGGCCTGGTGCGACCAGGCGGCGGCCAACCTGCGTGAAGGCGTGAAGCGCGGCATCGTGCACCCGCGCCCGATCGTCGAGCGTTTGCTGCCCATGCTGCGCAACCTCGCGCCCGCGGCGGTGGACAAGAGCCCCTACTACACGCCCATCGCCGCGATGCCGGCGCGCTTTGCCGCCCCTGACCGCGACCGGCTGGCCGCCGAATACCGGCGCGTGATCGAGCAGCGGCTCAACCCGGCGCTCGTGCGGCTGGCCGACGTGGTGGAACGCGAGGTGCTGCCGCGCAGCCGCACGAGCGCCGGCTGGTCTGCCTTGCCCGGCGGCAACGCCTGGTACGCGCAGTACGTGCGCACCCACACCAGCACCACGATGGGGGCCGAGGAGATCCACCAGCTCGGCCTGCGCGAGGTGCAGCGACTGCGCGGCAAGATGGCCGAAGTGCAGGCGCAGTACGGGTTCGAAGGCAGCCTGGCGGACTTCCTGACCTGGCATGCGAAGCGGCCCGAGATCTATCCGTTCAAGAGCGAACAGCAGGTGCTCGACGCCTATGCCGAGCTCAACCGCCGCATCACCCCGAAGCTCGAGCAGCTGTTCGGCCGCGTGCCGAAGGCACCGCTGGAGATCCGCCCGGAGCCGGAGCTCACCCGCTACACCGCCAGCGACCACTACACCCAGCCCTCGCTCGACGGCTCCCGCCCGGGCATCTATTTCGCGGTGATCACCGACCCCGCCGCCTATGCCACGCCGCGCATGGCCTCGCTCTTCCTGCACGAAGGGCAGCCGGGGCACCACTTCCAGATCGCGCTGGCGCAGGAGCTGCCGGTGACCAAGCTGCAGCGCTTCTACTTCTACAACGCGTTCGGCGAAGGCTGGGGGCTGTATGCCGAGACGCTGGGCTACGACCTGGGCCTGTACGACGACCCGAACGCCCATCTCGGCCACCTGGGCATGGCGATGATGCGGGCGGTGCGCCTGGTGGTGGACACCGGCATGCATGCCAAGGGCTGGTCGCGCGAGCAGGCCATCGCCTACTTCCAGGAGCAGACCGGCTTCACGGAGCGCGACAGCCGGGTGCAGATCGAGCGCTACATGGTGTGGCCCGGCCAGGCGCTGGGCTATGCCATCGGCCGCATCAAGATCGAGGAGCTGCGCGACCGGGCCAAGGCGGCCCTCGGGTCGCGCTTCTCTCTGTCGGACTTCCACGACCAGGTGCTGGCCAGCGGCTCGATGCCGCTGGCGGTGCTCGAAGCGAAGATCGATCGCTGGATCAGCGCGAGGCCGAAGGGGTGAAGGGCAAGGCCGGCGCTTTCAGTCGGCCTTGCGCTTGAACAGCTTCATGAGGCCGCCGCCGAACACGGCCAGGCCCACCAGCGCCACCTTCCAGAACTTCGCCAGCAGCAGGCCCAGTGTGGCAAACAGGCCCATCTTCTTGGCCACGCCGCCGGCCACCAGCGCCGCCAGGCCGTACTCGGCCACATGGTCGGTGCCGGCGTTGAAGTCTTCGTAGCGCTTGCCATCGTTGAAGCTGGTGGCCGCGAGCAGTTCGTTGGCGCGCGGCTTGGTGGCATCGAGCTGCTGCGGGTCGGTCATGAGGTTCATCTCGATGAAGCCCTCGCGGCCGAGCACATAGGTGCGGTAGTTGACGCTTTCGCTGCGCTGGCCGGCGTCGATGGACTCGGCGCGCAAGCCCCACACCAGCCGGTGCGTGGCCGCCTCGTACACGGGCCGCTGCACCCAGTCGATGACGTGCAGTTCGCCGCCGCCCATCTTCTTGCGTTGCTCGTTCGACGCTTCGGTGCCTTCCTTCACCGACTTGAACAGCTCGTCGGCATCCCAGCTCTTCGCGTCTTCGTCCTTGACGTAGCCTTCCTTGTGGAATTCCAGCGTGATGGCCCAGCCGTCGTTTTCGCCGGAACCCAGCACCATGCCGAGCGTGTCGTGCGGACCCGGGTTGCCCCAGTAGGTGAGCATCGCGGCTGCATCGGCAGGGTTCAGGTACACATAGCCGGCCGGCAGCTTGAGCGCACCCTGCTCGCCGAGGGTGACTGTGCGCGGGCCGTGCTCGGCCTTCACGGCCGGCGGCGCCGGCATCTGCGCCTGGGGCGCCGCCGGAGTCTCGGCAGCGGCGGCTTGCCAGGCCGGCAGGCCCAGCCCGGCCGACAACAGCACGGCAGCGAGCGTGGTTCGCAAGGCGGCTTTCATGGGGATCCCTCCGATTGATTTGAGTCGGCCGCCAACATACCAGCGCCCGCAGGCCCGGGCGGGCGGTTCGTCGCGCGCAGGCCTCACCCATCCGAGGGCTGGCGCCGTTCGCGGGTTATCCCTGCATTGACGTGAAGCCTTGCCGCCGCTGAAATGCAAACGTTCGCGCAAACGTTTGCGCGAAGTCACGAAGATCAAGCACACCGCACCAGGAGACAGCTTCATGAACTTGCGCCCCAACCGCCGCGCGGCCGCCCTGTCCGCGCTGGCCGCCGCCTTCGGCCTGCTGGCCGCTACCAGCCTGCCCGTCCATGCCCAGCAAGCCGGCGCCAAGCCGCGCGTGGGCCTCGTGATGAAGTCGCTGGCCAACGAGTTCTTCAAGAACATGACCGAAGGCGCCATCGCCCACGAGAAGAAGCGCGGCGACTTCACGCTCAAGGCGGTGGGGATGCAGTCGGAGACCGACTTCGACGCGCAGACCGCCGCGGTCGAGAACTTCATCACCCAGCAGTACGACGTGATCGTCATCGCCCCGGCCGATTCGCGCGCGATGGTGGCACCGGTGGCCCGGGCCCTGAAGGCCGGCATCACGGTGGTGAACTTCGACGTGGCGCTCGATCCCGCGGCCATGAAGAAGGCCGGCCTCGACCTCGCCTTCGTGGGCCCGGACAACCGCGCCGGCGCCAAGATGGCCGGCGACGAGCTGGCCAAGGCCCTGGGGCCCGGTGCCAAGGTGGTGATCATCGAAGGCAACCCCGGCGCCGACAACGCGCTGCAGCGCAAGCTCGGTTTCGAAGACGCGGCCAAGCAGGGCAAGCTCAACATCGTGGCCTCGCAAACGGCCCGCTGGGAGACCGAGGAAGCCAACGCGGTCTTCACCAACATCCTGACCGCCAACCCCGACATCAAGGGCGTGATGGCCGCCAACGATTCGATGGCGCTGGGCGTGGCCAAGGCCATCGACGCGGCAGGCAAGTCGGGCCAGATCAAGGTGGTGGGCTTCGACAACATCCCGGCCATCCGCCCGCTCATCAAGAGCGGCAAGGTGCTCGCCACGGTGGACCAGTTCGGCTCGCAGATGGCGGCCAACGCCATTGACCAGGGCATCAAGGCACGCAAGGAAGGCAAGCAGCTCAAGGGCTGGATCAAGACGCCGATCGAGCTGGTGACGGCAAAAAACCTGAAGTGAAATCCCGATTCATTCACCACGGAGGCGCGGAGGAC
>CAMLNA010000212.1 GCA_946481025.1 uncultured Rivibacter sp.
GGGAGCGGCCCGGCGCTCGGCCCGCGAGATCCAGGTTGACACAGGGTGTCTCATGGCAAGCCCCGCGCGTCGCGCTGCAGGCGCCATGCCGCATAGCCGCAGGCGACGGAGCCGACCGCCAGCAGCACCCACACGAGCGGCCAGTGCAGCAGGGCCACCATCGTGAAGGTGGCCACCCCGAACAGCACGCAGGCCGCAACCCCCATCGCATTGCGCTTGAGCGTGGCGGCCAGCTTGAAGGCGGTGCCGACGATGAGCCCGGCGGCCACCGCGCCCATGCCGCGCAGCGCGCCGGCCACCACCTCGTTGGCGGCGAACTGCGCATATAGCGCGGTGAGGGCCAGCACCAGCACCAGCGGCACGCTCATCATCCCGGCCAGCGCGGCAAACGCGCCCCGCGTGCCGAAGAAGCGGTCACCCACCATCAGCGACACGTTGCAGACGTTGGGACCCGGCAGCACCTGGCCGAGCGCCAGCGTTTCGAGGAACTGCTCCTTGGTGAGCCAGCGCCGGCGTTCGCACAGCTCGCGCTGCACCACCGGCAGCACGCCGCCGAAGCCTTGCAGGGCCAGCCGGGTGAAGGTGAGGAACAGGTCGGTGCAGGAAGCAGGTCGTTCGGTGGGGTCGGGGCCGGGGGCCGGGGTGTCAATGCTCATGGCGGCGACGGGGCGGCGCGGCAGCCCGGGAAGTAGAGGTTGACACTGGATGTCTCATGAGGGAAGCGATTCTATGGAGCCCGCTGGCGACGGGCGCGACGCGAGGCCGCCGCGCTGCGAAGACCCTTGTGCGATGTGCGGCCTGCCCGCCTCGCCATTCGCGCGCCGATGGGCTGCGTTATGGTCCCTGGCCCGGCGCCGGTCTCTCGTCGCGGATGACGCTGCCGGCCGGGGCAGATACATGCTTCGAACAAGTCCGGACTGGACTTTTCCCCCCGGGAGACAGTTCAATCCAACCGGTGGGACAGCAGTAGCAGGCCGGGTGTTTTTCCGGCGAGTCAGCCTTCAGGGAGGCTTACGTGGGTGCAGGCCACCGTTTGCGATGTTGCGCAGCCCTGGCGGCCACGCTGGCCTCGGCGGGGGAGCCGGCGCGGGCGCAGCCGCCCGGGTTGCTGGAGCTGAGCCTCGAGGAGCTGGGCAACATCAGCATCACGTCGGCGTCCAAGCGTGCCGAGCGCCTGTCGGACGTACCGGCATCGGTGTTCGTCATCACCGGCGAAGACATCCGCCGCTCGGGCGCGACCAGCCTGCCCGAGGCCTTGCGGCTGGCGCCCAACCTGCACGTCGCGCAGGTCTACAACGGCGGCTACGCCATCAGCCCGCGCGGGTTCAACGGCAATGCCGCCAACAAGCTGCTGGTGCTGATCGGCGGCCGCTCCGTCTACACGCCGCTGTTCTCCGGCGTGTTCTGGGACGTGCAGGACGTGATGCTCGAGGACGTGGACCGCATCGAGGTCATCAGCGGACCGGGGGGCACGCTGTGGGGCACCAATGCGGTCAACGGCATCATCAACGTGATCCTGCGGCCGGCCGCGCAGACCCAGGGCGGGCTGGTCGCCGGCGGCGCGGGCAGCCGGGAAGCCGGCGCCTCGGTGCGCTACGGCGGGCGGCTCGCCAACGGCGGCAGCTGGCGTGCCTATGCGAAGCACACGCACCAGCGCCACCATGAAACCGCATCGGGCGCGCTGGTGGACGACGAGCGCCGGCACACGCAGGCGGGCCTGCGCGCCGAGTGGCAGTCCGGCCGCGACCACTTCACCGTGTCGGGCGATGCCTACGTCGGCCGCCGCGAGCAGCCCCTGCCCGGCACGATCAGCATCTCGGGCATGACCCTGCCGCTCGACACGATCTCGACCTCGGGCGCGAACCTCGTGGCGCGCTGGCAGCGGGCCCTGGAAGGAGATGCCAGCGTGCTGGTGCAGGCGTACTACGACCGCACCAACCGCGTCACGCCGCCCACGTTCTCCGAGCAGCTGGACATTGCCGACCTGCAGGTGCAGCACACCTTGCACCCGCTGGACGGACACGAGCTGGTCTGGGGGGCGCAGTACCGCCATGCAAGCGACGACGTGACCAACAGCGCCTACGTGGCCTTCCTGCCGCCGAAGGTGAAGCACGACTGGATCAGCCTGTTCGCGCAGGACGAGCTCTCGCTCACCGATCGGCTGCGTCTCACTGTCGGCGCGCGCATCGAGCACAACGACTACACGGGCGCAGAATTCCTGCCCAACCTGCGCCTGGCCTGGAAGTGGCGTGACGATCAGCTGCTGTGGGGGGCCGTGTCACGTACCGTGCGCGCGCCATCGCGGCTCGACCACGACACCCACGTGCCCGGCCAGCCACCCTACCTGCTGGCGGGCGGCGAGGGCGTGCGAGCAGAAACCGCCGACGTGGCCGAGCTGGGCTATCGCGGCCAGCCCACCGAGAGCACCATGCTGTCGGCCACGCTGTTCCATGCGCGCCACGACCACCTGCGCACGCAGGAGATCGCGCCCAGCCGCACCTTCGTCTACTACGCCAACGGCATGCAGGGCAGCACGCGCGGCGTCGAGCTTTGGGGCAGCTGGCAACCCCTGCCGCGCTGGCGGCTGAACGCCGGCTTCACCCGCCTGTGGCAGGACCTCGCGCTCAAGCCCGGCAGCAATGACGCGGCTGGCCTGCGCGCCACGGAAGGCAGCAACCCGAAGCGCCGCTGGCTGCTGCGGTCGTCCTGGGACCTGGCCCGCAACCTGGAGCTCGACGCCACGCTGCGTCATGCCTCCGCGCTGTCGAACCCGGACGTTCCCGCCTACACGTCCTGGGACCTGCGGGTGGGTTGGCGGCCGCGGCCCGACCTGGAACTGTGGCTTTCGGGGCAGAACCTCGATGGCGGGCATGGCGAATTCACCGACGTGGCCACCCGCAGCGAGCTGAAGCGCTCGATCCACCTTGGCCTCGTGAGCCGCTTCTGACCCGGGCAACCGACCATGTGCCTTGCTTCACCCCACCCCGGCTTCGACACGCGGCGTCGTGCCGTGCGTCTTGCGGCGCTCGGCCTGGCGCTGGCGTGCGCACTGCCGGGCGCAGTGTGGAGCCAGGCCGATTCGCCGCTGACCGAATACCAGGTGAAGGCGGCCTTCGTGTGCAAGTTCGCCAGCTATGTGGAGTGGCCGCCGCAGGCCTTCGAGAGGCCCGACAGCCCGGTCACGATCGCGGTGGCCGGCAGCGATGCCGTGTATGCGGAGCTGGTGCGCACCGCCACCGGCCAGCAGGCCGCCGAAGGCAGGGCGTTCGTGGTGCGCAGGCTGGCGCCGGGCGCCTCGCTGAGCGGTGTTCACATCGTCTACGTGGCGCGGTCCCACGCAGCCAGGCTGGCCGAGGTGCTGGGCGGCACGAAGGGCCAGCCCACGCTCACCGTCACCGAATCGGAGCAGGAGCCGGCCGGGGCGGTGATCAATTTCGTGATCGTGAACGACAAGGTGCGTTTCGACATCTCCCTGCCGACCGCCGAGTCGAGCAACCTCAAGATCAGCGCACGGCTGCTCGCAGTGGCACGGCGCGTCGTGCAAAAACCCGGTTGACCGCCATGTTCAAGGGATCGCTGCAACGAAAACTCCTCGTCGTCATGCTGCTCACCACCCTGGTGGCGGTGGTGGTCGCGCTGGGCGCGATGGTGGCGCTGGATCTGCGGGCCTACCACCGCAGCTGGATGGCCGACGTGAACGCGCAGGCCGAGCTGCTGGCGCGCACCACCTCGCCGGCGCTGGCCTTCGACGATGCCAAGGTCGCGAACGAGAACCTGGCGCTGCTGCGCCTGCAGCCGAAGGTGAGGGCCGCGGCCATCTACGAGGCCGACGGGCGCCTGTTCGCCACGTATGGCGAAGCGGGCGACGTGCAGGCGCTGCCCGCGTTGCCCGAGTCCGACGGCACGCGGGTCGAAGGCAGCGACGTGAGGGTGTTCAAGCGCATCGTCGAGAACGGCCAGATCCTCGGCTCGGTGTACCTGCGTGCCGACTACGAGCTGTACGACCGGCTGCTCAACTACGCGGGCATCGCGCTGGCGGTCACCGTCGTGGCCATGTTCGCGGCGCTGCTGGTGTCGTTCTGGCTGCGCCGCATCGTCACACGGCCCATCCTGTCGATGGGCGAGGTGGCGCGCGAGGTGGTGAGGCAGGGCGACTATTCGCGCCGGGTCGACGGTGCCGGCAAGGACGAAGTGGGCGCCCTGGCCGAAGCCTTCAACGCCATGCTGGCCGAGATCGAGCAGCGCACCCAGGCGCTGGAGGCGTCGAACAACGAAAAGGCACGAGAGGTCGAGGAGCGCCGCACGGCGCAGAACGAGGTGATGCGGCTCAACGCGCAGCTCGAGGAGCGTGTGCGGGAGCGCACGCTGCAGCTCGAGACGTCGAACCACGAGCTGGCGCTGGCGTCCGAGGCTGCGAACAAGGCCAACCGGGCGAAGTCGGAGTTCCTGTCGAACATGAGCCATGAGCTGCGCACGCCGCTCAACGCCATCCTCGGCTTCGGGCAGCTGCTGGCGGCCGAGTCCACGCCGGCCACGCTCGAGCAGAAGCGCGGCTTCGCCCAGCACGTGGTGCGCGCCGGCAACCACCTGCTCACGCTCATCACCGAGATCCTCAACCTGGCGCAGATCGAGTCGGGCAAGCTTTCGCTGTCGGTCGAGCCGGTGCGGCTGTCCGAGGTGCTGCAGGACTGCCGCACGATGACCGAGCCGCTGGCCGAGCGGCGTGGCATCCGCCTGCTGTTCCCGAGCGAAGACCCGGGCATGCGGGTGGTCGCCGACCGCACGCGGCTCAAGCAGGTGCTGCTGAACCTGCTGTCGAACGCCATCAAGTACAACCGCGAGAAGGGCGTGGTGGTGGTCGATTGGCAGCGGCTCGGCGCCGACCGGCTGCGCCTGTCGGTGCAGGACACCGGCATGGGCATGAGCGCCGAGCAGCTGCAGTCGCTGTTCGAGCCCTTCAACCGGCTCGGCCGCGAGCTGGGAGCCGAAGAAGGCACGGGCATCGGGCTGGTGGTCACCCGGCGCCTCGTCGAACTCATGGGCGGCGCGATCACGGTGAGCAGCACGCCCGGCATGGGCAGCGTGTTCTCGGTCGAGCTGAACCTGAGCGGCGCCGAGCAGTCGGTGCCGCAGGCTGCTCCGTCGCTGCCCGAGGCGGTGAAGCAGCCCCAGGCGCACGACGATGCCGTGGCGACCGTGCTGTGCGTGGAAGACAACCCGGCCAGCCTGCAGCTGGTGGAGCAGGTGCTGGCCGGGCGCTCGGACCTGAAGCTGCTGTCCGCGCCCGACGGGCGCATCGGCGTGGAGATGGCGCGTGCCCACCGGCCCGACATCATCCTGATGGACAACAACATGCCCTCGATGAGCGGGCGCGAGGCCCAGGCGGTGCTGCGCAACGACCCGGCCACCGCGCAGATCCCGATCATCGCGCTGACGGCCAACGCGATGCCGGAGGCGGTGAAGCAGGGGCTGGCTGCCGGCTTCTTCCGCTACCTCACGAAGCCGGTGGACGTGTCGGAGCTGGTGTTGGCGATCGACAGCGCGCTGGAGGAGTCGCGCGCCCGCCGCGGGCGCTGAGAGGGTGTGACCGATTCACACCTTCCGAGCCCGCGGCGGCCGGTGCGCATCAGGCGGCCGGCTTGAGCTGGCGCTTGGAGCGCGCACGGATGTTGAGCGCTTCCACCACCAGCGAGAACGCCATGGCCGCATAGATGTAGCCCTTGGGCACGTGCATCTCGAAGGCCTCGGCGGTGAGCGCCATGCCCACCATCACCAGGAAGGCCAGCGCCAGCACCTT
>CAMLNA010000213.1 GCA_946481025.1 uncultured Rivibacter sp.
CTAGGGCTCAGTCGCTGGTGGTGACCTTGACGATCTTGCCGCTGCGCGGCTCGAACTCGCAGCGATACCGGAACGGCGCCGCGTTCATGCCCGGCGCGCGCTGCAGCGCGCCCTGCCCTTCGAGGCCGATGCGCTCGTTGGGCGCCGGCTGCAGCCGGCGGGTGTCGGAGCCGAAGGCGATGCGGCCCACGCGCGGGTATTTGTCCTTCAGGGCCGCGGCGGTGGCCGCTTCGCAGGCCTCGGGCGACACGTTGGTGAGGTCGGGCTGCCAGGGCTGGCCCGACGCCACTTCGCCCGGCCGCGGACCGGTTTCACGGAACATCGCACCCGAGGTGGCGCCGGTCGTGGCGTTGTAGGTGCAGGTGTACGAGAACGGCACCGTGCCGCCGGCCGATGCACGGTAGCGGCCCGCGCCCTTGACGGCCATCTCGTCGCCTTCGCCGGGCTGCAGCGTGCGCTTGCCGCCCACGAACTCGACCTCGCGCGCTTCCTTGCCGCGGATGGTGCGCACGGTATCGGCCACCGCATCCTCGCAGCGCTCGGCGGCCTTGGCCGGGTCCACCGGCCTGGTCACCTCGGGCGCCGATGCCGCCTCGACACCCGAAGCCGCGGTGGCAGCCCAGGCGCCCTGCGCCGGAGCCAGCACGCACAGCAGCAGGCCAAGGCCGGTGGCGGCGCGGAATCGGGTCGTCATGGTGTGTATGCCCTCGCGATGGATGCGTGTCGACGTTGTAGCCGTTTTTCGATGCGGCACGCAGGCCCCGCGGCGCCTCGACCCGCTCAGCAGTTGCCCTTCTTGGCCTGGCCGGGCGGGCAATGCTTGGCGGCAGGCGCAGGCGCGCCGGGGTTGCCCACGACGACCGCGCCGTCGGGCGTGTAGACGGCGCAGCCGGTAAACGAAGCAACAACAAGTAGTGCGGCCAGGAGGGACTTCATTGCGATCTTTCGAAAGGGTGGGGACGAAAAATTCTAGTCAGTGCCGCAAGGCCCGCCGCCTGGCGGTTCACGGCACCGTGCAAAGGTCACGAATTGCCGGTCAGCCGTGCGGGCCGAACAACGTGGACTCGCTCCAGCCCAGCTGGGCGAGGTCGAGCGTGCGCAAGGGCGCATCGCTGGGCAGCAGGAACTCGTCGAGCTGCGGCGGCTTGATGGAGGTGCCCGCCAGCATGGCATGCACCTGACCGCGATGATGGTGCTGGTGCATGAACAGGTGCGTGAGGATGTGCCCCACCTGCTCTCTCGGCTTCCATTCGCCGCGGTCGATCACGACCTCGGCCGCCAGGCGCGACTCGGCCAAGGCATCGCACCAGGCGATCAGTTCTTCGTCGAAGGCCCGCTGGCGCGCTGCCAGTTCGGCCAGCATGGCGGCCGGCCGGAAGCGCCTGGCCTGTGCCAGCATGTCGGCCTCTTCGCGCAACGCGGCGAGGTAGTAGCGGTCCACCAGCAGGATGTGGTTGAGCGTCTCGGCCAGGCTGGGAAAGAAGCTCGCCCGCGGCGCGTGGAAGTCGGCATCCGACAGCGGCGCCATCGCCTCGTGCAGCCGGTGGTTGATGAGCCGGTTGGCACGCGCCTGCGTGCGCAGCTGGGTGACGAGCGTGAGGGTCATGGCCTCACCCGGCGTCCGGCGCTCAGAACCGGCCGCCCGACAGCCACCGCTCCAGCTGCGGCTTGCGGTCGTTGCCCCAGAACAGCTCGCCGTCCACCACGAAGCTGGGCGCACCGAAGATGCCGGCCGCGATGGCGCTGTCGTTTTCGCTCTTGAGGCGCGCCTTCCATTGCGGATCGTTCCAGGCGGCCTCGGCCGCTTCGGCGTCGAGCCCGCTGTCGGCGGCCAGTTGGCGCAGCTGGGCCGGGTTGCTGAGCACCACGCCCCGGGCGAAGTAGGCCCGCAGGCCGGCGCGCGCCCACGCCACCGCCCTCACCGGGTCCTGGGCCTCGAGCCACCAGAACACGCGCGCGGCGTTCTGCGTGGGAATGGGGAACTCCTGCGGCTGCTTGAAGGGCACGCCTTCGAACCGCGCCGACCGCGCGAAGTCGTGCAGCGCGTAGTCGCGCTTGATGGGATAGGACACCGGCGGCCTCAGCTCGGCCGCGGCGAAGGTGGCGCCCAGCAGGATGGCATGCCACTCCACCGTGCGGCCGTGCCGTGCGGCCAGCGCCTCGATCCATTCCGAGGCGACATACGAATAGGGCGACGAGAAGTCGAAGTAGAACGCGATCGGGGCTCGGCCCATGGGTCGGTCTCCTGCAAGCCGGGCAGTATGCGCCTGCCGGGTCGCCCTGCTACTTGTAGAGCAGCTGCGGCAGCCACAGGCCGATCTCCGGGAAGAGGTACAGCAGCACGATGGCCACGACCTGGATGCCCATGAAGGGCAGCATGCCGCCGAAGATCTGGTTCAGCGTCACGTGCGGCGGGCTCACACCCTTGAGGTAGAAGGCCGCCATCGCCACCGGCGGGCTCAGGAAGGCGGTCTGCAGGTTCAGCGCGACCAGCAGGCCGAAGAACAGCGGGTCCACGCCGAAGTTGTCGAGCAGCGGGATGAAGATGGGCATGAAGATCACGATGATCTCGGTCCATTCCAGCGGCCAGCCGAGCACGAAGATGATGAACTGGCTGAGCACCAGGAACTCGACCTTGCTCAGGTTCATGCCCAGCACCCAGCGCTCCACCAGCTCCTGCCCGCCCAGCAGCGCGAAGGCCGCCGAGAAGATGGCCGAGCCCACGAACAGCCAGCACACCATGGCCGAGGTCTTGGCGGTGAGGAACACCGACTCCTTGACCATGCCGAAGTTGAGCTGCCGGTAGGCGGCCGCGAGCACGAAGCCGCCGAAGGCGCCCACCGCGGCGGCCTCGGTGGGCGTGGCCAGGCCGAACACGATGGAGCCCAGCACCGCGAGGATCAGGATGACGAGCGGGAAGAAGCTCGCGAGAAGCATCTTGAAGATCTCGAAGCGGGTGAAGCTGAGCAGCCCGTAGAACGCGGCCATGGCCAGCGCACCGATCCCCAGGCCGACCCAGTAGCCCGTGGGGGCGGCGGTCGGCACCGCGACGTCCTGCGCCGCCGCCGGCTCCGGCGTCGCGGCGCCTTCGGCGGCGGCCGCTTCCGAAGACGCCTGCGAGGCCTGCCGGCCCGGCGGCTCGCTCAGTGCCTCGGGTTCGGCAGGGGGCTCCGCCAGGCCGCCGTCGCCTTCGGACGGCGGCTCGGACAAGCCTTCGCCGTCCGGTTCCTGCAGCCCGCCCGGCTCGGCTGCCGCGCCGGCCTCGCCTTCCTCTCCCATCTGCTGCAGCCCGGGCACGGCTTCCAGCGGCACGACACGGGTCGCCAGGTGATAGCCCCACAGCGCGGCCAGCAAGAACACCGCCAGCGGCAGCAAGGCGATGCCCAGCTGCCGCAGCAGGTAGCCAGCCGGCACGCCGTGGTTGCGCTGGCCCTTCAGCGCGGCCAGCAGGGCCGGCAGGGCACGCCGCTCGCCGGTGGCGCCCGCCTGCGCGAGCGGCGCCGGCAGCGGCACCGCCCGTTCGGCGGCCGACAGCGGCGGCGCCAGGCTGGGCTTGATCTTCGCGACGATGACGACATACACGATGTACAGGCCCGCCAGCATGAGCCCGGGGAAAAACGCGCCGGCGTACAGCTGCACCACCGACACCCCGGCCGTGGCGCCATAGACGATGAGCAGCACCGACGGCGGGATGAGGATGCCCAGGCAGCCGCCCGCGGTGATGGCACCGGCCGACATGGGGATGCTGTAGCCGGCGCGCAGCATGGCCGGAAAGGCCAGCAGGCCCATCAGCGTGACCACCGCGCCGACGATGCCGGTGGCGGTGGCGAACACCGCGCAGGTGACGAGCGTGGCCACGGCCAGCGAACCCGGCACGCGGGCCAGCGACAGGTGCAGGCTCTTGAAGAGCTTCTCGATCAGGTTGGCCCGCTCGACGAGGTAGCCCATGAAGACGAACAGCGGCACCGAGATCAGCACGTCGTTGGCCATCACCTTGTAGGCCGCCTGCACCATGAGGTCGAGCGTGCGGTGCCAGTCCCGGTCGTAGGCGAGCCAGGTGAACAGCATGCCCATGCCCATGAGGGTGAAGGCGGTGGGGAAGCCCAGCATGATCGCCACCACCACCAGCGACAGCATCAGCAGCCCGATGTGGCCGTTCGTGATGACCGGCGCGCTGGCCAGCATGTAGGCCGCGCCGGCAACGATGAGGGCCATGAGGCTGAAGCCGAACCACAGCTCCTTGCGCAGCGTGAAGGGCGCCCTGGTCATGACTTCTCCTCCTGCCGCGCGGCGTAGCTGTCGAGCGCAGCGATGTCCTCGTCCTTCACGTTGACCATCTCCTTGAGCTTGTCGACGTCCACTTCCTCGACGTCCTGCTCGCGCGAGGGCCAGGCGCCGTCGCGCAGGCAGACCACGCAGCGCACGATCTCCACCAGCCCCTGCAGCAGCAGCACCGCGCCGGCCAGCGGGATGACGAACTTGAACGGATACAGCGGCAGCGGGTCGGCGTTGAAGGTCTGCTCGCGGATGGCCAGCGACTCCTGCGCGAAGGTCCAGCCGGCCCAGGTGAGCGCCACGATGCCCGGCAGGAAGAACAGGATGTACAGCGTGAGGTCGATGGCCGCCTGCGTGCGCGGGCGGAAGAAGCCGTACAGCACGTCGCCGCGCACATGGCCGTTCTTGGCCAGCGTGTAGGCGCCGGCGGTCATGAACATCGCGCCGTAGAGCATGATCTGCGCGTCGAGCACCCAGCCGTGCGGCCGGTTGAGCGCATAGCGCGAGAACACCTCCCAGGTGATCAGCAGCGTGAGGCCGACCACGGTCCACGCAAAGGCCTTGCCCACCCAGGTGGAGAGGCGGTCCACGGCCAGCAGCAGCTTCTGCATGCACGCTCCTCGGAACGACAAGGGCGCCGCGATGGGCGCCCTGCGAGACGGGAATCAGCCGGTCTTCTTGGCCCCGCGGCCGAAGTAGCGGCTGTAAGCCATGTTGAAGTCGACCATGTAGTCGTTCTGCCACTGCTTGGCTCGCTGCGCGAAGGCCTTCTGCGAGTCGAGCACCTTCTTGAACAGCGGGTTCTCGCCGCCCTTCTTGGCCATGATCTCGTCCCAGGCGTCGAGCTGCGCCTTCAGGATGGCGTCGGGCGTCTTGTAGAACTTGACGCCGGCCTTCTTGAGCTCCTGGTAGTCCTTGGAGTTGCGGTCGATCGCCTTCCAGCTCATGTCGGCGCTGGCAGCCTGCACGCCGTAGTCGATGATGGCCTTCAGCTCCGCCGGCAGCCCGTCGTACTTGGACTTGTTGAACAGGATCTCGAACTGCTCGCCGCTCTGGTGGAAGCTCTGCAGCATGCAGTTCTTGGCGACGTCGGGAAAGCCCAGCACCCGGTCGCTGGAGGCGTTGTTGAACTCGGCCCCGTCGATGAGGCCGCGGTCGAGCGCCGGCACGATCTCGCCGCCGGGCAGCGGGTTCACCGCGGCGCCCATGGACGAATACATGTCGACCGCCAGGCCGACGGTGCGGAACTTCATGCCCTTCACGTCGGCCGCCTTGGCGATCGGCTTCTTGAACCAGCCGAAGGGCTGCGTGGGCATCGGTCCGTAGAGGTACGACACCACGTCCATGTTGATGGACTTGTAGATCTCCTCGAGCAGCGCCTTGCCGCCGCCGTAGTAGTGCCAGGCCAGCACCATGTTCGGGTCCATGCCGAAGGCCGGGCCGGAGCCCCACAGCGCGAGCGCCGAGTTCTTGCCGTAGTGGTAGGCGACCACGCCATGGCCGCC
>CAMLNA010000214.1 GCA_946481025.1 uncultured Rivibacter sp.
AGGGCCTGTTAACGCTATTGGGAGCCTCACGCTTGGGTCCCTGGGGGCGCAGGCCCAGGCGCTGCCGAGGCGGTGTGCTCACTGCACACAACGAGGCGGCAACAACGGCATGCGCCCCCAGGGACCCAAGCCCTGCGGGTGATCCCAGGAAACGGGCGCCCTCCGCGTTGCAAATGCTCAGCGGGGGAACAACCCCGCTTCCGCTTTGCGCCTTGATGGCGCCCGTTTCCTGGGTCACGTGAGGCTCCAAATAGCGTTAACAGGCCCTAGCCAGTTGCCGGTTCAAGAGGTCGGTGATGAGCATGGCGCCCGGTGCATGGGTGATGCAGAACTCGGGCCTCGCCTGGGCCAGCGCCGCCTGGGGCGTCACGCCGCAGGCCCAGAACACCGGCAGCTCGCCCGGCAGCACCTCCACCGCATCGCCGTAGTCGGGCCGCGACAGGTCGGCGATGCCGATCTGCGCCGGGTCGCCGATGTGCACCGGCGCACCGTGCACATCGGGGAAGCGCGAAGTGACCTGGATGGCGCGGATCGCGGCGGCCGCGGTCATCGGCCGCATGCTCACCACCATGGGTCCGCGAAAAGGCCCCGCCGGCTCGGTGGCGATGCTGGTGCGGTACATCGCCACGTTCTTCTTCTGGTCGACGTGGCGCAGCGACAGGCCGGCGTCCATCAGCGCCTGCTCGAACGAGAACGAGCAGCCGATCACGAAGGTGACGAGGTCGTCGCGCCACAGCCCGGTGATGTCGGTCGGCTGGTCCACCAGTTCGCCATGGCGCCACACGCGGTAACGAGGCACGTCGGTGCGGATGTCGATGTCGGTGCCCAGGCCGGGCAGCATCGGGTCGCCCGGCTCGGACACGGCCAGCACCGGGCAGGGCTTCGGGTTGCGCTGGCAGTAGCGCAGGAAGTAGCCCGCCAGGGCCTGGGGCAGGATCACCACGTTGCCCTGCACGTGATCGTCGGCCAGGCCGCTCGTGTGGGAGGTCCAGCGGCCGCTGCGGATGGCCCGCCGCACGTCCAACGCCTGCTCCAGGTCGTGCTCGTCCAGCAGCGAGTGTTCGCTCGATGCACCCATCGACGTCTCCGGTTGTCTCTGTCGTTGTATGCCTGTTGCCGCAGGAACAGGCGCGATGGGGCAAATTCTGGTAGGCGGCCAGCGCGGCCGCAAACAGATAGTTTTTCTATCAGTTCATCGATTTTTTCGATGCACGCTTCTGGCGCGGCACCGGTGCACCAACAAAGGCGAACACCGCCTCGACCACGCTGCGCACCACGCCAGAGGCCGGGTCGTCACGGTAGCTCGCATGCACCGGCAGCGGGGCCAGCGGCACCTCGCTCTTGAGCGTGCGCAGCGGCAGCCGCTGCGACAGCCGCTCCACCGCCGCCTGCGGCAGCGTGGCCACGCCGAAGCCGCCTTCCACCAGCTGCACCATCGCCGAGATCGACGAGATGGTGTGCACCCGCTTGAGCTCATGCCCGCCCTGGCGGAACAGGTCGAGCAGGGCCACGTGCGGCTGCGAGCCGCGCTGGAAGGTGAGCAGGTCGATCTGCGACAGGTCGGACAGCGTGTACCAGCGCTTGCGGTGCAGGTCGTCGTGACCCACGAACACCATCTCCATGGGCGGCAGCGCCAGCGTGCGCACACCTTCGCCGGAAGAAGGCAGCGCCGCGAACGCGATGTCGAGCGCCCCGCGCCGCAGCTGCTCCACCAGGATGGGCGTGGTCTCCACGGTGAGCTGCAGCTCGAACTCGGGGCTGCCGCGCCGCATGTGCTGCACCCATTCGGTGAGCCATGAATGCACCACCGACTCGATGGCGCCGATGCGCAGCGAAACCGTCTGCGCCGCGCCCGCGCTGCCCATCTCCGACTTGATCTCGCGCTGCAGCTCCAGCAGGCGCTGTGCATAGGTGAAGAAACGCGCGCCGGCGACGGTGAGGCGGAACTGCTTGTCGCGCCGGTCGAGCAGCAGCACGCCGAGCTCGTCTTCGAGCGCCGAGATGCGGCTGGACATGGCCGACTGCGTGATGAAGAGCTTCTCGGCCGCGCGCGACACGCTTTTCAGCGACACGACCCAGTAGAAGGCTTCGACGAATCGGAGGTTCATGGGTGCAGTGTGTCGTCAACCGCCCAGCGCAGCTGCGGGTGCTGCAGCAAGGACAAGGTGCGAAGGCCGGTGGCCTGCTCGACGTCCTGCGCATAGGGCGGCATGTTGGTGCATTCGAACACCAGGGTGCGCAGCTCCGGCGCACGCGCCTTGAGCGCCTGCGCGGCGGCCACCACCTCGTCGCGCGCGATCGCAAGGTCCATCCGAGGGTCGTCGCCACGAATGCCGCGCACGAACTCGCTGCCCGCCGGCATGCCTTCGACCGGCACATCGGCCAGCCGCTCCTGCGGCACGCCCGCGCAGCGCAGGTGCTCTGCGCCCAGGGAGGCCGCGTCGAAGGTCAGCACGCCGACCTGCTTTTCGGTCTTGAGCAGCTGCGGCAGCCACAGCAGCGCCGAACTCACCACCGGCACGTGCACGGCGGCCTGCAGCTCGGCCTGCAAGGCGACGAGAAAGCCGCAACTGGTGGTGATGGCAGCCACCCCTGCGGCCTGCAGCTCGCGCGCGGCCGAGACGAACCGCGCGGGCAGGCTGCTGGCACGCAGGCTGCTAACCGATGACACGACGTCGTTGGCAAAGGCGCCCGGCACGACATGCAAGCGCACGGGGGCCGCAAAGGTGTCGGCGCTGCCGATGTCGCCGGGCGGCCTGGGGAAATGCGTGTCCAGCAGCAACACGCCCAGTGTCCGCCCGTCGTTCATTGCAGGAAAAGCCCTCATCGTTTGCCGCAGCGCCCAGGCTTATTCTCGTCCTTCGCTTTCTCATGGAGAACCCTATGCACCAGAGGCTCACGTTCACGCTGGCCGCCGCCACCCTGGCCGCCGGCGCGAACGCCCAGACCAAGTGGGACCTGCCCGCGGCCTATCCGGCCAACAACTTCCACACCGAAAACCTCTCGCAGTTCGCGGCCGACGTCGACAAGGCCACCGGCGGCAAGCTCAGGATCACCGTGCATGCCAACGCATCGCTGTTCAAGGCGCCCGAGATCAAGCGCGCGGTGCAGGGCGGCCAGGCGCAGATCGGCGAGGTGCTGCTGGCCAACTTCGCCAACGAGAACCCGGTCTATGCGCTCGACGGCCTGCCCTTCCTGGCCAGCAGCTATGCCGATGCGAAGCGGCTGACCGAAGCCCAGCGCCCTGCCCTTCAGAAGCTGCTCGGCGCACAGGGCATGCGCATGCTGTTCACCGTGCCCTGGCCGCCGCAGGGCATCTACACCAAGAAGGAAATCAGCTCGGTGGCCGACATGCGCGGCATCAAGTGGCGCGCCTACAGCCCGGCCACCGCGAAGATCGCCGAGCTGATCGGCGCGCAACCGGTGACCATCCAGGCGGCCGAGCTGTCGCAGGCACTGGCCACCGGCGTCGTCGAGAGCTACATGTCCTCGGGCTCCACCGGCTACGACTCCAAGACCTACGAGCACATCAAGTACTGGTACGACACCCAGGCCTGGCTGCCGAAGAACGCGGTGCTGGTGAACGAGAAGGCCTTTGCCGCCCTCGACAAGCCCACGCAGGATGCCGTGCTCAAGGCCGCGGCCGATGCCGAGGCGCGCGGCTGGAAGGTGAGCCAGGAGAAGAACGACTGGTACAAGAAGGCGCTCACGGAGAAGGGCATGAAGATCGTGGCGCCGCCGCCGAAGCTGGTGGCCGACCTGCAGCAGGTGGGCGGCATCATGCTGGCCGACTGGGAGAAGCAGGCGGGTCCCGAAGGCCAGTCCATCGTCGCGGCCTTCCGGCAGTCGGCCAAGGCCGGCACCGCTGCGCCCAAGAAGCCCTGATGCTGCGGCGCGCGCTCGACCGCCTGTTCGCCGCCGCGGGGCATGCCGCCGCGGCCTGCGTGCTGCTGATCTTCGTGTTGATGATCGCGCAGTCCGTCGGCCGCGGCGCCGGCTGGCGGGTGGGCGGCATCAACGACCTCGTGTCCTGGCTGTGCGCGGCTGCGGCCTTCCTGGCCATGGCCCATGCCTTCAAGCATGGCGACTTCGTGCGGGTGACGCTGCTGCTCGAAAAGCTGGACGAAGGCCCGCGCCGTGCGCTCGAGACGGTCGCGCTGCTCATCGCCGCGGCCTCCACCGCCTACCTCGCCTGGTGGGCCGCGAGCTTCGCCTGGGACAGCTACGCCTTCAAGGAGATGGCAGGCGGCCTGGTGGTGATCCCGATCTGGATCCCGCAGCTGAGCTTCGTGGTCGGCGCCGTGCTGCTGCTGCTGGCGGTGCTCGACGAGCTGTGGCTGGTGCTCACCGGCCGCAAGCCCACCTACGTGCGGCTGGTTGAAGAACGCCACGCCCGCGGTGATTTTTCGGAAGACCTGTAGATGAGCGTGCTTGCAATCGGCGGCCTGCTGCTGCTGGTGATGTTGCTGCTGCTTTCGGGCGGCGTATGGATCGCCATGACGCTGGCGATCGTGGGCTGGGTCGGGCAGGCCTTCTTCACCAGCACCCAGCCGGGGGCGAACCTGTTCTCGGCTTTCTGGGAAAGCAATGCGAGCTGGGAGCTGGCGGCGCTGCCGCTGTTCATCTGGATGGGCGAGATCCTGTTCCGAACGCGGCTTTCCGAGCAGATGTTCGAGGGGCTCTCGCCCTGGCTGAACAAGGTGCCCGGGCGACTCATGCACACCACCATCCTGGGCTGCGGCATCTTCGGCTCGGTGTCCGGCTCTTCTGCCGCCACCTGCGCCACCATCGGCAAGGTGGCCCTGCCGGAGCTGAAGAAGCGCGGCTACGACGAGAAGCTCGCGCTCGGTTCGCTGGCCACCGCCGGCACGCTGGGCATCCTCATTCCGCCGTCGATCACGATGGTGGTGTATGCCGTGGCGGCCGACGCGTCGATCATCCGCATCTTCCTGGCCGGCTTCCTGCCCGGCCTGCTGCTGATGCTGCTCTTCTCCGGCTACATCGCCTGGTGGAGCCTCGCCAACCCGCAGCGCGTGCCGCCGGCCGAGGCGCCGACCCGCCTGGCCGAGAAGCTGCGGCGCTCGGGCAGCCTCATTCCCTGCGGAGCGCTGATCGTGTTCATCGTGTGGGTGCTGGTGGCCGGCTGGGCCACGGCCACCGAATGCGCTGCCTACGGCGTGCTGGGCTCGCTGCTCATCGCGGCCGTCAGCCGCAACCTCACCTGGCGCAACTTCTGGGAAGGCCTGCAAAGCGCGACCCGGGTGAGCTGCATGATCATGTTCATCCTGGCGGGGGCGGCCTTCCTCACCAAGACCATGGCCTTCACCGGCATCCCGCGCGAGCTGGCCGAGTGGGTCAACGGCCTGCAGCTGAGCCCCTATGCCCTGATCGCCGCGCTGGTGCTGGTGTACCTCGTGCTCGGCACCGCGCTCGACGGCATCAGCATGATCGTGCTCACCTCGGCGGTGGTACTGCCGATGATCCAGAAGGCGGGCTTCGACCTGGTGTGGTTCGGCATCTTCATCGTGCTGCTGGTCGAGATCGCCGAGGTCACGCCGCCGGTGGGCTTCAACCTCTTCGTGCTGCAGAACATGACCGGCAAGGACAGCAACACCATCGCCCGCGCCGCCA
>CAMLNA010000215.1 GCA_946481025.1 uncultured Rivibacter sp.
CCTCGTCGGTCGACTGGTTGGTGTTCCAGAACTTGGTGATGATGTCCTGCATCACGCCGTTCACATCGGGTGAAACCAGCATCTCGGGGTTGGGCAGGTGGCGCGAGGCGTCCTTCATGACCTGCAGGCCGGCCTGGGCGCAGATGTCCATCGCCTTCGCATCGACGTCGGTGCGGATCGGGATGGAGCCCTTCTTGTTGTTGAAGGCCACCTGCGTGGCCGGGGCGGTGAAGGTGGTGGCGAGCAGGTGCTGCGCCTTGATCTGGTTCGCGTCGCTGGTCTTGGGGAACACGAACACGTCGCCGGCGATGATGTAGGGCGACTTCGGCCCGAAGCCGGGGAAGCAGCCGAACTCCTTGCCCGCCGTCTGGTTGGCCGCCTGGAACTCGCCCTTGGCCCAGTCGCCCATGATCTGCACCCCGGCCTTGCCGGCGATGACCATCGAGGTGGCGTCGTTCCAGTTGCGGCCGGCCGAGCCCGGGTCCACGTAGTTCTTCAGGCGCTTGAAGGAGGCCAGCACGCTCTTGAACGCGTCGCTCTGCACCGCCTTCGCGTCGCGGTCGCGGTAGACCTTGAGGTAGAGCTCGGCGCCGCCCATGTGCGCGAGCAGCGCGTCGAAGGTGAGCTTCTCCTGCCACGGCTGGCCGCCGAGCGCCAGCGGCACCACGCCGGCCGCCTTGAGCTTGTCGAGCGCGGCGAAGAACTCGGTGGGGGTCTTGGGCTCCTCCTTGATGCCGGCCTTCGCGAAAGCGGCCTTCGAGTACCAGAACCATGCCGGCATGTGGATGTTCACCGGCACCGCGTAGTAGTGCCCCTTGACCTTGATCGAGTTGAGGATGGGGGCGGGCAGCAGCTTGTCCCAGTTGTTCTGCTTGGCCACCTCGTCCACGTTGTTGAGCAGGCCGCCGTCGATCACGTCGTGGAACTGCTTGGAGGTGTTGAACTGCGCCGCCGTGGACGGCGTGCCGCCGACGATGCGGTTGATGGCCTGCGCCCGGGCCGCCTCGCCGCCGGCGACCGCGCTGTCCACCCAGGTGCCGCCGGCCTTCTTGTAGGCCTCGGCCAGTTCCTTCACGGCGGCCGATTCGCCGCCGGAGGTCCACCAGTGGATCACTTCGGCGCGGGTCTGTGCCTGCGCGCCGGACGCCGCGGCGAAAGCGAGGCCGATGGCCGCGGCCAGGGTGTGCAGTCTTGTCATGCTCGTCTCCTCTCGGGTGGGTTCACGCCGCCTGTGCGCGGCGCGCGAAGAATGCCTGCAGCGCCAGGGCGCTGTCCTTCGGCGTGCGCTGCTGGGTCTGGTAGTCCACGTGCACGACGCCGAAGCGCTTGTCGTAGCCGAACGCCCACTCGAAGTTGTCGAGCAGCGACCAGACGAAATAGCCGCGCACGTCCACGCCGTGCCGCATGGCTTCGTCCACCGCGGCGAAGTGTCGCTTCAGGTAGCGGGTGCGCTGCTCGTCATGCACGCGGCCGGCTTGCACATGGTCGTCGCTGGCCATGCCGTTCTCGGTGATGTAGACCGGCGGCAGGTTCGCATAGCGCTGCCTGAACTCGACCAGCAGGTCGCGCAGGCCGTCGGGGTAGACCTCCCAGCCCATCTGGGTGCGCTCCACGTCGGGCAGCGGCGCGTCCACGAAGCCGTGCGCGCCGTCGCTCTTCACCACCTGGCGGAAGTAGTAGTTGATGCCCAGGTAGTCGAGCGGCGCGCGAATGGCCTCCATGTCGCCGTCGCGCACCGGCGGTTCGGCCTGTGGCCACAGCTCGCGCATCGCTTCGGGGTAGCGGCCCAGCAGCACCTGGTCGAGCACCCAGTGGCTGGAGCAGGCATGCGCGAGGCGGGCCGCCCGGCGGTCGGCGGCGCTGTCGCTGGCGGCGCTCACCGCGTTGATGTTGTGCACCAGCCCCACCGGGGCGCGGTCGCTGCTGCGCAGGGCCGCACAGGCCAGGCCGTGGCCCAGCAGCAGGTGGTGCATGGCCTCCACCGAATACCGCTTGTCCGTGAGGCCCGGCGCGTGGCGCCCTTCTCCATGCCCCAGGTGGGCCGAGCACCAGGGCTCGTTCAGGGTGGTCCAGGCGCTCACCCGGCCGGCCAGTTCGCGGCCGATGCGCTCCGCATAGTCGGCGAACCGGTGGGCGGTGTCGCGGTTGAGCCAGCCGCCGCGGTCCTGCAGGTGCTGCGGCAGGTCCCAGTGGTAGAGCGTCACGAAGGCCTGCTGGCCCTGCTGCTGCAGGCGGTCGAGCAGCCGCTTGTAGAAGTCCACGCCCCGGGGGTTGAGCCGGCCGTCCAGGCCGATGACACGCGGCCAGGCGATCGACAGCCGGTAGGCGTCGAAGCCCAGCTGCTTGAGCAGCGCGAGGTCGGACTCCCAGCGGTGGTAGTGGTCGCAGGCCACCGCGCCGCTGTCGCCGTTGGCCACCCGGCCGGGCGTGGCGCAGTAGGTGTCCCAGATCGACGGCAGGCGGCCGTCCTCGCCGGCGGCGCCCTCGATCTGGTAGGCGGCGGTGGCGGCGCCGAACAGGAAGTCGCGGCGCCACATGGCGGAGCCCTCGGGCGGTGCCACACCCGAGGCAGAAGACAGCACGGCGGGATCCAAAACTTAACCTTTCGTTAACTGGAACCGATTCCAGTTTCTGCGATTGGAGCAGTGGGGGCGCCCCGGCGTATGGGGGCTAACCCTTGAAGAGCCGGGTTTCATGACGGAGGTGAAGCATCGGGCAAGTGTCGGTCCAGCTTTAATAAGTAGTTAACCTAGTGGAAAGGCTTCGATAAGAACTCCTAGAGTTCGGCTCCCATTGTGGAATCGGTTCCACAGTGGGCCACGATTCGAGGAGACAGCATGAAGAACACATGGAAGCTGCAGGCCGGCGCACTTGCGATGGCCCTGGCGGCGGCCCTGGCTGCCTGCGGGGGCGGCGATGACGATCCGCCGCCGCCGTCTTCGGGCCTTTCGGACTGGCCCAGGATCACCAGCGCCATCGCGCCCGACGCGGCGCAGGAGGCGCAGATCACCGGCATCGTGGCGGGCATGACGCTGGCGCAGAAGGTCGGCCAGATGACGCAGCCCAACATCACCGCCATCACGCCGGCCGAGGTGACCCAGTACTACATCGGCTCGGTGCTCAACGGCGGCGGCGCCTGGCCCGGCAACAACAAGCAGGCCACCGCGGCCGACTGGCTGGCGCTGGCCGACGCGTACTGGGAAGCGTCGATGAACACCGACATGGCGGTGAAGATCCCGGTGATCTGGGGCACCGACGCCGTGCACGGCCACAACAACGTCTACGGGGCGACGCTCTTCCCCCACAACATCGGCCTGGGCGCGGCCAACGACCCCGAGCTGATCGAGCGCATCGGCGCGGCGGTGGCGAAGCAGGTGGTGGCCACCGGCATCGACTGGACCTTCGCCCCCACGCTGGCGGTGGTGCGCGACGACCGCTGGGGCCGCACCTACGAGGGCTTCTCGGAAGACCCGGCCATCGTGGCCAGCTACGGCGGGCGCTACACCACCGGCCTGCAGGGCCGCTTTGCCGCCTCCGGCCGGCCCACCGTGGTGGCCACCGCCAAGCACTACATCGGCGACGGCGGCACCGACCAGGGCAAGGACCAGGGCGAGAACAAGGCGAACCTGGCCGACCTGATCAACGTCCACGGCGCGGGCTACTACACCTCGCTTGCCGCCGGCGCGCAGACGGTGATGGCCTCGTTCAACAGCTGGACCTTCCAGGGCACCGCGCCCGACGGCACGGCGCTGAACTTCGCCAACGCCAAGATGCACGGCAACAAGTACCTGCTGACCGACGTGCTGAAGGTGAAGATGGGCTTCGATGGCCTGGTCGTCTCCGACTGGGACGGCATCGGCCAGGTGAAGTACACCGATGCGCAGGGCGTCGAGCGCCAATGCACCAACTCGTCGTGCCCGGTGGCCATCAACGCCGGCATCGACCTCGTGATGGTGCCCAACGACTGGAAGGCCTTCATCGCCAACACCATCGCCTCGGTCGAGGCCGGCGAGATCCCGATGGCCCGCATCGACGACGCGGTCAAGCGCATCCTGCGGGTGAAGCTGCGTTCGGGCCTCATGAAGGTCGAGAACGGCCAGACCGTCTCCGTGAAGCCTTCGCTGCGCGGCGGCGCGGGTGACGCGGCCGCCCTGCAGCACCGCGACCTCGCCCGCGAGGCGGTGCGCAAGTCGCTGGTGCTGCTGAAGAACGCCAACGGCGTGCTGCCGCTGGCCCGCGGCGAGAAGGTCCTCGTGGTCGGCAAGAACGCCGACAGCCTGCCCAACCAGAACGGCGGCTGGTCGCTCACCTGGCAGGGCACGAGCAACACCAACGCCGACTTCCCGAACGCCGACTCGGTGCTGGCCGGCATCCGCGAGGCGGCGGGCGATGCCAACGTCGTCTACTCGGCCACCGGCAACGGCGTGAACGTGGCCGACTTCAAGGCGGTGATCGCGGTGATCGGCGAAACGCCCTATGCCGAAGGCGTGGGCGACATCGGCAAGTCCGGCACGCTGGAGCATGCCCGGCGCTACCCGGAAGACCTGGCGGTGCTCGACCTGGTGACCGGCAAGGGCGTGCCGGTGGTGACGGTGCTGCTGGCCGGCCGGCCGGTGTGGGCCAACAAGGAGCTCAACCGCAGCGATGCGTTCGTGGCCGCCTGGCTGCCCGGCACCGAAGGCAAGGGCATCGCCGACGTGCTGTTCCGCAAGGCCGACGGTTCGGTGAACTTCGACTTCACCGGCAGGCTGTCGTTCTCGTGGCCCAAGGCGGCCTGCCAGGTGCCGCTGAACAAGGGCGACGCCAACTACGACCCGCTGTTCGCGTACGGCTACGGCCTGTCGTATGCCGGCGGCGGCAGCGTGCCCGCGCTGGACGAGACCACGCCCGCCCTCGGCTGCGGCCAGACCACGCCCAACGGCCCGGCCGCCACCGAAGACCTCGTGGTGTTCCGCCAGGTCGAAAGCTCGCTGCACAAGCTCTACATCGGCTCGCCGCCCAACTGGTCGCTGCCGGTGGGGTCGGACCTCAACAACGCGGTGGTCACGACCGACGGCCACGTGAAGGTCGAGACCGCGCAGCTCAACGTGCAGCAGGACGCGAAGAAGGTCACCTGGACCTCCACCGGCCAGTTCATGGCGCAGTCCATCGGCGTGAAGACCGACTACTCGGGCTACCTCACCGCCGAGGCCGCGCTGGTGTTCGACATCTCGGTGAACCAGGCGCCGCAAGGCAACGTGAAGCTGCGCGTGGACTGCACCTACCCGTGCATCGGGGAGCTCGACGCGACCACCGTGCTCAAGGGCCTGCCGCTGGACACCCGGCGCACGCTGAAGATCCCGCTGGCCTGCTTCTTCGCCAAGGGGACCGACTTCACCGGCATCGACGTGCCCTTCCTGGCATTCACCGACAAGCCCTTCACCGCAACCTTTGCCGACATCCGCTGGCAGATCAACGCGGCCAAGGACGCCGATGCGCTGGCCTGCGATGCACTCGTGCCGCCGCCCCCGCCGGTGATCGACCCGTTGCCCGGCCCGAGCGCCACGCTGTTCGGCGCCGACGGCAGCTTCCTCGCCGGCTTCTCGCTGGGCACCTGGTCCACCAACGG